>BBEG01000539.1 GCA_001312645.1 Rhodococcus sp. JCM 9791
CGAGGTGGTGGAGGGTCAGCTGATCCGCTCGGAGATCGTGGTGATCGCGGGCGCGGTCGGCGGCGGTGCTCTCGACGACGTCCGCGAGGCCCTGAGCGACCTCGGGACGCTCGAGGTCGAGCGGGTGGCCATGCATCCGGGGTCCGTTCAGGGCTTCGGGCAGCTCGGACGCGACGAGGTGCCCACGTTCTTGCTTCCGTCGAATCCGGTGAGTTCTCTGGTCGTGTTCGAGGTGATGGTGCGTCCGCTCATCCGGATCGCGCTGGGACGACGTCAGCCGATGCGACGGATCATCACGGCCCGCACGGTCGCACCGATCACGTCGATTCCCGGGCGTAAGGGTTTCCTGCGCGGACAGCTCATGCGCGACGAGGCGACGGGCGACTATCTCGTGCAGGCCCTCGGCGGTGCCACAGGCGGGTCGTCGCACCTGCTTGCGACCCTCGCGGAAGCGAATTGCCTGGTGCTGGTTCCGCCGGATGTGTCCGAGATCCGCACGGGCGACCCGGTGGATGTGTCGTTCCTCGGGCAGCGTGGATGAGTCGTCACCCTGGGTGGCCGGCCGATCTGGGGCCGCTTCGCGTCGCGGGTGGGCTGGTGACGGTGCGGTCGGTGCGCCTGAGGGATGCCGCAGCCTGGAGTCGGCTGCGCACGCGTGACCGCGAGCATCTCGAGCCGTGGGAGCCGACGGGGGAGTCGCCGTGGGATATGCGGCACCACATCTCGGTGTGGCCGGGTCTGTATCGGAGTCTGCGCGCGGAGGCCCGCAAAGCTGATGGTGCCCATGGCGATCGAGCTCGACGGTCGGTACTGCGGTCAGATCACGGTGGGCAACATCGTGCGCGGTGCACTGAGATCGGCGTGGATCGGATATTGGGTCGAGAAGGAAGTCAACGGACTCGGGGTGGCGACGGCAGCTCTCGCGCTCGGGCTCGATCACTGCTTCGGACCCCTCGGCCTGCACCGTGTCGAGGCGACTGTGCGCCCGGAGAACGAGCCCAGCCGCGCCGTGCTGCGGAACGTCGGTTTCCGCGAGGAAGGCGTGTTGCAGCGGTACCTCGATGTGCACGGACGGTTTCGTGATCATCTTCTCGTTGCGATGACTGCCGAGGAAGTTCCGGGTTCGGTGGCAGACCGATTGGTGCACAGTGGCCGCGCGACCTGGGCCTGAGTGTCCGTCGCTGCTCGATCCGGAGAGAACCGTCCGCTGCGTGTAATGCAAGTTACGTGCAATCTGAGTAACAATCCTCAGCGCAGATATATATCTGTGTGACTAGAGTGAAGAGTGTGTCACATGGTTTCGCGTGACTCGTGTGACGGCAGTAGCCGTCTGAGTCGGCGTTTCTGTAGAGATAAGAGTGATGATGCCGTTAACCTGGAAGGGTCAGTGGCGTCGACGGACTGGTAGGCGACAACTGGGAGGAGGGCCGCCGGAATGCCGAACTCACTCCTGTGGATCGGGCTAGTTGCCGTGTGGTTGTTCGTCCTGGTTCCCATGCTGGTCACGAAGCGTCCTCGCATCCGTCAGACGACCGACGCCGCACTCGCAACACGGTTCTACATCGCGGTGACGAGAAGCCGAAGGCCCCCCGCGGGCCCGCGGCAGGTCACCGCACTGATCCGAACTGGCGTCCGAGTCGTGATCACACGCACCGCCATGCGGAGGCTCGTATGAACACTCAGATCGACGACAGGCCCGACACCGAACTCGAATTCAGCGACCTCGACGGCGCCGAGCAGGTCGACTCCGACGATTACCAGTACGAGGCCGACGGTCCGCCGGTTCGGCAGAGCGTCCCGCGTCGCCGTGGCCGAGGTGGATTCGATCCGCAGGCCGACGCAGTGGCTTCGGCCGAACGATACGAGTTCCGCCAGCGCGCCGTCCTGGGTCTGCTCATCGGCGCCATCATGACTGCGGCGCTGGGCTTGATCCTGTCGCCCGTCATGTGGTGGGTGTGTGGCCTCGTGGTGGCAGTGTTTGTCGGCTACCTGTTCTATCTGCGTCGCCAGGTCCGCCTCGAACAGGACATTCGTCGGCGCAGAATGGCCCGCCTGCAGCGGTCGGCGGCAACCGGAGTGCACGTGCGCGGCGAGGGTGACTTCGGCGAAGTTCCGTCGCGACTGCGTCGCCCGGGGGCAGTGGTTCTCGAGGTCGACGACGAAGACCCCGAATTCGAGCACCTCGACAGGTTCGACGCGACTACGGCGACTACGCCGACTCGGGCCATGTCGGCTCGGGCTACGACGAACCCGACGACTTTCCGGTCCGGCGCGCCTCCGGCGCATGACCGGAAACCTGGGAGAACGACTTCGGAAGGCCCGTATCACCAGGTGCGGGCCTTCCGCCTTTAGGACCTGCGACCTGCGTATATACCGGATTTCGTGTTCACGGTCCGCGTTTGCTAAGGTTTGCGAGTTGGTTCTACGGAACCTTCGGGGCTGTGGCGCAGTTGGTAGCGCGCTTCGTTCGCATCGAAGAGGTCAGGGGTTCGATTCCCCTCAGCTCCACCATCTCCAGGGCATGATCTCCATCCGGAGATCGTGCCCTTTGTCGTAGCGCCTCACATATCCGACCGATTTCACGCCTGGATTCGCCGGAACTCGCTCGGGTTGGTGCCTCGAACTCGTTTGAACGCTGCACTGAACCCGAAGGGATCGGAGTACCCCACAGCGCGGGCAACGTCCGCGATGGTTGCCCCCTCCTGTTCGATCAGCAGATCCGCTGCGAGCATCATGCGCCGGCGGGTGAGGTAGGCCAACGGCGGTTCACCGACCAGATCGGCGAACCGTTTGGCCAGTGTCGACCGCGACACCCCGGTGCGGTGGGCGAGCGAAGAAACAGTCCACGGCGCCGCAGGGTCGGCATGAAGCAGCCGCAGCGCGTCG
>BBEG01000540.1 GCA_001312645.1 Rhodococcus sp. JCM 9791
CGCCCGCGACGCGTCGCTCTACGTTCGGTGGTCTTGGTGGAATCGGGTGTCACGAACCGCTCGACTCCCTTCCGACGCCCGTCGACCGGAAACGGCCGGGCTTGCTGTGCAGGGCATCGAGGATCTGGCGTCCGAGCATCGTGACGTCACCTGCACCCATGGTGATGACGATGTCGCCGGGACGGCTCAGGCGAGCCACCTGGCGCGGTACGAGCGACAGGTCCGGTTGGTAGTGCACCGGCTTCGAGACCGCTTGCGCGACCAGCGCGCCACTCACACCGGGAATCGGTTCTTCGCGGGCCCCGTAGACGTCGAGGACCACCACTTCGTCGGCCAGGTCGAGGGCGGCGCCGAACTCCGTCGCGAACGTTTCGGTGCGTGTATACAGGTGCGGCTGGAACACGACGATCACTCGGGGACGCTCGGTGCCGGACTCCGTATAGCGCAACGGCTCGCCTGCCACGAGTTCCGCGGCCGCCGCGAGGACGGCGCGCACCTCGGTGGGATGGTGTGCGTAGTCGTCGAAGACCCGCACGCCTTGTTCGCGCCCACTGAACTGGAACCGCCGGTGGACACCGCCGAACCCGGCGAGCCCTTCGATCGCCTCGTCCACGGATGCGCCGGACTCGAGTGCTGCCAGCAGGGCTGCGAGGGCGTTGAGGGCCATGTGCCGACCCGGTACCGACAGGCGGACGGTGCGCGGTGCGTCTTCTCCGGCGAGATGGAATTCGGCGACGCCGCCGATGTCCTTCGCCTCCCACGCGAGCAGGCGCACTCCGACCGGGACGCCGCGGACGGTCTCGCCCGTGCCGATGACGTCGGCCGTGCCGTACCCGGCAATTCGGAGATCGGTTCGACCGAGTGCGACGACGCGCTCGGCGAGTGCGGCGGACCCGGCGTCGTCGAGGCAGACGATGAGCAGGCCGCCCGGGACTATCTTGGCGATGAAGTCGTCGAACACTTGGGTGTATGCCTCGGGGGTACCGAAGAAGTCGAGGTGATCGGGTTCGACGTTCGTCACGATCACGACGTTCGGGTCGTACTGCAGCAGCGAACCGTCACTCTCGTCGGCCTCCGCGACGAAGACGTCGCCGCTGCCGTGGTGGGCGTTGGTACCGGATTCGTTGAGTTCGCCGCCGACGGCGAACGATGGATCGAACCCGCAGTGCTGGAGAGTCACTACCAACATCGACGTGGTCGATGTCTTGCCGTGTGTTCCGGAGACCAGGTAGGTGCGGTACTCGTGCATCAGGGCGGCGAGCACTGCTGGTCGCAACAGAACGGGAATGCCCCGCTCACGGGCCGCCACGAGTTCGGGGTTGTCCTTGGGGATCGCGGCGTGGGTCGTGACGACCACGGTCGGTCCGCCGTCGATCAGGTCGAGCGCGTCGGCGTGATGACCGATCCGGACTTGTGCTCCTCGCGCGCGGAGTGCGAGAACTCCTCGGCTCTCCTTCGCATCCGATCCGGACACCTCACCACCACGAGCGAGCAGGATCCGGGCGATGCCCGACATTCCCGCACCGCCGATCCCCACCATGTGCACCCGCTGAAGCTCTGCAGGCAGCTGCACGCTCATTCTCGACTCCTGTTCGGTTCCACGCCGGCGACCTCCAGCACGATTCGGGCCACTTCGGCTGCAGCACTGCGATGCCCGGCGGCCGCCGCGTTCCGTCCCATCTCGCGAGCCGACCGGGATCACCCAGCAACGGCGTGACGGTGTCGGCCACGAACGCCGGCGTGAGCTCGGCGTCTGCCACGATCATTCCACCACCTGCCGCCACGATCGGTCGGGCGTTGAGTTCCTGCTCGCCGTTACCGTGAGGTAAGGGCACGTACACGGCCGGCAGTCCCACCGCCGAGACCTCCGCCACTGTCATCGCGCCGGAGCGGCAGACCACCGCGTCCGCCGCCGAATAGGCGAGGTCCATTCGTTCGAGATACGGCACAGCCACATAGGGCGCCTTCGCGTGACCGGGATGGGCGGGAACGTCGACGGTGTTCTTCGGTCCGTGCGCGTGCAGGACAGCGACGCCGGCCTCGGCGAGGCCGGCCGCGGCACCGACCACTGCGTCGTTGAGTGACCGTGCACCCTGAGAGCCGCCGAACACCAGCAGCACCGGCACGTCGTCGGGAAGTCCGAAGTGGCGACGTGCCTCGGCGCGCAGCGAGCGCGGTCGAGTTCGGTGATCGAGGAGCGTACCGGGATCCCGACGATGTCGGCCTCGCCTTTCCTCCTGATGCCGGATCCGGGAACGGCGGCGAGCACTCGGGCGGCGCGCAGGGCGCCGATCTTGTTGGCGATTCCGGCGCTGGCGTTCGCTTCGTGGACGACGACGGGAATGCGGCGTCTGCGACGCAGCATTCCGCTTCCTGCCGCGAGGTATGCGGGGAGCGCAACATAACCACCGAAGCCGACGACGACGTCTGCGTCGACTCGGCCGAGCACGTCACGGGTGCGCCGGACGGACTCCACCACTCGCGCAGGGAGCGCGAGGAGGTCGAGCGTGGGTTTGCGGGGCAGCGGCACCGGGGGATCAGTTCGAGCGCGTACCCGCGGCGCGGCACCAATGTCGTCTCGAGCCACGTGAGGTCCCGAGCGCGTCACGACGGCGTCCGGTATCAGTTCACGAATCGCGTCGGCCACCGCGAGAGCCGGTTCGATGTGCCCTGCCGTACCCCCTCCGGCCACCACGACGGACAGTCCTGCCTTGTCCCCACTCACCTACGATTTCCTCGCTCTCCGGTCCTGCCGTTGCTTTCGCGCCTTCGTGTGTTCTGCGAAGTCGCGCGGCCGTTCTTCGTGCGTTCCGATTGGGAGCCACGGGCGCGAGCGCCCCCGGTGTCCCCCTGCGCGTGTGCTGTCTGCTGCGCGTCGGCGAGTG
>BBEG01000541.1 GCA_001312645.1 Rhodococcus sp. JCM 9791
TGATCGCGTGCCAGGTGTGGAATGACGAGTGCGGACGCTGCCACGCCGAGCGGCACAGACATCTGACGGATGCCCATCGCGAGCCCGCGCTGATGCATCGGAAACCAGCCGACGACCACGCGCCCGCTGGCGGCATTGGCACTCACCGCTCCCGCACCGCCGCACGCGAGCAGCACCCCCAGGACGGCGGAAGACGTGGTGAACATCGCAGCGGTGACTGCGGCCGCGGCGATGGCCATGCCGGCAGACAATGCGAGCCGTTCGCCGAAACGATCGGCGAGGGCTCCCCATGCGACGAGCGTGAACATGCCGCCGAACAGCGGTGCGGCGGCGAGGGTTCCCGCCTGCGCGAGGGTGAATCCGGTCTCGTCGTGCCAGGTCGGGATGAGAAATGCGGCACCGTTGACGACCGTCGCCTGCGCAGTCTGGGCGAAGACGCCCAGCGCCAGGATCAGCCACCGTCGGTTCCCGAGGGTGAGGGTGTCCACCATGACGTCTCACTATCTGAGAAATATATCCCGTAGAATGAAATTCTACGGGAACTCTATACCCCGGCGACCGGCAGATCGATCGGAGTGCACGGCCACAGATAGACTCCCCGCATGCGCCTTGGTCGAATCGCTAGTCCGGACGGTGTCGCTTTCGTCAGTATCGAAGGGGAGGGGGACTCCGCGATCGCGAAAGAGATCGCCGAGCATCCGTTCGGTACCCCCACCTTCACCGGCCGGAGTTGGCCGCTCGCGGATGTGCGGCTGCTCGCACCGATCCTCGCGAGCAAGGTGATCGCCGTCGGGCGCAATTACGCGGCCCACGCGGCGGAATCGGGCAACGAGGTGCCTGACGAGCCCGTAATCTTCCTCAAGCCCAATACATCCATCATCGGCCCCGGTGCGCCCATCGTGATTCCGCGGAACACCTCGCTGGTACATCACGAGGCCGAGCTTGCGGTGGTCATCGGACGACCGTGCAAGGACGTCACCGCGGCGAAGGCCCGCGAAGCGATCCTCGGGTACACGGTCGCCAACGACGTGTCCGCCCGCGACCATCAGGCGAAGGACGGCCAATGGGCACGTGCCAAGGGGCACGACACGTTCTGTCCCCTCGGCCCCTGGATCGAAACCGATCTCGATGCCTCCGACCTCGAAATCTCCGCCGAGGTCAACGGGCAGCCCCGTCAACGCAGCCGGACTTCGATGATGGTGCACGATATTCCGGCACTCGTGGAATGGGTATCGGCGGTCATGACCTTGCTGCCGGGCGACGTCATCCTCACGGGCACGCCGGAAGGAGTCGGGCCGATCGAAGCCGGCGACACCGTCTCGGTGACGGTCGAGAAGATCGGCACGCTCACCAACCCGTCATCGCGAAGGGCGCCTGAGCTGTCGGTCCGCCGTTCCTGTGGCGCGGTCGGGGACTAACCTGAGAGGGTCTTGATTTCCGTCCCTCGACCCGAGTGAGCCGATGACCACCAGCGAAGTTCGCGTCCGTTTCTGTCCGTCCCCGACCGGCACCCCGCATGTCGGCCTCGTGCGTACCGCCCTGTTCAACTGGGCATTCGCCCGGCACCACGGCGGCACGTTCGTCTTTCGTATCGAAGACACCGACGCCGCCCGGGACAGCGAGGAGTCGTACCAGGCGATCCTCGACGCGTTGCGCTGGCTCGGTCTCGAATGGGACGAGGGGCCCGAGGTGGGTGGCCCCTACGAGCCCTATCGGCAGTCGCAGCGACGGGATCTGCACCTCGACGTCGTAGCGAAGCTCCTCGAAGCCGGTGAGGCGTACGAGTCGTTCTCGACGCCGGAGGAGGTCGAGGCACGGCACAAGGCGGCTGGTCGCGACCCCAAGCTGGGGTACGACAATTTCGACCGCGACCTCACCTCGGAGCAGCGGCAGGCCTACCTCGACGAGGGGCGCAAACCGGTCGTGCGGCTCCGGATGCCGGCCGATGATCTGCGATGGAACGACCTCGTGCGCGGTGAGACGACGTTCAAGGCGGGCACCGTGCCCGACTTCGCGCTCACGCGCGGCAACGGCATCCCGCTGTACACGCTCGTCAACCCCGTCGACGACGCCTGATGAAGATCACTCATGTGCTGCGCGGTGAGGATCTGCTCTCGTCGACGCCCCGTCAGCTCGCGTTGTATGCCGCACTGCAGCGTATCGGCGTGGCCGACTTCACTCCAGAGTTCGGGCACCTGCCGTTCGTGATGGGTCAGGGCAACAAGAAGCTGTCCAAGCGCGACCCGGAGTCGAACCTCTTCCTTCATCGGGATCGCGGATTCATTCCGGAGGGCCTGCTCAACTATCTCGCGCTCCTCGGCTGGGGGCTCGCCGACGACCGTGACGTGTTCTCCCTCGACGAGATGGTTGCAGCATTCGACATCTCCAAGGTCAACTCGAACCCGGCCCGCTTCGACCAGAAGAAGGCCGACGCGATCAATGCCGAGCACATCCGGTTGCTCGAACCCGCAGACTTCGCGGCGCGCCTGAAGGCCTTCCTTGTCGAACACGGCCACATCACCCCGGACGTGGATGATCAGCTTTTCGCTGTGGCAGCCGACCTCGTCCAAACCCGCATCGTCGTCCTCAGTGACGCATGGGGTCTGCTGAAGTTCCTCTTCGTCGACGAGGCGGACTTCGAACTCGACGAGGCGTCCGCCGCGAAGAACCTCAAGGAGGATGCCGCGGCGGTGCTCGACGCGACGATTGTGGCCGTCGAGGGCCTCGACGCGTGGACCACTCCGGCGCTCGAAGGTGCGCTCAAAGCGAAGCTGATCGACGATCTCGGCTCAAGCCCAGGAAGGCATTCGCGCCCGTCCGCGTCGCCGTGACGGGCTCGCATGTGAGCCCGCCGCTCTACGAGTCGATGGAACTGCTCGGTCGCG
>BBEG01000542.1 GCA_001312645.1 Rhodococcus sp. JCM 9791
CCGCGACATCGCGTGACGCACGATGTCGCCGAAGTAGGCACCGCCGGAGGTGTTGGGTACGTCGTGCGAGCAGGCGTCACCGCACTTGTACTTGCAGGTGATGTTCGAGCGCGACGATTTTCCGTCGTGCATGACGATCAGAGGTAACTCTTTGCGGGCCACGGGGCTGTCTCCCTCAGTCTCTAGGTTCAACCGAGGGACCGTAGAAGCTCGAAGCGAGTTGGAGGCAACGAGAAGGTGAACGTGGGGTGGGTGCCGTAGAAAGTCACGGACCGACGGACGGCCCGGTTGTCGTGCCGGTGTCGCCGTCGTTGTCGCTGCCGAGGTTCTCTCCAGGGCGTAGATCGATGAACGGTTCGACCCGGTCGGTGATCGCGTTGTCGTAGGCCTCGGGTGCCTGGATCGGATTCGCGTGACCGGTGTGATCGATCTTTGCGACCAGCAGGGTGCCGTCGACACCGCCGGAGTGTTCGACGAGGGCCTGCTGTGTGTACTCGACGTCCACGACCTGGTCGTTCAGCGCGTGCCGTGGCCGCACGAACACGATCGCCGGTCGCACCTTGTCGTCCTGCTCGGTGGCGAGCACCCGCAGGCTGTCGGAGGCACCGGATGCGACGATCGCCCGGAACTGCGATTCGATCAGACCGTTGCTCGCGGAGTCGGTCGACAGGATCTTGTCCTTCAGGACTCATCGACGACGTCGAGGAATTCGGAGCCGTCGATGCGTCGGTACCAACGATCCGACGGAAGGACGAACCTGTGCTGGCGTGCCGCGATCTCGATGGTCATCCGCATGATCCGGCTTTCACGGGCACCGGGGATCCAGCCGATCCACCGGAGCAGCTCTTCGCCCGCATCGCGGCTGTCTGCGCGCACGGCGTGCAGGTCGATCGGTGTGCAGTCGAGGATCACCCCGAGCACCTCGAGCGGTGTGTCCTGATACAGATGCTCGGCGACCTCGAGCGCGATGATCCCACCCATGCTGTGGCCGGTGAGGATCACCGAGTCGATGCCCAAGGTCTCGGCGCGTGCGGCGACGAGACGGCTCACCACGGCGGTGTCGAGACCGGAGTTGTCGTACTCGACTGCCCACACGTCCCCGAGCCGCTCAGCGCGGGCAGCGCCCTCGCGGTGTCTGTGGCGTCGAGATTGCCCAGTCCGACGAGGTCGACGACGGCGGTGTCGCGGCCGTCGGCATCCTGCGCGTCGTAGATGTGATGGATGCGCGGCTGCGTCTCGGCGAGTTGCTCCCGCATGGGTGCGACGTCGAAATGCCAGTACTGGGTGTAGAGGGCAATGAGCGGCACCGTGGCGATCGCGGTGCGCGCGAGGAACCGGCGTGCCCGGCCGAACCGGCGCCAGCTGTGACCTGTCCTCGTGTCGCGCAGGCGCCGCCGCCGGCGAGCGTTGTCCCAGTCGCCGGCGGTGCACGGTGGAAGCGTCGGTACATCTGGCATGCAGTTCCGATCGTACGAGGCACACCGTGCCCGACGCGACGGCTCACCGTGTGGCCTGCCCCGGGGCCTGAGACCAGGCCCGGGTCGCGAAGGCCTCGACCGAATCGACGACCGCGTCGAAACGGGGCGAGTGGAACACGTCGAAGCCGTGGTGGGCGCCGGGCAGTTCCGCGTAGACCGTCCGGCACGAGACCTCGCGCAGCCGCTTCGCGAAGGCGCGGGCGATGGAAATGTGGACGAGGGAATCGTGGTCGCCGTGAACGATCATGACCGGGGGCGCATCCGCGTGGGCCTGGGCGAACGGATCGGTGTCGTCGCCGCGACCGAAGTACGGGCCGTAGTAGCCGCCGAGACCGACGACTGCCGATACCGAGGTGTCGACCTCCTCGAAGCCCGGCTGGTACTCCGACCTGCCCTGAGTGAAGCCTGCCATCGTCGACATGTGGGCACCGGCGGACGAGCCGGTGAGGACGATCCGGTCGGGGTCGGCGCCCCACTCGTGGCCGTGCTCGCGGACCCAGGCGATGACACGCTTGGCGTCGATCAAGTGGTCCTCGAAACCGGCCTCGGGGCGCAGCCGGTAGTTCGCGCTGATGCACACCCAACCTCGGGAGGCGAGGTGGTGGAGCATCGGCCGGGATTGGGTGTTCTTGCGGCCCATGGCGTAATAGCCACCGTGGAAGTGGATGAGGACGGGGGCACCGGTGGGGTGCGAGCGGTGCCGGTAGACGTCCATCAGATTGCGCTTGCCCGCCGTGCCGTAGGCGATATTCGCGGTCCGCTCGACCGATCGTGGTCGGAAGGGGAAGGGATGCAGTAGGAGTCGCAAGTACGAGACACGACGGGTGACGATGATGTCGCCCAGTGCGTCTCGGAGGACCCGCTGGGTACGTATCCCCTTCCACGTGATCAGCCCGATGCACGCCGCGGCGACGACGGCGGCAGCGACGGTGAGCGGTGAGGTGAGGTCGCCCTCGGAGTATGCGAGAGCAGTGCTGGCGGCGAAACCGGCGATCGCGAGGAACGGCAGTTCGTTGACGACCATGCACAGGAGGAAGACCACGGTGCCTGCGCCTTCGCGGAGGCGCGGAACGGGCACGGCGGGGATCGCGAGGACGGCGAGTCCGATCAGGTAGCCGAAAGGGATGCTCATGCCGGTCAGTGTCGTACGTGTGCGAGCCCTGCCACATCGGCCGCGAGGCCGGGGCGCCTCCTACTTTCGTAGGTGACGGAACCGGTCGATCCGTGGATAGCATCGCCCCGTGATCGAGCGCCGAAATCCCCGCCCCCGCGAACTGATCGGTATGGCAACCGGAGTCGGCGTGCTGACCGCACTGACACTGTGGTCGCAACCTGATCCGGGACCGTTGGACTTCGCCGTCGCGGTCCTCGGCCTGGCCGCGGCGATGCTGCAAC
>BBEG01000543.1 GCA_001312645.1 Rhodococcus sp. JCM 9791
CGCCGCTACGACCCGCCTGGCGGCAACGGTGCGGGCCCAGCCGGGGCGCATGAGGGTGCGGATGCGGTCGGGGAGGTTCGACTCCAGCGACGATGCGGGGCGCGGAGCATGGTTACGAAACGACAGAAGTCCGACGGGCATTCTCCGAACCTAGGGTTCGGATCTGCCCATCGGACCTGAGAACCGGCGAATTCGGGCAGCCTGTGGATGAACAGGGTGCCTGTGGACAACTCCGGGGAGTTGGACCTGTCAGCTGGCGGCTGCGACGGTCGAGGTCGAGGTCGACGATGCGGACGTCGATGCCGCGGCAGGCGCCGGATCCGACTTGGTCTCGGT
This sequence comes from Rhodococcus sp. JCM 9791, assembly GCA_001312645.1. Classification (GTDB taxonomy): domain Bacteria; phylum Actinomycetota; class Actinomycetes; order Mycobacteriales; family Mycobacteriaceae; genus Rhodococcus. The sequence continues at coordinate 337 of BBEG01000543.1, forward strand.
CTTCGCAGGGTCGAGGATTCGCTCGAGGTGCTGCCGCTGCGCGAATCGGTGCGGTAGAAGCCGCTGCCCTTGAAGACGATGCCGACCGAGTTGAAGAGCTTGCGAAGCTTTCCGGCGCATTGTGGGCATTCGGTCAACGACTCGTCGCTGAACGACTGCACGATGTCGAACTTGTTGTCGCAGGTCGTGCAGGCGTAAGAATAAGTGGGCACCGGGGACTCCTCCGCGTATAAGTTCGGCTTTAGCACTCTACAGTCGACAGTGCCAACAAATCTAGGGACTGTGTTGTTCCGCACCTCGGCCGGAGCCGAGGCGAACCAGTCCCGATCCGGGTGTGAGCGCCCACCCCATCCGAATGTCGTGCGGATCTTCGGGCAGTTCGTCGACAAGTTCGTCGTCGCGCACCACCGCAACGATCCGCGCATCAGGCGCGGCCAGGTGGAGGGTGCGGTCGTAGAACCCGGCGCCGCGGCCCAGCCGCACGCCACGAAGGTCCACCGCGAGAGCCGGGACGAGAACGGTGTGTGCCCGGCCCACCGTCTCGGGCGGCAGTACGTCGCCGGTGGGTTCGTGCAATCCGAAACCGGCCGCGACCAGTGTGTCGGGACCGAGGAAGCGTGCCCAGCACAGCGGCGCGTCCGGCCGAGTGATCGGTACGAGGACCTCGGCACCCGCATCGGTGAGCGCGTCGAGCATCGAGATGGCGCCGGGCTCGGAGCCGACGGGCACGTACGCGCACACGGTCGTGTCGGCGGGAACGAGCGTTGCGGCTAACGTGGCCAAAGCGGCATTCTCGCTACGGCGTCGTTCGGCGCCGAGCGTGCGCCGTCCATCGAGAACCTTGGTGCGCCAATCGGCCTTGGTCGGGGGATGCATATTCGTCACCTTAGGATCACCGAGCCATCACTTCGTCGGCAAAAGTTAGGGTTGGAGCTTATGACGAACAATTCGACCGAGGTCGCGCGGCATTTCAGAACCGCGGTCGTGCCGGCGGCGGGTATGGGTACTCGCTTCCTCCCCGCCACCAAGACCGTGCCGAAGGAACTGCTACCCGTGGTCGACACACCGGGGATCGAGCTTGTGGCGGGTGAGGCGGCCGAATCGGGCGCCGAGCGTCTGCTGATCGTCACCTCGCCCGGCAAGGACGGCGTGGTTGCGCACTTCGTCGAGGACCTCGTCCTGGAGTCGAAGCTCGAGGCGAAGGGCAAGTACGAGCTGCTCGCGAAGGTCCGTAAGTCGTCCGGAATCCTCGAGGTGGACTCGGTGATCCAGGCTCAGCCGCTCGGCTGGGACACGCGGTGTCCTGCGCCGAGGATGCGCTGGACGACGACGAGGATGCGATCGCGGTGCTCCTGCCCGACGACCTTGTACTGCCCGTCGGCGTCCTCGAAACCATGCAGAAGGTGCGCACCAAGCGCGGTGGTTCGGTGCTGTGCGCGATCGACGTGCCGAAGGATCAGGTGAGTGCCTACGGCGTGTTCGACGTCGAAGTCGTGCCCGACGCCGCCAACCCCGATGTACTCAAGGTGCTCGGCATGGTCGAGAAGCCTGCCATCGAGGATGCGCCGTCGACCTTCGCCGCGGCGGGCCGCTATCTGCTCGACCGTGCGATCTTCGACGCGCTGCGTCGCATCGAGCCGGGTGCAGGTGGAGAACTCCAGCTCACCGATGCGATTGCGCTGTTGATCTCCGAAGGTCACCCCGTACATGTCGTGGTTCACCGCGGGACTCGACACGATCTCGGAAATCCCGGTGGCTACCTGCGTGCTGCGGTTGACTCTGCGTTGAACACCGAGGAGTACGGTCCCTCGCTTCGTGAGTGGCTGGTCGAACGTCTCGAACGATGACGTCGAACGGGTGTCTGTGAACGGTGACGTCGGGTAGCGCGGGCTGGAGGACGGGTAGCGGTATGCGGTCGGTTGAGGATCAGCAGACCAGGGTGACGGCGGCAGCCGTGGCACCCAGGCCTGTGCGGGTGGCGATCTCCGAGGCACAAGGCCTGCTCTGCGCAGAAGAAGTGGTCACCGAACGGCCGCTGCCGGGATTCGACCAGGCCGCGATCGACGGCTATGCGGTCCGCAGCGTCGATGTGCAGGCGGTGGGCGCACGCCCCGACCCGGAATCCGGGGAGGAACCCCCCGAGGTGACGCTCCCGGTCGTCGGCGAGTTCGTGCAGGCTCCCGTCAGCCGATCCGGTTGCAGCCGCGACAGGCCGTGCGCGTCGATACCGGTGCGCCGCTGCCAACACTCGCCGACGCGGTGCTCCCGCTCGAGAGCACCGACGGGGGTGACGCCCGGATCAAGGTCCTCGAACCGGTCCGGTCGGGCGACTACGTGCGACGCACCGGCGATGACGTACAGCCCGGCGACGTGGCTGTGCGTGCGGGCTCGATCATCGGTGCCGCGCAGGTGGGTCTGCTCGCGGCGGTCGGGCGCGACAAGGTGCTCGTGCACCCGCGACCGCGGCTGTCGGTGATCTCGGTCGGTGGTGAACTCGTCGATATCGACCGCACGCCGGGGCCGGGGCAGTCT
>BBEG01000544.1 GCA_001312645.1 Rhodococcus sp. JCM 9791
GTCTCGGCGCTGGACCCCCACCATGCGGCTGCTGCCGCACGACTCGCCGAAGTGATGGGCAGGGACGAACTCGATGCGGCGCTCGACTCGATGCGCCGACTCACCGCAGCCCTCGACACACTCGCCGAGGGCTGAGCCGCATCAGCGACCGCAATCAGGAACGACGCGGGAAGTGCCGCACGAGACCTTCCTGCACGACCGTCGCCACCAGTTCACCTTCGAGCGTGAAATAGCGGCCCGTCGCCATCCCCCGCGAACCCGCAGCCACCGGAGACTCCGTGGCGTACAGGTGCCATTCATCGAACCGTAGTGGACGGTGGAACCAGATCGAATGGTTGACCGTCGCGGCGACGATGCGGTCCAGACCCCACGACAGACCATGCGTCGTCAGAATCGAATCGAGCACCGTGGTGTCGGACCCGTAGGCGAGCGTCGCGACATGGAGCATCGGATCGTCGGGGAGGTCGCCGTCGGAGCGCATCCACACCCGGTTGTGGTTCAAGCGTTCGCCGGTGCCCTTGAGCACCCACGCCGGGTCGTTCGCGTAGCGCATGTCGATGGGCTTGAGCGCACCGACGAAGTGCGGCAGCTGCTCTTCGAACCCGCGAAGTCGGTCGCCGATCGGTGGAAGTGCCTCCGGCATAGGAACTTCGGGAACCTCGACCGAATGCTCGAGGCCCTTACCCCAGCGCTGGAACGCCACGAGCATCACGCACAGTTCGCGGCCGTCCTGCATAGCGGTGACCATGCGGTTGGCAAAATCGCGGCCGTCACGATGCGAAGTGACGTGGTATTCGATCGGCTCCTTGACGTCACCGCCCCGGATGAAATGGGCGTTGACGGCATGCGCCGGCCGGTCCCCCACGGTCCGCCCGGCAGCGACGAGCCCCTGCGAGACGAGTTGGCCGCCGAACGTACGGGACCCGGTCTGCTGCGGATGTTGCCCCACGAAGACGTGCTCCTCGGTCTGCTCGAGATCGAGCAGACGAGGAGCACATCGAGATCGCGGGAAGCATTCCCCGCGGACACGCAGTCCGTCACCGAGTGTCCTTCTCCCCCAGTCGATGCACGTGGATGAGGTTCGTCGACCCGGAACGTCCCGGAGGCGCCCCGGCGACGATGACGACGAGGTCGCCGCGCTGGTACCGGCCGAGCGACAGCAACGCGAGGTCGACCTGTTCGACCATCTGATCCGTGGTGTCCACCGGTTCGACCGAGAATGTCTCGGTGCCCCATGTCAGCGCGAGCTGGTTGCGGATGTGCGGCACCGGCGTGAACGCCAGCAACGGCAGTCGGGTGTGCAGTCGCGCGAGGCGGCGCACGGTGTCGCCCGATTGGGTGAACGCCACCAGAGCCTTCGCGTCGAGGCGCTCGCCGATGTCGCGCGCAGCGTAGGAGATCACCCCGCGCTTGGTGCGCGGCACGTGCGTCAGGGCCGGCACGTCGGTCGAGTCCGACTCGACGGCGGAGACGATCCGTGCCATGGTCTTGACCGTCTCGATCGGGAACTTGCCGACGGATGTCTCACCGGAGAGCATCACCGCATCGGCGCCGTCGAGCACCGCGTTGGCGACATCCGACGCTTCTGCGCGGGTCGGCCGCGAATTCTCGATCATCGACTCGAGCATCTGCGTCGCGACGATGACCGGCTTGGCGTTCTCGCGCGCGATCTGGATCGCGCGCTTCTGCACCAGCGGCACCTCCTCGAGGGGAAGTTCCACACCGAGGTCTCCGCGCGCCACCATCACCGCGTCGAAGGCCAGGACGACCGCCTCCAGGTTCTCGATCGCCTCTGGCTTCTCGAGCTTGGCGATGACCGGAAGGCGAAGCCCGACCCGGTCCATGACCTCGTGGACGAGTTCGATGTCGGCCGGGGACCGGACGAACGACAGGGCGATGAAGTCGACTCCGAGACGCAGTGCGAATTCGAGGTCGGCAATGTCCTTCGCCGACAGAGCCGGAACGGACACGTTCATGCCCGGCAGCGACACGCCTTTGTTGTTGCTGACCGGTCCGCCTTCGGTGACACGGCAGATCACGTCGTTGCCCTCGACCGATTCGACGACGAGGCCGACCTTGCCGTCGTCGACGAGTAGGCGGTCGCCCGCGGCAGCGTCCGCCGCGAGTTGCTTGTAGGTGGTCGATACCCGATCGTGCGTGCCCTCGACATCGTCGACGGTGATACGCACGATCTCGCCGTTCTCCCACACGGTGCGCCCCTCGGCGAAGCGACCGAGCCGGATCTTCGGGCCTTGCAGGTCGGCGAGGACGCCCACTGCGTTTCCGGTGGCCTCTGCAGCCGCGCGGACGCGGTTGAAGTGGCCTTCGTGTTCTGAATGTTCTCCGTGGCTGAAGTTGAGTCGGGCCACGTTCATGCCGGCATCGACGAGTTCTCGAAGAACATCGGGATCGGCGGTCGCGGGGCCATGGTGCAAACAATCTTGGTGCGTCGGGTCACGAGACGAGCTAGTCCCCTCCACCTTGCGCCACCATTTCGCGTCGATTACCGGCGGGTAGCCGCTTCACTAAGGTTGCAGTGGACGCCCATGGTTGTCGCGAACCTTGCCGGTGAGCATCATGATGCCGTCTATCAGCGGCCAGATTCCGCCGATTCCGCAGGTCAGCCACGTGACAGCGATCTGAGCGATCGCGATTCCGGGCTGGTCGAGATAGAAGCGACCGGCACCGAACGCACCGAGCAGAATCTCGAGGAGACCCGCCGTGACCTTGGATTTGTCGGAGAACGGCTCGCCCGTATAGGGATCGCGGCCGTAGGGCGCAGACGGGTCGGCGTATCCGACCGGACCCCCGGGGTAGCCGGGCGGCGGTCCGTACGCGCCGTACGGCTGCGGGTTGCCGTACGG
>BBEG01000545.1 GCA_001312645.1 Rhodococcus sp. JCM 9791
CGCGCCCTTCGCCGGACGCTCGGTGCTCGATTCGGGTACCGCCGGCTGCGGCTCGTCCGACTGCGGGGCATTCATCGGAGTAACCCCATCCGAGCCGCCGTCGTGTCGTGAACGCATGTAAAAGCCCACACCCTTCGCTTTCGGTACCTCGAAGCTCGCCTGATGCGAACCGAGCCAGCATAGTCATCCGTATCGGCGAGCATTCCTTACCCGTTAGTAACCTCTTGGTTTGATCTCTCCGGGCAGCTTCGACGTTACCGTCGAGCGAACTCGTCTCCTGCAGACGAACGACCGTGGGGCCGCCTTCAGGCGGCCCCACGTGTATCAGTGCTGGTCAGCCGCGACGTGCACTTGATGTGCACTCCGCCACTCAGTGAGAACTCCTGCCGGAGCCTCGTCGACGACCACGACCACCGCGAGATCTTCGAGACCGGGTTCGAGGGTCTCCAGGGACGACGCCGGCAGATGAGCGTGCGTGACCCATTCGTTGTAGAGAACGCCGTCGAGGTCCTCACCGCCCACGATGCCCTCGGGTACCAGCACGACAACGGCCCCGGTCGCGGTGACGAGCAGCTGCTCGAGCGCCAGTGCCTGTGCACCCGCACCGTCGATCCCTCCACGCGCAACCGCCGCGCTTCGGGACTCGTAGGTCAACGAGTACCGATCTCGCAGGGCGCCGAGGAGGTCGACCAGTTCCGCGTTGGACAGCGTCCGTGAATCGAGGACCACCGCCGGATCCGCCGGATCGACCGGACGCACACGATCGGCGTAGGTGACCGGATCCGCCGGCCTCGCGGCAATGTCTCGCACGACGCCCTCGTCGTCGACCACGAGCCAGTCCCCGACCGACTCGTCGCCTGTCACGGCGTCGATGGTCAAGCCAAGTACCGCACCCATCGGCAGAGTGGTGGTCCACCGCTGCGGGTCGACCACCTCGAAGCTGCGCCGGTCTTCGCCACTGCCCACTGAGCAACGACCGAGGCCACCGACCTCGGCATCGCGATGGCCACGACATCGCGGGTTCGAGACCACGTGCGATGAGCACACGTGCAAGCTGCGACGACTGCTCGTCGAGTTCCCGGTACGAGATCTCGCGTCCTTCCTCACCTGTGGCCGCGTCCGCCGGTACCGCCAGCGCCGGCGCGGACGGATCCTCTTCGATCACCTCACCGAGGACAGTGGCCAGAGTGCGCGCCGCGGATGCAACGACCGGGGTCACCGCGCCCGACTCCTCGACGATGCGCGCCGCCTCGTCTGCACCGAGCAGATCGATGCCGCCCACCGAGGAGTCCGGGTCGGCGACGAACGCGTCGAGCACCCGGACGAACTGCTCGGAGACCCGCGAGATCGCGGCCTCGTCGAAGAAACGCTCGAGGTACTTGAACGTGAAGTCGATTGCTGTGTCGGCGACGGTGAGCAGCGTGATCGGGTAGTGCGTCGCGTCCTTGACGCCGACACCGGTGATGGTCATCCCGTCGATCGAGCCCGCCGCGTCGGACAGCGCGTCCCGGTCTATCGGATACGACTCGAACACCAGCAGCGAATCGAACCCGATCGGGGTGCCGGCGCGCTGTTCGATGTCGGACAGGCCGACGTAATGGTGATCGAGGAGTCCGGCCTGCTCCGCCTGCAAACGCGTGAGCAGGGTCGAGACCGACTCGTCGGGGTCGGCGTTCACCCGCACCGGCAACGTGTTGATGAACAGACCCACCATCGACTCGACGCCGGGCAGGTCGGCAGGACGTCCGGAGACGGTCGCGCCGAACACCACGTCGTTCCGTCCGGTCAACCGGCCGGCGAGCACCGCCCACGCCGCCTGGACCAACGTGTTGACCGTGACGCCGAGTTGCCCGGCGAGCGTGGTCAACCGCGTGGTGCGTTCGCTGTCGTACAGCACCGACACCTTGGCGATCGTGTCGTTGTCCGCATCGCGGACGGCCGGCGCGAGGATCGTCGGCTCCTCCAACCCGCGCAGGGTGTCCGCCCACGCGTCGAGGGAATCGTCGCGATTCTGCTCCGACAGCCAGGACAGGAAGTTCCGGTACGACCGGACACGCGGCAGCAACGACTGATCTCCGCGCAGCACGTACAAGGCCATCAGGTCCTGCATGAGCAACGGCATCGACCAACCGTCGAGCAGGATGTGGTGACTCGTGACCGCGAGGTGGTACCGATCGTCGGATTCCTTGACGAGCAGGAACCGCATCAGCGGCGCGGACGCCATGTCGAACCGGCGGGCCTGCTCGGCTGCGAGCACTCCTGCAAGTTCATCCTCACGTCGATCCAGCGGAACATCACCGAGATCTACTTGCGTCCAAGGTAGTTCGACGTGGTCGAGAACCAGCTGAAGCGAGTCGCCTTCATCGTCGGTGACGAACGCGGTACGCAGATTCGGGTATCGATCGAGCAGCGTCTGACCTGCGCCGCGCAGACGCTCCGCGTCGACAGCACCTTCGAGATCGAGCACGGCCTGCATCGTGTACACGTCGACGTGACTCTCGTCGGTCATCGACGCGTGGAACAGCAGACCGGACTGCAGCGGCGACAGCGGCCACACGTCGTCGAGCGCCGGGTAGCGGTGCTCCCAGTGTTCGATCTCGGTCTGATCGAGGTCGACCAGCGGCAGATCCGACGGGGTGAGACCACCTGCACCCGGCCCGGTCGCGTACTTCGCGAGTGCGCTCAGCGCAGCAATCCAGTGCGCAGAGAGCTCGTCGACGTCGTCGCGGTCCAGCAGTCCCTCCGGGAACGCGATGTTCGCGCCCAGTTGCGGGCCGTCCGGCCCGTCGCTGACCACAGCGTTGATATCGACCGCAGCATTCGCGGGCATATCCGCGTCCTGGACCACGTCGAGC
>BBEG01000546.1 GCA_001312645.1 Rhodococcus sp. JCM 9791
TCGGCAGGGGTCTTGTAACCCAGTGCCGAATGAGGAGGCTTCTCTGGGGGTCCGGGCCTGAAGTGACTACAGATGTCGCGTGTTCCCGCTGGTCCTGTGGCTGATCGTTGAAGGATATGGTGCGCAACAGGTGTAGTGCAAGCGTTTCCACTGGGCGTATCAGTCGGTGTGCGGTGAGGCGTTCAGTCGCGTCATCAGTTCGCGATTGGCGGCGCGGGCGGCGGTGAGGTCTTCGTCGCGTTCGTCGAGTTGCAGGCGGAGGTCGACGACCTGTTGTTCGAGCATCATAATGCGTTGCTGAAGGTGGTCGATATCGACGGGTGCACCGAGTCCGGTTGCGTGCCAAGTTTGTTCACCGAGAAGCCCGGACAGACGTGTCTCGAGTTGCCGGGTATGCGCGGCCATCCGGGTGCAGCGTTGCTGGGCGGCGAGCAGGTCGGCGTGCAGGGAGGCACGGGTCACCGCCGGCCCGATTCCGGGTTGGTCGGGTGGCTGGGTTTCGGCGGTGTGGATGCGTTCGAGCAGGTCACGGTGGCGGTAGAGGAATGTGCGGTCGACGCCGGCGCGACGGGCGATGCCGGTGACGCTGAGTTCCGCGCCTTCTGCGATGGCCCTGTCGAGCGCGGTGAGGACGCGTTGGCGGCGGCGGGTGGAGTCGGCCCGGCGTCCGTCGATCATGGCGCTGGACGTGATGTCGGTGCTCATGTGGTTCGCTCCGGTCGTAGGTCGGGCATGGCTGGGCGCAGGCGTGGCATACCGAGCAGGGTGGAGCGGTGGCGATGCACGACGGTGACGGCGTGGTCGATCTGCTCTCGCTGTTCGTCGGTGAGGTCGTCGAGGTCGGCGCTGATGCGTGTGATCAAGCGCCGGATGCGGCTGATCTCCTCATCCGAGGGCATCGCTTCGGCGCGTGCCCACTGGTCGAGATCAGTGGCGGCGAGCAGTCGCTCGCGGGTGCGAAGCAGGTCATCGAGGTAGGCGTGCAGGTCGGGCAGGTAGGACACGTCGGTGCGGAAATGGTCGCACCCGGCGCAGCGGAACCGGAACGGGCAGGCGCCGCCGCCGGCTTGGACATTGGACGGTTCTGTGCAGACCCGAACGGGACGGCGACCTCACCCACGGCGCGGCGGGCGTGCTCGGAGTCCAACAGTGCCTGAGCATTTCGCCAGATTCGGTTGCCGTGCCGGTCGAACTGCATCGCTGTGACGCGGTCGACGGCTTCGCGACGGCGGGTCTGGCCGACGCGGTAGTAGCCGCTGGTGGTGTCGAGTTTGCGGTGCGACATCAGCTCGCGCAGCACCTCGACGGGAACACCGGCATCGGCGTGGCGTTGGGCGTAGCTGTGCCGATAGGCATAGAGCACGATCTTGCTCTTGTCGTATTCGACGCCGTCGGCGGTGCGCAGCACCGGCATCCGGTCGACCCAGGTGCGGTGTGCGAATGCGAGAGAGAACGCGGTGATGGCGCGGCGGCCGCCGGGATTGCGCCGGTCGGTGGGCAACAGTGTCAGCTCACCGACCGGGGTGTGCGGGAAGTGTGCCCGCACTCGCTGTTGCGCGGCGACGATGACCGCGGCGGTCTGCTCGGCGATCGGCAGTCGGCGGGCGAGTCGGTTGGCTTTGTGATTGTCGTAGATCAGCACGGGCAGCCCGTCATCGTCGCGGGTCAGACAGTCGAAATCGAGCGCACAGACTTCTTCGGGACGTCGCCCGGTGTCGATGGCCAGTTCGACGGCGGCACGCATCTGCGGCGAGGTCAACTCATCCAGACGAGCGCAGAGCTGGGACATGATCTCCGGCGGCAGATCCCGGTTCGGTTCGCCGGGTTCGGGTTCCGCCGGGATGTCACCGACGGTGACGACGAAGTCCTCGCCCAGGCCCGCAGCGAGCCCGCCGGGACGGGTCAGCCCCATGGACCGGATGCGGGTGAGGACCGCACGAACCTCACGGCACGCCCGGATCCGGGCATCGCCGCTGATCTGCCCGACCGATTCGAGATAAGCAAGCCGGTGCAGGAACGACTCCATGTCGGTGCGGCCCAACGCAACCGGATGCTCACCGCGGTCCTCACGCATCCGCAGCGACTGCGACAACCGTTCCAGACAACCGATGTGGTGGCGCACCGAAAGGCCGCCGCTGGTGCGTCGTCCCGGCCGGACACGTCGGCGCGGCAGGTCGTCGGCGGCCCACCGTTTCGCGGACTCGCGCAGCCAGCTCTGACTGATGCCGACGAACGACACGGTGCCGCGATGTCCGAACACCGTGAGATCCCAGTCATCTTTGGCAACTTCGGTTTCCGGTGTCAATAAAGCGCGGCGAGCATGGTCGATCAGGCAGTGGGCCAGCCCGGTGAATTCCAGGTCGCGGTCCTCGCCCGGACCGTAGTCGCGCAACGAGCCCACCTGCCGACGACGGATGTCGTTGCAGACCGCCCGCAGCACGGCCTCACCGGTCTTGACGGCGTTGATCCGGCAGCGTTGCTGCAGGCCCACCAGCACTTCGGCGACGACCAGCGGCGGCAGGCCCCGCAGGCTGACCTCGCCGCCGCGCCCGATCGCGGACTCGACCGCCCGCCATCGCATCTCGTCCAGATGCGCATCGTATGTCCGGGCGGTGCGCAGCCGCTGCTGGTGCGCGTCGCAGTAGAGTCCGTCGGGATGTCGCCGCTGGCGTGTGCATGCGCCGACCGCGCAGAACCCCAGCGGTGGCAGCGGTTTCACGTGTGGATCAGTGAGGAACTGCTCGACGCCGACGCCCGGCAACCCGCGTCGTTGTTCCTCGTGAGCCGAGCACAGCCCCGAACGCGCCGACATCCATTCCCGCCCGCAGCCGCCGATGACGCACAGCTCCGGTCCG
>BBEG01000547.1 GCA_001312645.1 Rhodococcus sp. JCM 9791
CGGCCGCCAGGCCGACGACCGCGAGCAGCGACGGTGCCGCCAGCAACAGCCAGCCGGGAGCGTGAAGGTCCTGCACCGCCGGGCTGGGCCGCTTGAGCTGCTTGCGCCCGAAGGCCCCCAGATGAACCGGATGCTGTATGCGAGGGTGAGGATCGAGCCGAGCACCATGCCCGTGACGGTGGCGATGCGCGCCCACTCCGGAAGCACGTCGCAACCAGCGCTGCTTCGAGCGCGGCCTCCTTGCCGACGAAACCGATCAACGGTGGGAGCCCGGCCATGCTCGCTGCGGCGAGTGCAGCCACGACCGCCAGGATCGGAGTTCTCAATCCGAGGTGTGCGAGCTTGCGGATGTCGCGGGTACCGTCGAGTGGTCGATTATTCCGACCACCATGAACAGGCATGCCTTGAACATGGCGTGCGCGATCACCATTGTCAGACCGGCCAAGGCGGCTTCACGGCTGCCGATGCCGACCAGCGCTGTGAGGAAGCCGAGCTGACTGACGGTGCCGAACGCGAGGATCAGTTTCAGGTCGAACGCACGGAACGCGCGCCAACCGCCCAGGAGCATCGAGGCGAGTCCGAGGGTGATCACGATCGGTCGCCACGGCGCTGCGTCGGCGAACGCGGGCGCCAAGCGTGCGATCAGATAGATGCCGGCCTTCACCATCGCGGCGGCGTGCAGATAGCCGGACACCGGAGTCGGGGCGGCCATCGCGCCGGGAAGCCAGAAGTGCAGCGGCACCACCGCGGACTTCGACAGTGCGCCGATGAGCACCAGCACGATGGCGACACCGGGTAGCCAGCCTTCGGGCGCGGCCTCGATCACGGCGGAAAGGTTGTAACTGCCCACGAGCTGGCCGAGGATGATGATGCCGACGAGCATCGCGAGACCGCCGGCGGTGGTCACGAGCAACGCCTGTGTCGCGGCGCGGCGACTCGATGCACGTTCGGCGTAGTGGCCGACCAACAGGAACGACAGGACCGTCGTCAATTCCCAGAAGGTGTAGAGCACCAGCATGTTGTCACTGGTGACCAGGCCGAACATGGCGCCCGCGAACGCCACCATCTCCGCTGCGAAAATCCCCAGACGTGGCTCGTCGTTCTGGAAGTAGCGCGCGCAGTAGAGCAGAATCAGTGAGCCGATGCCGAGCACCAACAAGCACATGACGGCGGAGAGCGAATCGAACCGCATGTCGAGATCCATCGACACTGCGGAAGCCCACCGGATGCGCAGTTCTTGCTCGGTACCCCAATTCGCGATGACCCACCGAGGCTTGCCAGCGGCACCAGCGCCAGTGGCAGGAACGCATTTCTCCCCATGACTCTGACCAACGGCGGTGCCAGGATTGCGGCTACCGCGTGAGCAATGAGTATGGCGAGCAAAAGGCACTCCGTCGGGATCGGGCCAGGCGGCGGGGTGAAACTGTCCTGTACATACCTGCATCGGCGAGGACCGTTGCAGAATTGTCAATGCGTTCGACACACGGCCGAAACGCGGGACGCCCCGACATGCGCGCCGTTCGCCGTCAATGGGCAAATCGGAATGCACACATACTAACGAGAGGCTTCGCATCGTTGCGAATCGGGGGTTGCGCGCGTAGAAGCTGTGACTCAGCGCACCTGCCAGGCGCACACGGCGCCCGTTGCAGCGAGTGCGAGCGCTGTCCACACGGTGTCTGCAGGGAGTAGCCAGACTGCTCCGATGACGGCGGTCAACGGCACCGGTAGCGACAGTCCCAGTGCAGCGACGGCCGCTGATCCGGGCAGCGACGACGCGAGCGCCAGCCCGGTTCCTGCGGCGACGAGTGCCAGGCGAACCGGCAGGGGAACGTTCTCGGCGAACTGTGGCCACAGCACTGCTGCTGTGGAAACCGCCAGTGCCACCACAAGCCCGACGGCCGCGTACGGAACATACGGGGAACAGCACACACCGACGGCGACGGCCGCGAGCACGAGCAGCGGCAGCCACCACTGCCCGCTGCCGAACAACTCGAGCATCACCGGGTACACCGCGGCCACCGCGCCGGTGACCGCCAACACGAACCGGTCATCTCCCGAGGGCACGACGCGGGCGGTGACCTCGGCGCCGATCACCATGACTACGAGCGCACCCACCGCGCGAACCACATCCGAGCTCCACCGGACCCGGTCTCGGATGTGACCAGTTCGCCGAGTAGCCGGTAACCGATGGTCAACACGCCCGCAGCGAGCGTTGTGACCATGAGTAGCCGGGGGTCGAACCCCTGCGTACGGCCTCCTGGTGTGGCGGTCAGTGCCGCCGCGACGAGCGCCACCAGGGCGATCGCCAGCAGCCACTGGGTGATCGTCCATGGCACCGGATCGATCGGCACCCGAACACCGACCGCGGCGGCGGTGAGGAATGCAGACCACGCACCCGCGAGCAGTGCCCACGGTCCGTTCGACACCGCCCACGCTCCGGCGACCGCCGCTCCGAGCAGCACCCCGGTCGTCCCGGAGGTGACCAGCCCGACCGTGGTGAGAGTGTCGGGCGAGGCCCCCGTCGGCACGAGGTACCGGATGGAACCCAGCACGAGCACGGCGCCGGCACCCAACGACCATGCCGTCCGCGGTGAACCCGACCGTTGCAGACCCACCACCGAGACCACAGCGAGGACCGCCGTGATCATCGGCGAGAAGTCGCTTCGCGTGCCGGTCGGGAGTGCCGTCTCACCGACCATCAGGACGAATACCGCGACCGCAGAGGCACATGCGGCCGCGGCGAGCGCAGCCGGTGCATTCGCCCGGACGGACGTCGAGGTCGGTGACATGTCAGCGTCCGTCCGCGTACGCCCGCAGATGCTCGACCTGGACGGGATCGAGCGACG
>BBEG01000548.1 GCA_001312645.1 Rhodococcus sp. JCM 9791
CCCGCCGGCGGTGGACCGCGACGGGTCGTCCACCGTTGTGTCGCCGCGGGGACGACGTCCCGCGGGAGGAGGCAGGTCATGTTCAAAGTCATCCAGGGTGGTCGCTGGTTTGGGGATGCGGTCCTCGATGCACGCACAGCACCGGCCGAACTTGGTCGCGAATGAAATTCATGGCTCGTAGAACGAGGAGGTGTCATGCAAGCTGATGCTCAGCGCATCGAAGTCATGAAAGCCCAAGATCCCGGTAATCCGTGGGACGCGTCCGGGGTCATGGTTCTCAGTGCAAACCGGCGTGAAATACGTGAGGTGATAGCAACGGCCCAGCGGTTGCTTGCCTGGGATGAGATGCCGTTCGGAGAAGTTCGCGATTTCAAGGCGGCCGGGGAGATGCTTTCCACCATTGCGGCTATGACGAAGGAGGCATTGCGCGGAAACCCCTCAGCCGCGGAGCATTTGGCTGCGAGTGACGACTTGGTCGAGCTGCTCATCAAGGTCAAGACAGCGGGGGATCACCTCCACGAGGCCCAGCTCGCACAGCATACGGCAGGCTTCAAAGTAGTTCGGGATGCGCTGGCTTGTCTTCACGGCGTCAATTCTGTCGCGGAGCTCATCGAGGGCACCCCTGCTGCAGTCTGTCTCCTCGGCTTCGATCGAGCGATCCTCTCGCGTGTCGACGAATCGTCCTGGATCCCCGAAAATTTCTACTTCGTTGGCGACCCCCAGTGGGCCGCGGAAGTGCGCGTGATCGGTCACGAAAATCCGCTGACGCTGGGCCCGGGGCTTATCGAATCGGAGAGCGCGCGCCGAAAGGTTCCCCTCATCGCCACGAACGTCCTGCAAAGTCCGCACGTTCATCGTCAGATCGCTGATGCGACACTCTCGAGGTCATACGCCGTCGCGCCCGTCATGCCGGAAGGGCGTGTAGCCGGTTTTCTTCACGCGGATTGCTATTTTCAGCGTCGGAACATGGAGCAGTTCGATCTCGAGATGCTCTCGATTTTCACCGAAGGCTTCGGATACGCGCTGCAGCGTGCATCACTCCTGGACCGCATGGCCAAGCTGAAGTCTGCAGTCAATAGCCTGGCAAACGGCATCTCGTCGGTGGTTGAAGAGTCTTCAGGATTTGAGCTGGGATCCAGCGGGTTCTACCGTGAGCGCCCGGAGATCACTTCGGGTCGGATAGGTGACTTCCCGGTCGGGCAAGCCGAAGGGGAGCTACCGCCGACTCGGCGGGAACAGGA
Source organism: Rhodococcus sp. JCM 9791 (assembly GCA_001312645.1). GTDB lineage: Bacteria > Actinomycetota > Actinomycetes > Mycobacteriales > Mycobacteriaceae > Rhodococcus. The sequence continues at coordinate 1,242 of BBEG01000548.1, forward strand.
AGTGCTGAGGTTGATGGCGGCGGGTGAAACGAACGCCGGGATCGCGAGTCAGCTCTTCATCTCAGAGGGGACCGTTAAGTCGCACGTGAAACAGATCCTTCGGAAGCTGGGTGCGGCCAACCGCGCACAAGCGGTCTCCCGGTGGTCCAAGATCGAGCAGAGGGAACGCGCCAACGGATGACGCTGACGACCGTTCGGCAAACGGTTTCCTATCTCCGGCCGATGGGTTCGCGGCCCCGCTCCCAGACGAGTCGATGAGCGCGGCCGAGTAGTAGGCCGGCAGCGTCAGCAGTTGCCCGTGCATCACGAGCTGATCTGGGTGTCGCGCCGAAATCGGCTGCTGGATAACAATGTCGGGTCGAGTGAATTCCTGCCTGAGAAGCGCGGGGACGACGAGTCGGCTCTGTCAACCTCGACTGGCCGAGGTTGTCAAAACCATGCGGTGCCGACGCCGGTGATCGTCGCGGCGTATGTCGCGCCCGGTTTGACGGCGACCATGGGGCCGAGGGCGCCGGAGAGCACGACCTCGCTGGCGCGAAGCGGCGATCCGAGGGATCTGCTGATGTTCGCCAGCCACGCCAGGGCGCGCCAGGGGCTGCCCAGGCAGTCTGCCCCGTGTCAACGGTCAGGTTGATGTCCCCACTTTTGGCCAGGTCAAAGTCCCCGCCCCTCGCGGGCAGATCCGACTGGGTCAGGGGCGGTCACCTCGCTTCTGATGGGCTTCACGCATCCGATACGACTCGCCGTCGGTGATGACGACGGTGGCATGGTGCAGCAGTCGGTCGAGGATGCTGACCGCGGTGGTGTGCTCGGGCAGGAATCGGCCCCACTGCTCGAACGGCCAGTGCGAGGCGACGGCCAACGATCGACGTTCGTAGGCGCCGGCAACCAACCGGAACAACAGTTGGGTGCCGGTGTCGTCGAGAGGTGCGAAGCCGACCTCGTCGACGATGAGCAGATCCGACCGCAACAGGGTGTCGATGATCTTGCCGACGGTGTTATCGGCCAAACCCCGGTAGAGGGTCTCGACGAGGTCCGCGGCGGTGAAGTACCGGACCTTGTGCCCGGCGTGGGCCGCGGCGATCCCCAACCCGATCAACGTGTGCGACTTCCCGGTCCCCGGTGGACCCACCATCGCCAGATTGGCGTGGGCGCGGACCCATTCGAGGCCGGTGAGGTAGTCGAACGTCGCCGCCGGGATCGACGAGGCAGCAACGTCGAAGCCGTCGAGAGTCTTGACGACGGGGAATCCGGCGACCTTGAGCCTGGTGGCGGTATTGGAGGCGTCACGGGCGGCGATCTCCGCTTCGACGAGGGTGCGCAGCACCTCCTCCGGGGTCCAACGCTGGGTCTTCGCGGTGAGCAGCACCTCCGGTGCGGTGCGGCGGATCGCCGCGAGTTTGAGCCTGCGTAACCCACTGTCGAGATCGGCGGGGAGCTCCGGAAAAGACTGCGGCGGAACCGCATCGGTCTGGTTGATTGACATGCTGGTCATGACGTGCCCCCCGGATGGTCGGTGCGGGCCGGGACCGCGTAGGCGTCGAGGGAGCGGGTCGGGGCCGTGGGCAGGTCGATCACCAGTGCGTCCCCGGCCGAGGTGG
>BBEG01000549.1 GCA_001312645.1 Rhodococcus sp. JCM 9791
AACGGCGACTCGACGCTTCGGCGTCGACCTCACCAGCGGCTGCGAGCGCCTGCACGAGACGCCACCGCAGATCGGTGTCCACGACCAGACCGGGAAGTCCGACCTTCGCCGGATCGCCGCCGAGCAACTCCTCGAACACCTCCGTGTGCCACGGCGAGAGCCGGGCGGTGGACAGAGCGTTGACGAAAGCGAGCTGATGGTCGGACGCGGGCTCCGCCTCGCGTGCCAGCTCGAGCAACCGATTCGCGTAGTCGCTCCAGCCCGATGCCTCGGCCCACGCGGGGTCGGCGTAGCTGCCGACGGCTGTGTGCGCCTGCATCAGCAGACGCTGCACGACTCCCACTTCGGTCTCCGCGGCGATACCGCGCTGCACCAGCGCCACGAAATCGCGGGCCTTGAGCTCGGCCTGCCGGGTCATCTCCCACGCGGCCGACCACACCAACGTGCGCGGCAGCGACTCGGCAATGTCTCCGACCCGTTCGATCACCGTGCTCAGCGACTCGTCGTCGAGCCGGACAGCGCAGTAGGTCAGATCGTCGTCGTTGACGAGCACGAACCTGCCGCGATCCACACCGACGAGTTCGGGGACGTCGGTACTCGCGGCAGCGTCGACATCGATCTCGACGCGGTGGGAGCGCACGAGTTTGCCCGAGCCGTCGTCGTCGTAGACACCGATCGCGAGGCGATGCACGCGGAACTCACCTGCACCGGGCTGCGCGCCTTCCTGCACTACTGCGAATCGCGTGAACTTGCCGTCGGCATCGACCTCGAAGTCGGGCCGCAGGATGTTCAGACCCGTCGTCTTGAGCCACTGGCGCCCCACCCCGACAGGTCGCGGCCCGACGACTTCTCGAGCGCGGCAAGCAGGTCGTCGAAGGTCGCGTTGTCGAAGGCGTGGTCGCGGAAATATGCGCGCAGACCTTCGAGGAACGGCTCCTGCCCGACGTAGGCGACGAGCTGCTTGAGCACCGAGGCGCCCTTCGCGTAGGTGATGCCATCGAAGTTGACCTCGACGGCGGCGAGGTCGGGGATGTCCGCGGCGATCGGATGCGTGGACGGCAGCTGATCCTGCCGGTACGCCCACGACTTCTCGACGTTCGCGAACGTCGTCCACGCGTTGGTGTATTCGGTGGCCGAGGTCTGCGAGAGCACGGACGCGAACGTGGCGAAGGACTCGTTGAGCCACAGATCGTCCCACCAGCGCATGGTGACGAGGTCGCCGAACACATGTGCGCCATCTCGTGCAGGATCGTCTCGGCGCGCCGCTCGTAGGAGTAGCGGGTGACCTTGGACCGGAAGACGTAGTCCTCGAGGAACGTCACCGCGCCGGCATTCTCCATCGCGCCCGCGTTGAACTCCGGCACGAACAGCTGGTCGTACTTGCCGAAGGCATACGGCACACCGAAGTTCTCGTGGTAGAAGCCGAAGCCCTGCTTGGTCTCCGTGAAGAGACGCTCGGCGTCCATGAACTCGGCGAGGGACGTGCGGCAGTAGAGGCCGAGGGGGATCGTCCCGTGCTCGTCGGTGTAGCTGTCGGTCCACTCGGCGTACGGACCCGCGATGAGCGCAACGAGATAGGTGCTCATCCGTGGGGTGGTGCGGAAGAGGTGCTGACCGGGCGATGCAGCGGTGGTCTGCACTGTTTCGGAATTCGAGATCACCTTCCAGTCGGTGGGGGCGGTGACCGACAGATCGAAGGTGGCCTTGAGATCGGGCTGGTCGAAGCACGCGAACATCCGCTTGGCGTCGGCCGTCTCGAACTGCGAGTACAGGTACACCGCGTCGTCGGTCGGATCGACGAACCGGTGAAGGCCCTCGCCCGTATTCGTGTAGAGGCAGTCGGCGTCGACGACGAGTTCGTTGTGCGCGGCGAGTCCGGTCAGTGCGATGCCGGTGTCCTCGGTATATCCGGACACGTCCACCGGCGAGCCGTTGAGCGTGGCCGAATGCACGGTCTGCGCGATCAGATCGATGAAGGTCGACGCACCCTCGGTCGCATCGAACGTCACGGTGGTGACGGAACGGAACGTGGTGGCTCCCGGCGCTCCGGACCCGTCGGTGAGGTCGAGGACGACGGTGTAGTTGTCGACGCGCAGGACCGCTGCCCGCTCGGCGGCCTGCTCGCGGGTCAGGTTCGGTGGTGCCACAGGAGAACTCCTTCTCACGACGGGATGTCGGTCGGACCCATCCATCATGGTCGGGCCCCGCTCAGGTGGCGACGTCCGACAACGGCACGTCCGCGTCGGCAAGGCGGGCAGGATCGACGGGGGAGGCGGACGAGATGAGCGCGCGGATGTCGTCGCCGGCGTCCCAGATGTTCACGTTCATCCCGGCCAGCACCTTGTTGTCGCCGTCGAGCCAGAACGCGAGGAACTCGCGTTTCCCGACATCGCCGCGGGTGACCACCCGTGAATCGGGTGGGGCGAGCCCGACGTACTCCATGCCGAGGTCGTACTGGTCGGTGAAGAAGTAGGGGAGGCGGTCGTAGGACGCGTCGATGCCGAGCATCGTCGCCGCGGCAACGGCAGGCTGGTTGAGTGCGTTGGCCCAGTGCTCGACCCTCACGCGACCCCTGAGTGCGGGGTGCAGGGCCGCCGCAATATCGCCGACAGCGACGATGTCGGGGTCACTCGTGGCCAGCGACGCGTCGACGAGAACCCCGCCGTCGACGTCGAGACCCGCGTCCTGGGCGAGTTCGACGTTCGGTGCCGCCCCTACTGCAACGAGCACCGCATCGGCGGGAACTGTGGTGCCATCGGCGAGGACGACGCCTGCGGCGTGGCCGCCGTCGACGGCGATCCCACGCACGGAAGCGCCGAGCCGTAG
>BBEG01000550.1 GCA_001312645.1 Rhodococcus sp. JCM 9791
TTCCGCCGCCGCGCCCGCCGAAGGTGGTGGCCAGGAGCCGTCGATCTCGGCCCCAGCCCGGCCGGTACCGACTTCGTCGCCGTTGCCCCCAACACCGACGATGCGGTGACCGTACCCGAGGGTTACGAGCAGGAAGTCGTGATCCGCTGGGGAGACAAGGTTCTCCCGGATGCCCCCGAATTCGACATCGACAATCAGTCTGCTGCCGCACAGGAGAAGCAGTTCGGATTCAACAACGACTTCGCCGGGCTGCTGCCCGTCGACGGCGTCCCGAACACATACCTGCTCGTGGTCAACCACGAATACAGCACCGAACCGTTCATGTTCGCCGGGTACGACGGCGAGAATCCGACGGAGGAGCAGGTACGCATCGGTATTGCGAACCATGGCCTGTCCGTCGTGCAGGTCAAGGGAGAGTCCGGATCCGGTCGTCTCACACCCGAATTCGGCGAGTACAACCGTCGGATCACCGGAACCACCGAGTTCCTCGTCACCGGTCCGGCCGCGGGCAGTGACCTGCTGAAGACGACCGCCGACCCCACCGGCACGCGAGTCGCCGGAACGTTCAACAACTGTGCCGGTGGCGTCACGCCGTGGGGCACCGTGCTGTCCGGCGAGGAGAACTTCAACCAGTACTTCGCGAACGCCGAGACCGTCACCGACGCGGCCGGCGCCGAACGCCTCGCCCGGTACGGAATCGAAGGCGGCGCATCCGAACGCAAATGGGAGCGCTTCGATCCCCGGTTCGACATCGCCGCGGAGCCCAACGAGGTCAACCGGTTCGGCTGGGTCGTCGAGATCGACCCCTTCGATGCCTCCTCGACCCCCGTCAAGCACACTGCGCTCGGCCGATTCAAGCACGAGGCCGCGAACATCCACGTCACCGACGACGGCACCGTCGTCGCGTACAGCGGCGACGACGAGCGCTTCGACTACATGTACAAGTTCGTCTCGTCCCGCACGATGCAGGACGGAAACTCCCGCGCGGCAACGGCACACAACATGACACTGCTCGACGCAGGCACGCTGTACGTCGCGGCCCTCACGGGCGACAGTCCCGATGCGATCGACGGCTCCGGCGACCTGCCCGAAGGCGGCGCGTTCGCCGGTACCGGCACGTGGATTCCGCTGCTGCGCACGGGCGAGGACGGCACTGGCGAGTCGCTCGTCGACGGGATGAGTGCCGAAGAGGTCGCGGTGTTCACTCGACTGGCAGGCGACCGGGTCGGCGCCACCAAGATGGACCGCCCCGAGGATTTCGAGGCCAACCCGGTCTCGGGCAAGGTCTACGTCGCATTGACCAACAACACGAAGCGCGGTGTCGACGGTGGCGCTGCTGCCGACGAAGCGAACCCGCGCAACAACAACAAGAACGGTCAGGTTCTCGAGATCGACGACGACCACGCCGGTACGTCGTTCGCATGGAATCTCCTGCTGGTGTGCGGCGACCCGTCCACCGCCGACACCTACTTCGGTGGGTTCGACAAGTCGCAGGTCAGCCCGATCTCGTGCCCCGACAACCTCGCGTTCGACCCGCACGGCAACCTGTGGATCTCCACTGACGGCAACGCACTCGGCTCCAACGACGGCCTGTTCGCGGTGGTGCTCGACGGACCGCGCCGCGGCGAGACGAAACAGTTCCTCACCGTCCCGGTCGGTGCCGAGACGTGTGGTCCGATCATCGAGGACAGCCGCGTCGTCGTGTGCGTCCAGCATCCGGGTGAGACCGACGATGCGTCGTGGGACAGCCCGGGATCGCACTGGCCCGATGGCGGCACCTCGCAGCCGCGCCCGTCCGTGGTCGCGGCATGGAAGACCGGCGGCGGACAGATCGGCGTCTGACCCTTATGGTCGAAAGGTCAACCCAGCCAGTCCAACACCGCTGCAGCGGTCCAGGATTGCTGCATGCTACCCAAGGGCTCGCCGGTGAACGGCTCGTAGTATTCGGCGAACGAGCCGCCGGCGGCCTGCCGTAACCCTTCTGCTCGCAGGGTGTTCGCGCGTTCGACCCAACCGCGACGCGCGAACACCCACGAGAACAACCACGTCATGACGGGCCACACCGGACCCCGCCAGTACTCCCGCGACCGGAAGTCCACCGACACCGGCGACGTGGACGGCGGCACCGCGTATCGCAGGTCGGGGTGCCCGCAGAACTTCGGTCCTTCGAAGGTGTGTAGCAACGCCCGCTCGGTTTTCCGGTGCAGGCCACCACTGAGCAGCGGCGCGAACATCGCGAGAGTGTCGGTGGCCACCCACTTTCCGGTCCGCAGGTCGAAGTCCTTCGCCGCACCCATCCGCGCATCTGTCGAGTCGACGACGCCGCGACGGAACCTGTCGGCCCATTCGTGCAGTTCACGCACGTCGGCGTGGGGTCGCGATTCTTCTTCACCGATGTCGGCGAGCACCTCACACGACAACGCGAACACGGCGCTGACGAACACATCCTCGACCGCGAAACTCATTGTGGTGGCGAGTACATCGTCTTCGTACTGTGCGGTCTTCATCTCCTCGAGCAGCCACAGATAGCGGGCGTACTCGACGTTGCTGGGTCGCTCACCCGGATCCGCGACATGGGCGAGATCCTCACGACGGAAATCCGGGAGTGCGTCGACGACGACATTCGCATAGGCGGTGTCCCACCGGGGCGAGTTGTCCATGCCGGATTCCCAGCCGTGGTACACCGCGATGCGCCCGTTGCCGCCGACGTCCCTGGCCTCCGCCAACCACCGATGCCAGCGCATCAGATCGGGCCAGCGTCGGTCGAGGAACTCGTCGGCGACCGCCCGGGTGCTGCGACCGTGCCTGCGGGCGTGGTCGAGGATG
>BBEG01000551.1 GCA_001312645.1 Rhodococcus sp. JCM 9791
TTCGGCGCGCGCGGCTGCGTATTCGGCGGCGATCCGGTCGGCCACCCAGTTGCGTTCGGCGTCGACATCGGTGTGCAGCGCGATCCGCACGTCGCCGGGGACAGCATCGGGCCGCGGCCTCAACCTGCTCACGGCGACACCGCGTTCACGCAGCGGCTCGGACGACACGTTGGCGAGTTCGAGTGCCTCCGGCGGATTACGCCAGCTGGTCAGGAGTTCCAGCTTCGGTGCGGGCTCGCCGTCGGGGAGCCCGAAATCGGTCGCGAAACGAGGAAGATTCGCAGCCGAGGCACCACGCCATCCGTAGATCGACTGCATCGGATCGCCCACGGCGGTGACGGCGAGTCCGCCGTCCTGACCGCCACCGAACAGTGCGGACAGCAGAATCCGCTGCGCGTGCCCGGTGTCCTGGTACTCGTCGAGCAGGACCACCCGGAACCGCTCGCGTTCACCTGCCCCGACCTCCGGATGATCTCGGGCGACACGCGCCGCGAGCGACATCTGACTACCGAAGTCGAGTGCGCCTTCACGGCGCAGAGTTTCGGCGAGTCGCTGCACCAGCGGGAGCAGCTGCACGCGAGCATCCTGGGTCTCGAGGTAACCGAGAAGCGTCTTCGACGGCCCACCGCGCTGTCCCGGCCCGCCCGGCAAGGTGTGGATCAGCGTGTCGAGTTCGGTGTGTGATTCGGCCAGCTGTTCGGGATCGACGAGATGCTCGGCGAGCTGACCGGACAGCGCGAGGACGGTCTCGGTGACCGACGCGGGGTTACGGTCGGTGTCGAGTTCGCCGTCCCACGCGCTGACCACGCGGTGCGCCAACTGCCACAGCTCGGTTTCCGAGAGCAACGACGCGGACGGTTCGATCGGCAGCAGCAGCCCGTGCTCGCCCAGCAAGCGCCCCGCGTACGCGTGGTACGTCCCGACCTCGGGTTCGCTGCCCAGGATCCGAGTACGGAGGCCACCGGTGGGGTCGAGGTCGCGGATCAGCGACGCCCCGGCGAGCTTCGCGAGCCGCCGACGGATCCTGGTGGTCAACTGCTGCGCGGCCTTGCGTGTGAAGGTCAGGCCGAGCACCTGCTCCGGCTCCACGTATCCGTTCGCGACGAGCCAGACCACTCGCGCCGCCATGGTCTCGGTCTTGCCCGCCCCTGCTCCGGCCACCACCAGTGCGGGACCCATCGGCGCCTCGATGACGGCGGTCTGTTCGGTGGTCGGGGACGGTTGGCCGAGTGCTTCGGCGAGTTGCTCCGCGCTCACCCGGGCCCGTCTCATCCGGTCACCTGCCTGCCTTCATCGTGCGCGGGGCAACTCGACTGGACCGGGCAGTGCCGGCATCCGTCGTTGACCTGAGCGAGGAACTGTGGCCCGCGGGTAGCGGCCGCCGCTTCGTGGATCACCTCGCGCCAGTGCTCGAGTCCCTCCTCGTCGAGGGGTGGCTGGATCCGCTGGGTGGCGCCTTCCTTGTTGTGTGGCTTCGCGACGAACACCAGGCGCGCACCCCCGGGTGCTGCGGCGGGTTCCCCTTCGACGGCGCCTTCGGCGACAGCTACCTGATAGGCCGCCAGCTGTGCGTGGTCGCGCGCGGCGTCCTTCGACACGGGATTCTTCGCGGTCTTGACATCGACCACCACGGGGCGCCCGTCGGGGTCGCGTTCGAGCCGGTCGATACGCCCGCGCAGTCGTATCCGGGGCGCACCCGGCTCACGGGGCTCGATCATGCCGTCGACGGTGACCTCGACGCCCACTTCTTCGAGTTCGCTGCGGGTGCCCTGCAACCATGTCGAGAAGGTGTCGAGCATTCTGCGTGTCCGTTCGAGTTCGCGTCGCGCGTACCAGTCGGAACCGAGGTCGACCGAACCCCACGCATTCTCGAGCGCCTGATCGATCCGCTCCGGGGGAATTCGCCCGGCGAGCGCCTGGACAAGGGTGTGCACGAGAGTTCCTGTCACCGCGTGCGAGTTCTCGCCGTCGGATCCGCCGTGTCGCTCGAACATCCAGCGCAGAGGGCAGGTGACGAGCTGTTCGACGGTGGACGGCGACAGGCGTACCGCGTCATCGTCCGGTTCCCACAGCGGCAGCGCGGTACTCGGATCTGCTGTGCCGTACCATCTGTCGGGGTGGGCGCCTGCACTCCTGCGCGAGCGAGCCGCGCGAGTTGGACGGCGGCACGGTGCACCCGGTCGGGCTCGTGCTCCACGAGCACCGGATCGCATACGACGGAACGCAATTCCGCGACGAGCGCGGGCAGGGCGAGAACGCGGGTGCGCACTCGTCGGGCACGACCGGTTGCTCGGAACCGTTCTCGTCGTCGTGGCCGAGGAGTTCGTCGACGAACCGCGACCTCACGAGTTCGGTGTCGCCGCCGACCGAATCGACCGCGGTGACGAGAAGGTGCATGCGGGCACGACTGCAGGCGACGAGGAACAGCCTCCGCTCGTCGGCGAGCAGTGGCGCCGTACGCGAGAGGCGCGTTGTGCTGTCGTCGCCTCCGTCGGCGCCGGACACCGCGTCGATGAGCGCTTCGATGCCGAGCAAGGTGCCACGCGCCCGTAGGCTCGGCCACAACCCTTCCTGCACGCCGGCGACCACCACGACATCCCACTCCCGGCCCGCCGCAGAGTGCGCGCTCAGGATGGTGACGGCCTCGGATTCGGCCGCGGCACGGCTGCGCACCATGCCCGGGATCTCCTGTTCGGTGAGGTAGTCGACGAATCCGGAGATCTGGCACGTGGAAGCCGGTCGACGTAGTCGGCTGCCGCATCGAACAGCGCCACCACCGCGTCGAGATCGCGTCGGCCTGTGCACCCACCGG
>BBEG01000552.1 GCA_001312645.1 Rhodococcus sp. JCM 9791
GCGGCGCGCTGAACTGGTATCGCGCGCTGCCGCTGACGGATCCCCGCTCGAGTCTCGGTCGTGTCGAGGTGTCCACTCTCATGGTGTGGAGCGACGCCGACGTCGCGATCGGTCGTGCCGCAGTCGACGCCAACCCTCGGTACGTCGCGGCGCCCTACCGACTCGCAACACTCGCCGGGGTCGGTCACTGGATCCCCGACGAGGCCCCCGACGAACTGGCCGACCTGATTCTCTCCCACGTCGCGCAGGGCTGAACTCTACGTTCGCGGGTTGAACCTTTACGCGCGCAGTCGTTCCCGTCGGAGCTGTTCGACCTCCGGAAGGTCGAGCGGCGGCAGCGATTCGACTCCCAGGGCGAGAGCGAGCAGGTGGTCGGCGAACTCCGGGTTGCGTGCCAGCACGGGGCCGTGCAGATATGTTCCGTAGACCGAACCCTGCACGGCGCCTTCGCGTCCGTCGCCGACGCCGTTGCCCACGCCGCGGGTCACCTTCCCGAGGGGGTGTGCATCGGCGCCGAGTGTCGTACCTCCCCGGTGGTTTTCGAAACCGGAGACCGGTTGGGTGAGACCCGCGATGCTCGGGGCGATGAGGATCTCGCCGATCGCCCGGGTCTTCTGCGGCGATGTCGTCGCGTCGAGGATGCCTACACCGTCGACCCGTTCGCCGGACGAGGTCTCGTACCAGTGCCCGAGGACCTGAATGGCCGCGCAGATTGCCAGGACGGGTGCACCGCGTTCCGCCGCCTGTTGCAGTCCCTGATAGCGCTGAAGATGGCGTGTCGCGAGGCGCTGCGCCGCGTCTTCGGCGCCGCCGAGCGTGTAGAGGTCGAGCGAGTCCGGAACCGGATCGTTCAGTCCGAGCTCGATGATCTCCGCGTCGTGGCCGCGCATCCGGAGGCGCTGGCGCAACACCAGTGCGTTGCCGCCGTCGCCGTAGGTGCCCATGACGTCGGGCAGGACGAGTCCGATCCGCACAGTCGACTCAGACATTCGTAGCCCCCTTCGCGATTGCGGTGTTCAGGTCCCGGAACGCCGTGTAGTTGGCGAGAACCTCGACACGCCCGGGAGGGCATGAGGCGATGGCGCGCAGCGGATCCGCGACGAGCGTGTGCTCGACCCCGGCGTATGTCAGCCGCACGGCCAGGTCGGTGCCGCGCTCACCTGCGGCGACCACCTGGACACCTTCGAAGTGCTCGAAGCGCACGTCCCACAGCCACGACAGGTCCTCGCCGTCCGGTACCTGACCGTTGACTGCGATGACCAGGCCGTCGACGGTCGGATCGATCATCGACAGCGCTTCCTGCCAGCCGGCCGGGTTCTTCGCCAGCAGCATGTGCACCGAATGCGGCCCGACCTGCACGGTCTTGTAGCGTCCCGCGACCTCTTCGACCACGGACGTTGCTGCTGCAGCCTTGGCCGGATCGGCACCGAGTGCGACGGCGGCTGCCACGGCCTGTGCCGCATTGCCGCGGTTCGCGCGACCCGGCAAGGTCAATTTCAGAGGTAGGACGAGTCCGTCGGGCCCGTAGAGATTGTCGTCGTCGACCCACCAGTCGGGTGTGGGGCGGGCGAAGTCCGATCCCGTGCTGTACCAGTGGTCGCCGTCGCGCACGATGGGTTCTCCGGTGCGGGGGCAGCTGACGGAGTCGCCGGACCACCCGGCACCGGCCGCGACCCACACGACGTTCGGGCTGTCGAAAGCCGCAGAGGTCACGAGCACGTCGTCGCAGTTGGCGATGATCGTCGCGCCGATGTGGCCCTGAAGCCCCGCGCGAAGTTTGCGCTCGATCATGTTGATCTCGCCGACTCGGTCGAGCTGGTCTCGGGTGAGGTTGAGCAGCACGATCGCTTCGGGTTCGAGCGCGTCGGCGACATGTGGGGTGTGCAGTTCGTCGACCTCGATCGCGGCGAGTCGCGCGGTGCGGTTCGCGGCGAGAGTCGAGACGATGCCGGCGTCCATGTTCGCACCGTCGGGCTGGGTCACGACAGCGTCGAGGGTCTCGAGCGCCGCCGCGGTCATCCGCGTAGTGGTGGATTTGCCGTTGGTGCCCGTGACGAGCACGGTGCGGCGGCCGCGGCCGAGCTGTGTCATCAGGCCGGGATCGATTCTGAGGGCGATGAGCCCGCCGATCATCGAGCCGTTACCGCGTCCGGCCTTGCGTGATGCCCACGCAGCGGCTTTCGCCGCGCGCAGCGCGAGCCTGCCGCGGGTGGTGATTCCAGTGCTAGTTCCCACCCGGGCGAGTTTTCCATAGCCGCGTTCGGGTCGCGGAGCCGCAGTGGTGTCCGCACGGTCACACAGCGAACAGGTGGTCGGAATCGCTCACAGAGCGGTCGCGGGCGGGTGCAGGGCGGCGACCGGCGTGCTCCCCTGGAGGCACACAGGGTATCGACGGGGAACGCGACCGGTGGAGGTGAGTTCCGTGCTCGAGAGCGAAACGACGGGAATCAGCGCGGGTGCCTACGTGATCGTCGGCGACACCACGGTGGCGCGCCGCGTGTGTGCGTCGCTGCGTGCCCAGGACATCGTGGTCCGGCACGAGCCCGAACCCGACGACGAACAGCTTCACGACGTGCTCACCGGTGAGCCGATCGCGGGCATCGCGATCCTGTTGCAGGACGATGTCGTGGCGCTGCGGTACGCGCTGGCTGCGGGACACCTGCATCCGGAGGTGCCGATGGTCGCGACGATCTTCGACCGCACGATCGGCGATCAGCTCGCGCGCTTCCTGCCGCAGTGCGATGTGACCTCGCCGGCGGATCTGGCCGCGGCGTCGCTGGCCGGTCCGTGCGTGGCGCCGG
>BBEG01000553.1 GCA_001312645.1 Rhodococcus sp. JCM 9791
TCGACATGCCGCGGCGGTGACGGTGACACCGAGTCCGGACCGCAGGAGGCCCACGACACGCGTCGCGAGCAGTGAGTTTCCGCCGAGATCGAAGAAATCATCATCGAGACCGACCTGTTCGACCCCGAGCGCATCCGCGAACACCTCTGCTACCGCAACTTCCGTAGCCGACTGCGGCGCCCGGAACTCGGCGACCACCGGATCGGGATCGGGAAGCGCCGAGCGGTCGAGCTTGCCGGATGGGGTGAGGGGAAGCCGGTCGAGAAGAACGATCACCGAGGGCACCATGTATGCCGGTAGGAGAGCTTCTGCGTGCTCGGTGAGCTCACGAACACCGGGGGGCGTGTCGGTGCCGTGTACGTAGGACACCAGTCGGGTCTCGCCCGTAGGAGTCGAACGCCCCATCGTCACCGCAAAATCCACACCCGGCAACGACGACAGCACCGCATCGATCTCACCCAACTCGATACGGAAGCCGCGCACCTTCACCTGAAAATCGTTGCGCCCCACATACACGATCCCCGACCGAGCATCCCGCGGGCCCCGCACCAGATCCCCCGTCCGGTACGTACGCGTACCACCCGGCGCCGCCACGAATCTCGACGCTGTCAGCCCCGCACGACCGTGGTATCCCCGAGCAACCCCCGGACCCGACAGATACAACTCGCCCGTCACACCCGCCGGAACCGGGTGCAACCGCGAATCCAACACGTGTCCGGCAGAATTGCGGATCGGAGCACCGATCGTCACCTGCTCCCCCGGTACCAGCGGATCCGAGATAGTGGACATGATCGTCGTCTCGGTGGGTCCGTACCCGTTGAAGAACCGACGACCCGGCGCCCACCGCGCCACCAGATCCGGCGGGCACGCCTCCCCACCGACCACGACGCACTCGAACACATCCAACCCGCCCGGATCCACCGACGCAACGCAGCCGGCGTCACAAATCCATGCGTCACACCCTGCCGCACAACAAGATCCGAGAACTCTGCTCCGCCGAACACCGACGTCGGCGCCACCACCATCGTCGACGACGCCCCCACTGCCAACAACAACTCCAACACCGACGCATCGAAACTCGGCGACGCGAAATGCAACGTCCGCGAACCCGGACCCATTCCGTACCGCTCCACCTGCTCAGCACAAAAATTCGCCAAACCCGAATGCGTCACCACGACGCCCTTGGGGCGCCCCGTCGAACCCGACGTATAGATCACATACGCCGCATTCTCGACCCGCAGCGTCCGGACCCGCTCGTCGAACATGACGGGGGTCGACGGCAGCGTCGCGAGTACGGACTCGGTCTCGGGCGTATCGACGACAACGATGTTGGTATCGGTCGCCGCTGCTTCCGCATGGCTCGACAGCGTCAGGACGAGATCCGCCCCGGAGTCGGAGAGCATGTACTCGATGCGGTCGGCAGGATAGTTCGGGTCGACCGGCACGAACGTAGCACCGGCCTTCACCACCGCCCAGGTTGCGAGAACCGATTCGAGCGACCGGGCCATCAGGATGGCCACGCGATCCTCGGGGCCGACGCCACGGCCTATCAGCAACCGCGCCAACCGCGAGGATCGAGTATCGAGTTCGCGGTAAGTGAAAGTGCCGGAATCGGACACGATCGCCGTTGCATCAGGGTCACGCTCGACAGCGGTCGCGAGCAGGTGCGGCAGCAGAGGAACCGGAGCATGGCGCCGGGTTCGCCTGATACGACCCTTTCGACGCGTGATGTCATGGCTCACGTTGTTCGAATCGACATCCCCGGACCCTGTGACCTTCACCGTCATACCACTCCCCGTTCCGCGCCGGGGTGGAATGCGGTCGTGGGCAGCGCGTTCGGCGATACACACGGATCGGATGCTGTTACGCGACACGGCCCCCGACAAACCGGGTCACGCGCACCGACCATTTCCGAGTCTCGCATGAGACCACTGCTGTTTCCAGTTGAATGACATTTGAACTATTCGACATCCACTGAAAGGGTGAACAATTCGGACATTTCGCGAATAGTGATCCATGTCTCCAGGAGCGGCCCGACGACCGCACACGCGTCGCTTCCCGTCAGCTCCCAGTGGGACACCTCGACCTCATGGCGACACACCTCGCCCACCACGAACGGAGACCAGTCGAGGAGGGAATGACCCGCTCCTGGTTCCGATCCCCGAGCTCCCACGAAAAGGAGATCTCCCGAGAACCGACCCGGCCTGTGCTCCGCGAGAACGCCGAACGACCACCCGATTCCATCGAGGAAAGCAGCCGTTGTCGGAACGCCGTCGGTGCCCGCATCCAGTTCTCGTGTGATATCCGACACCATCTCGTCCCTACCGCGTATGTCTGCGCCCACACCTCCTCGCAGGGCTGCGAGGGCGACCTGCTGCACGTCGACGGGCGCCTCCAACGGTGCCGGAACCTGAGTGTCGAGCAGAATCAGCGACGCCACGGCCTCGCCGCTCCGTTGCAACTGCACGGCCATCTCGTGGGCGATCACGCCACCCATCGACCACCCGACAAGATGGAATCGTCCATGAGATTGCAGGCGGCGGATCTCGGATATGTAGAGCCGAGCCCATTCCTCGATCGATTCGGGCATTGCGTCGGTACCGGACAATGCGGGCGATTGAAGTCCGTAGACGGGGCCGCCCCCCGGTACGTGCTTCGCCAATTCAGCGAAGCTCCAGGCGAGTCCGACCACCGGGTGCACGAAGAAGACCGATTCGAGATCCGGGTCGCCGGTACGGAGCGGGATGACCATGTCGAATGCGCCGCCGATTGCGGGCTCGTCCGACTCGACCAACG
>BBEG01000554.1 GCA_001312645.1 Rhodococcus sp. JCM 9791
GGCTGCATCTCGGTGCCGATGTCACGAACTGCAGTTCGACCGTGATCGCGTCACCAGCGTGCACACCTCGGACGGCACCCGCTTTCCGTGCGACGCCGCAGTGCTGACGCCCGATCTGCCCGTGATCGACGCCCTCCTGCCCGCCCCTCGACGTCGACGGACACGTGCATCCCCCGTCCGCCGTGGTCCTGCACGGCACCGTGCCCACCGCGGTCAGCCGGACGTGGTCGGCCGCGCACCACCACGTCATCGAGTTCGGTGCACGGTGGGAAGGCACCTTCCGCGACATCACCGCGCGGCGGGGCCGTGGGAGGCTGATGACCGATCCGTCACTGCTCGTCACCCGGCCCGCACTGTCCGATCCCGGTCTACTGTTCCGCCGCGACGGAGCCGAGCACGAACCACTGTCGGTACTCGCGCCCTGCCCCAATCTCGAGAGTGCACCCATCGCGTGGGACGCGCTGGCCGGTCCGTACTCCAGGGAACTGCTGTCGGTGCTCGACGCACGCGGATACGCGGGAATCATCTCGGGGTTCGACGTCGATCACATCGACACGCCCACGACGTGGGCAGCTCAGGGAATGTCTGCGGGAAGCCCGTTCGGAGGCGCCCACGTGTTCCGGCAGACGGGCCCCTTCCGTCGCCGCAATCTCGATCCGCGCTATCCCAACATCGTTCTCGCAGGGTCCGGAACCGTGCCTGGTGTCGGGGTTCCCACGGTGTTGTTGTCGGGTCGTCTCGCGGCCGAGAGACTCGGTGTCACCCGTCATCGGCACTGAGGTGTCAACCGGCATCCGCACTGAGGTGCACGCCACGCCGACACCGAGGCGAGCGCGCCGCGTTTTCCGACTCCACTAAACTGTGTCATCGTTCTTGTCAGTTGTGCCCAGCACCGACGCGACTTCCGGGGGAGGAATCGTACCCATGTCGTCCCCTGCCTCTTCCGAAGCCGATCCGGAGGATCTGCCGACAACCGAACCGGCAACGGTCGTCACGTCGCACGAACCGATCGATCCACGTCGACGTCCGACCGATTTCCTTCGTGGGCCCGCCGGTAATGCGGCACTCCTCGGGGCCTGCGGAGCCGCCTTCGTGACCTTCGGCAGCTTCGGCGCAGGCAGCGTGCGCCGCGTCGACCCGCTGCTCGAGGACGTGTACCTGTCGTGGCTGCGATTCGGGCACGGTCATCTGCTCTCCACGATCATCATCTGGATCGGTGTCCTGTTGATGATCGGCGCATGGGTCCGGCTGGGGCGTGCTGTACTCGCCGACCACGCATCGGTCCGCGACCTCTGGAAAGTCCTGCCCGCGTGGACCGTGCCGCTGCTGGTCGCGACCCCGATGTTCAGCCGGGACGCCTACTCGTACCTCGCCCAGGGCGCGATGTTGCGCGAGGGGTTCGATCCGTACTCGGAAGGTCCCGTCGTAAACCCGGGTCTGTTGCTCGACAACGTCAGCAACGTCTGGACCACGACGACCACCCCGTACGGTCCGGTACATCTGATGCTCGGCGCCGGAATCACATCGATCACCGGCGACAACGTCGTGACCGGCACGTGGCTGTGGCGGCTGCTGATGCTGCCCGGCCTGGTGCTCATGGCCTGGGGTGTGCCCCGACTCGCACGTCGCATGGGTGGCAATCCGACCGTGGCATTGTGGCTGGCGGTCCTCAACCCGCTCGTCCTCGTACACCTCGTCGGGGGTGTCCACAACGAACTGCTCATGGTCGGGCTGATGCTCGCCGGGATCGTGCTCGTGCTCGAAGGACGTCATCTCAGCGGCTTCGCTCTGGTGTCGCTGGCTGCCGCGATCAAGGCCACCGCCGGACTCGCACTACCGTTCCTGGTGTGGGTGTGGATGATCCACGAACGCGACCGCGCACTCGCCGAGGGACGCGAACCCGCCTCCCCGATCAAGTTGTTCACCAAAGCCGCAGGCACCGGGATCGCAGTGTTCGCGGTCGTGTTCGGCGGTACCTCGTTGATGGCCGGCGTCGGAATCGGATGGCTCACAGCGCTGTCCGGCTCGTCGAAGATCATCAACTGGTTGTCGCTTCCGACGATGATGGGCCATGCGGTCACGTGGTTCACGCCGTGGCGCCTGGGTTCCGTTCTCGAAGTGACACGGATGCTCTGCATGATCGCTCTCGGAGTCATCCTGGTCTACGCGTGGTGGCGCTTCCGCCGCACCGAACGCGATGCCGTACTCGGCATCGTCATCGCGCTCACCGCCGTGACACTGTTGTCGCCGGCCGCGTTGCCTGGTACTACTCATGGCCGTTGGTCGTGGCGGCGGCATTCACGATGTCGACACGGACCCTGATGGTCCTCGTCGCGTTGTCGACGTGGCTGATGCTGATCTTCAACCCGGACGGCTCGATCGGGATGTACAACATCGCGCATGTTGCAGTCGCCGTGTTCGCTGCGGTCGTCGCCGCGCTGTCATTGCGCAGCCCCGATCCGCTGCATCTGCGCGCGGCCGCGCGGTGAGCTCGGGTGTGCCGACACCACCTACTTCGGCCGAGTCCGATTCGGTGGCACCCGACCATCTGGACGAAGCGTTCCGGCTCTGTGCGTCGCTGACCGCTGAGCACGGTCGCACCTACGACCTCGCGGCGCGACTACTGCCGGAGCCGCGCCGACGCGCTGTGCACGCCCTGTACGGTTTCGCGCGCATCGTCGACGACATCGTCGACGTAGACCACGTCGACGATCCCGCCGCGGCTGCACGGGCAGTCGACGGCGCAGATGCACGCCTCCATGCC
>BBEG01000555.1 GCA_001312645.1 Rhodococcus sp. JCM 9791
CGCGGCGGCGACACCCACACCGGCGACGCCGATATCACCAGCCCGATGCCGGGTGCCGTCATCGCCATGTCCGTCGAAGCGGGCGCCGAGGTCACTGCGGGCCAGACGATCGCCATCGTCGAAGCCATGAAGATGGAACACGCGCTCACCGCCCCGATCGACGGCGTCGTCGAACTGTTCGCTGCCGCAGGTGAACAGGTCAAGGTCGATCAGCTTCTCGCCCGCATCACCCCGCACACAGACACGAAGGAAGAGGCATGACCGAGTCTCCGACGTACCTGGCCACCGGCCAGCTCCCCGACGAATACGAACAGCTGAGGAAGTCGGTCGCCGACTTCGCGCGCACCGTCGTCGCGCCCGTCGCGGCCAAGCACGACGCCGAGCATTCGTTCCCGTACGAAGTGGTGCAGGGAATGGCCGACATGGGTCTGTTCGGCCTGCCGTTCCCCGAGGAGTACGGCGGAATGGGCGGCGACTACTTCGCGCTGTGCCTCGCCCTCGAGGAGCTCGGCAAGGTCGACCAGTCTGTCGCCATCACCCTCGAAGCGGGCGTGTCGCTCGGCGCGATGCCGGTCTACCGCTTCGGTACCGACGAGCAGAAGCAGGAATGGCTCCCGCAGCTCACGAGCGGTCGCAACCTCGCCGCGTTCGGCCTGACCGAGCCCGGTGCCGGTAGCGACGCCGGCGGCACCAAGACCACCGCGAAGCTCGAGGACGGGCAGTGGGTGATCAACGGCAACAAACAGTTCATCACCAACTCGGGCACCGACATCACCTCGCTCGTCACGGTCACCGCCGTCACCGGGACCGACGCGAACGGCAAGAAGGAGATCTCCACGATCCTTGTGCCGGCAGACACCCCCGGTTTCACTGCGGAACCGGCCTACAACAAGGTCGGCTGGAATGCCTCCGACACCCACCCACTGACCTTCGCGAATGTGCGCGTCCCCGAAGCGAATCTCCTCGGACAGCGTGGCCGCGGATACGCGAACTTCCTGCGGATTCTCGACGAAGGCCGCATCGCGATCGCGGCACTGTCGGTCGGTGCCGCCCAGGGTTGCGTCGACGAATCGATCAAGTACGCCAAGGAACGCGAGGCATTCGGGACCGCGATCGGCAACAATCAGGCCATCGCATTCAAGATCGCACGGATGGAAGCACGTGCGCACACCGCCCGCACCGCCTACTACGACGCCGCGGCAGCGATGCTCGCCGGAAAACCGTTCAAGAAGCAGGCCTCGATCGCGAAACTCGTTGCCTCCGAAGCGGCCATGGACAACGCGCGCGACGCCACGCAGATTCACGGTGGCTACGGATTCATGAACGAATACCCTGTCGCGCGGCACTACCGCGACAGCAAGATCCTCGAGATCGGTGAGGGTACCACCGAGGTGCAGCTCATGCTCATCGCACGGGGGTTGGGACTGTGAGCGAGACCGAAAAGCGAATTACTCAGCGTGGTCTGTGGTTCGAGGAATACGAGCTCGGCGCGATCTACGAGCACCGGCCCGGTCGTACCATCACCGAGGCCGACAACACGCTGTTCACGACGCAGACGATGAACACGCAGGCCCTGCACCTCGATGCCGCGTACGCGGCCGGGACGAGCTTCGGTGAGCGACTGGTGAACTCGATGTTCACCCTGTCGACGATGATCGGACTGTCCGTCGCGCAGCTCACGCAGGGCACGATCGTCGCGAATCTCGGGTTCTCCGAAGTGGCGTTCCCGAAGCCGCTGTTCCACGGCGACACCCTCTACGTCGAGACGAAGATCCTCGACAAGCGTGAGTCGAAGAGCCGCCCCGGCGAAGGTATCGTCACGCTCGAGCACACGGGTCGCAATCAGCACGGCGACGTCGTCGGCATCGCGGTCCGCAAGACACTCGTACAGAAGAGGCCGACATCATGACATGGGAATTGCCCGGGCCCGCATGGCTGTTCGTGCCCGCAGACCGGCCCGAACGTTACGCCAAGGCGGCCGACCGCTCCGACGTCGTCATCATCGATCTCGAGGACGCGGTATCGGCAGGCGACAAGCAGACGGCGCGCGACGCGCTCGTCGCGACCCCGCTCGATCCGGAGCGCACAGTCGTGCGCGTCAACCCGGTGGGCACCGCCGACCACGAACTCGACCTCGAAGCATTGCGTCGCACGTCGTACACGCGCGTGATGCTTCCCAAGTGTGAAAGCGCCGACGAGGTGCGCTCACTCGCGTTGCTCGAGGTGGTTGCCTTGATCGAGTCACCGCTGGGAGTGCTCGCAGTCGAGGAAATCGCGAAGGTGGACAACACGATCGGTGTCATGTGGGGTGCCGAGGACCTGGTCGCGGGCCTCGGCGGCAACTCGAGCCGACGCGCCGACGGCACCTATCGGGCTGTCGCACAGCACGCGCGGTCGGTGTCGCTGCTCGCCGCGAAGGGGCATGCCCGCTGGGCGCTGGATTCGGTGTACCTGGACATCAAGGACACCGACGGGTTGTACGAGGAGTCCCTCGACACGGTGGCTGTCGGATTCGACATCAAGGTAGCGATCCACCCCGCTCAGATCGAGGTGATCCGCCGTGCGTTCGCGCCCACGGAAGAGGAAGCCGACTGGGCACGACGCGTGCTTGCCGCTGCACAAACCCAGCGGGGCGTCTTCGATTTCGAGGGCAAGATGGTCGACGGCCCGATTCTGAAGCACGCCGAGCGACTGCTTCAGCGGGTCCCGAGCCGCGCGGACTGACGCTCGCCGGGCCGCTCCCGACAGGGTCAGC
>BBEG01000556.1 GCA_001312645.1 Rhodococcus sp. JCM 9791
ACCGTCGGTCACTCGAAGTGACCGACGGTGACATCGGGCCGAGGCAGGCAACGGATACTGCCGATGTCCTGCGGTACTGCCGGGTCCTACGGGGCGATGATCGCGTTGGCGATCACGCGAATGGCACTGATGATGCCGTCGATGAGCTGTCCCTGGCCGAACGGTCCGACTGCCGCGGTCACGCCGAGCTGAGCGATCCGGTCGGTGACCTGGCCTGCGTCGCGTCCGCTGCGGACCTCGACGGCCTTCTGGTTCGGGTACACCGCAAGGAGCACCGAGTTCTCGGCCTCGGGCGTCGACGGGAAGACCGCGTCTGTGGCAGCAGCCGGGTCCGCGGCATCGGCGATGTACACGTTGAAGCGCACACCGGTGGCGCGGATCGCGGCCGTGAGCGTGTCGTCGAGGGCGATCATCTCGTCGTCCTCGAACGGCGGACCAGGGAACTCGATGCCGTCGGCGCGAGCCTCAGAGATCCGGCCGCTCGAGGTCAGTACCGCAGCGTGCGGCAGGGGCGCGTCGCTGCGCGCCGGGGCATGAATCACGTCACCACTTGCCACTTGCGGTACCTCCGATCAACTCAGCCGGTGCACCGGCTGCGTGCCCGTGATGTGCGTGGCGACCGTGCTCGGTCACCTCGTCGGTTGCGGTCCACAGCAGCGCACCGTGGTTCCACTCGTCGCCGAGCTTGTACGGGTGGTCGGATGCGGCCGGGCCGGGCTTACGGGGCGCGGTCCAGGAGATAGCCCCGAATACCAGAACGATCAGCAGCGGGATGCCGACGAATATCAGCGTTGTCTCGAGAATGCTCACAGGGAGAAGGTATCCCAGGTGGCTACCAAAGACCTCACATGCCCCGGATTTGGTCCCGACCCGAGTCCGATTGCCCGGCCTCGCCGGTCAGGCAGCACCCTCACCGAGGTACGGAAGCCAGGTCGGATGCAGGTCCTGCAGGGTGGCCAGCAGGCGCCAATGCCTGCCTTTCGGCGGAACCAGGGACGCGCGCAACGTCCACCCGAGTTCACTGAGTAGTTTGTCGGCCTTCTTGTGATTGCAGGGTGCACAGCATGCCACGCAGTTCTCCCACGCGTGCGCTCCGCCGCGACTGCGGGGAATGACGTGATCGATGGTCTCGGCCTTGGAGCCGCAGTACGCGCAACGGTTGCCGTCGCGATGCATGAGCGCGGCCCGGGTCATGGGCACTCGCGCGTGATAGGGAACCCGCACGTAGGTGCGCAACCGGATCACCGACGGCAACTGCACCGACCATTCGGCCGATCGAACCATCGGTGCGAGCGGGTCGTCGTGCACCGTGTCGGCCTTGCCGCCGGCCATGAGGACCACGGCACGTCGCGCGGGAAGTGCCGTGAGCGGCTCGTAGGTGGCGTTGAGCAGCAGCACCCGACGTTTCACCCAGTCGGGTAGACCGACGTCGTCGCGTACCACATGCAGGGTGGTGGCCCCCGGCGCCCGATCGGGGCGTCCGCGGGCGGGAGTTGTCGATGTGCTGTGCTGGCGTGCTTCATACGACCTCCGGAAGACTGGAAACAGTGCACCATGGATATCTCGAAATCGCACCCGAAATCCGCGGACGAATCGAGGACCCCTCGGTGAACATCCTGTGTCGTGGGTACCGGCGAGTACGCGACCCCGTACGGGCGCGCTTGCGTCGGTGCGGGCACAATGGCCGTTGAGAGGGAGGTACGCAGAACACGATGACCGACCAGCAGACGTTCTACGACGAGATCGGCGGCGCCGAGACCTTCCACAAGATCGTCGCGCGCTTCTACGAAGAGGTGGCGAAGGACGAGGTCGTCCGCCCCCTCTATCCCGAGGAAGATCTCGGCCCGGCCGAGCGCCGCATGCGGATGTTCCTCGAGCAGTATTGGGGTGGTCCGCGCACCTATTCGGATGAGCGCGGTCACCCGCGACTGCGGATGCGTCATCATCCGTTCAAGATCGGTCCCCTCGAGCGCGACGCCTGGTTGCGATGCATGCACACTGCAATCGCGTCGATCGACGATCGGACCCTCGATGCCACGCACCGTCGTCAGCTCGTCGACTACATCGATATGGCGGCAGATTCGCTGATGAACTCGCCGGTGTGACGGTCGGGGCGGCGGCCCGAGCACTCGTCAGAGGACGCTCAGGCCGATACCCCCACTTTTCCGCAGGTAGACCGATCCGTAACGGGCATCGAGCCGGATCCAGGTGTTCGAGGCACGCACCCGCACCACTTCGTCGGCGGCGATCCCGTCGGCGACCATCGTGTCGCGGCCGGTGGTGGGCACGAACCCCATCGCCCCGAGCGCGAACACCATCCGCATGGGTACCCCGACGACGGTCTCGCTTCCGCTGACTTCGAGGACCTCCTGGGCCAGCAGCGACGCCGGCGGTCCCTGTGCTCCCGCGTCGCGGGTCAGCGCGACACCCTGCTGAGCGAGTTCGACGAGGACCCGGGCCGGGACATCGTCGACGTGTGTGAACCCCTCGTCCGGTGGTAATGCTCCCCGCCACGCCGAGTCCATCGCCCAGCCCGGATCGATCGCATTCGTAGTGCCCACCGACGCGGTGAGTGCGGACCGCAGTGAATCGGCGGCGACACTGAGGTCTGCAGGCTGGACTGTTCCTCGCACGATTCGGGTGGCGAGGACCTCGAATCCCGTCTGGATCCAGGCAGCGAGCACACCGTCGCCACGACGCCGCAGTCGCACGACCGCAGCCTCGTCGAGACGCAGCGCGCGGGTGAGGA
>BBEG01000557.1 GCA_001312645.1 Rhodococcus sp. JCM 9791
CGAACCGGCATCGAGGACCAGTTCGGTGCCTGCGCCGAGTTCGTGTTCACCGGGTGCGAGGACGATCCGGCCGGCCACGGGCCGGGAGTCCACCTCGCCGGTCACCGTCACCGGGATCGGCTCTGCGACCTGCACGACGACATCGACGGTGATGTCGACGGTGGTGGTCTCGGTGACGGTCGGGGGTACCGGTTCGTCGACGCCGCGACTGTCGCCCACGAAGTAGATCGTCAGGACCAGCGCGGGAAGCGCCACCGCGGAAAGTTTGAGCCAGTACTGGAAGGCCTGCACGAACGTGATCGACCGCATGCCGCCGCCCACCACATTGGCGATCACGATGACGCCGACGATTACCGCCCCGACCCAGCTGGGAAGGCCGAGCAGAATGTTGAGCGTCAGGCCCGCGCCCTGGAACTGCGGTACCAGATACAACACACAGATGATCGCCACGACGATCATCGACAGCGACCGCACCCAGGGTTCGCCGAGACGGAATTCGGCGAAATCCGGCACGGTGTAGGCGCCCGAACGTCGCAGTGGTGCGGCGACGAACAACAGCAGGCCGAGGTACCCGGCGGTGAAACCCACCGGATACCACAGGGCGTCGGCACCGTACTTCGCGACGAGACCCGCGACACCGAGGAACGACGCGGCAGAGAGGTACTCACCCGAGATCGCGGCGGCATTCCAGCGTGGCCCGACGCTGCGGGAGGCAACGAGAAAATCCGAGGTGGTGCGCGAGATCCGCACTCCGTAGATCCCGATTGCGACCGTCGCGACCGCAGCGGCGACGATGCCGACCACGGTGAGGACGGGAACGGAGGTGTTCATGAAGTCTCAGTCGTCGGTCAGATCGGTGAAGTCCTGCTCGTTACGTTCGGCCAGGCGCACATACAGCCATGCGAAACCGATGAGCAGCGGGTACGCGGCAAATCCCAGGAGAATCCACGGCAGCCGCACGGTCCACAGCGCGACGTCGGCCAGCGCGGGGAACAGAGCGAGCACCACCGGGATCGCAGCCAGCAGACACACCGGGACCACCCCGATCCGCAACGCGAGCCCGAGTTGCGCACGCACCAGCCCCCGGACCATCGCGTCGCCCACCTCGGTCTGTTGCTGCACCTCCACCCGGTCCGCACCATGCGCGCGCCGCGCCTTTTCGCGAGCACGACGCGTTCGCGGTGGGGTCCCCCGGCCGCGGGCCCCGTCACCGCGACGTCCACGTCTGCATCGGCCCTCGGATCAGCCGGTCCTTGAGCTCACGCGTGTGGCGACGGCTGACCGGAAGTTCGACCGGAGACTGGTCGCCGACAGGCTTCATGCACACCACGAGACCGGTCCCGGCGCTGCGGACGCCCGTCACCAGATTCAGTGCCACGAGGTACGAACGGTGAACACGGAGGAATCCCACATCCGCCCAGCGGCTCTCGAGGGACGAGATCGGAATGCGTACGAGGTGCGATCCGGTGTCGGTGTGCAGCCGTGCGTAGTCTCCGTCGGCCTCCACCCAGCGCACCGACGACCGCGACACGAGAGTGGTCACGCCACCGAGTTCGACGGGGATCACCTCGTCCCGGGTGTCCGCGTCGGAACTGTCGTGTCCTGCCGGTCGGCGGCGTTCGACGATCCGGCGCACCGCCTCGGCGAGACGCGCTTCTCGCAGAGGTTTGAGCACGTAGTCCACCGCACCCAGGTCGAATGCCGACACCGCCCGGTCGTCGTGTGCGGTCACGAACACCACCGCCGGTGGTGCCGCGAAGTTCCGCAGGATCCCGGCCAGTTCGAGCCCGTCGAGTCCCGGCATGTTGATGTCGAGGAACACCGCGTCGATGCCCCCGTCGCGTAGCAGCCGAAGCGCGGTGGTTGCGTCGCCCGCGGTGTGGACCTGTCCGATCTCGGGACGGGCACGCAGCAGGTACGCCAGCTCGTCGAGTGCGGGCGGTTCGTCGTCGACGGCGAGCACATTCAGGTTCTCGGTGATCTCTTTCACAGCGAACTCATCGTGCCACGAACGAATCTGCTCACGGCCGGATACCCGCCCGGAACTTCGGGACACGCATGCTCACCTTGGTACCGGCACCGGGCCCGGTGTCGACGACGAGGCCGTAGTCGTTGCCGAAGGCGGCGCGCAGCCGGTCGTCGACATTGGCGAGCCCGACGTGCGCGGACTCCTTGACTCCGCTGCCCGGCACCGAGTCGGCGGTGGAGTCGAGCATCCCCGACCGCAACAGTTCCGGGTCCATGCCCACACCGTCGTCCTCCACGCTGATGACGCAGTCGGTGCCCTCGTCGGCAGCCACGATCGTAATGGTGCCGGTGCGGGTGGGCGTACCCGCGATGCCGTGCCGCACGGCGTTCTCCACCAGCGGTTGCAGTGCGAGGAACGGCAACGCGACGTTGAGCACCTCGGGCGCGACCTGCAGCCGAATCTCGAGTGCGTTGCCGAATCGGGCCCGTTCCAGCGTCAGGTAGCGGTCGATGTTGCGTAGTTCATCGGCGAGCAACGTGTACTCCCCGGTGGCACGGAACGAGTAGCGGGTGAAGTCCGCGAAGTCGAGCAGCAGTTCCCGGGCTGTCGGGATCGGTGCGCACGAACGAGGCAACCGTGTTGAGTGCGTTGTAGATGAAATGGGGACTGATCTGCGCCCGAAGAGCCCGCACCTCGGCGCGGTCGAGACGCGCCCGGGACGCATCGAGTTCGGCGAGTTCGAGCTGGCTGCACGCGTATCGGGCCACTTCGGTGA
>BBEG01000558.1 GCA_001312645.1 Rhodococcus sp. JCM 9791
ACGACGTCCGCAACCGCGACCTCGCAGACCGTCTCGGCGTGGCCGTCGTCGGCGTCGGCTACCGACTGTCACCCGAATGCCCGTGGCCCGCCGCACCCGACGACTGCGAAGCCGTCGCGGCATGGCTGGTCGAGAATGCGGCGTCCCACTTCGGATCGTCCCGCTTGATCATCGGGGGCCGTTCGGCGGGCGCGTCGCTCGCCCTCACCACGTTGCTCCGACTGCAGGACAAGGGAATTGCCGACGGGTTTGCGGGTGCGGCATTACAGTTCGGTACCTACGACATGAGCGCGCAGACCCCCGCCGGGCGCCTGATCGCCGACGAGTATTTCCTCCGCGCCTACGTCGGTCACGTCGCCGACCGCACCGACCCGGACATCTCCCCGATCTACGCCGACCTGCACGGCCTACCGCCGGTGTTGCTGGTCGTCGGGGCCCACGACGTGCTGTTGGAAGACAACCTCGCAATGGCCGGTCGACTGTCCGCAGCCGACAACGACGTCGAGCTCCGGATCTATCCCGAGTCGCCACACGGGTTCACGGGCCACCCGACCGCACTTGCCCGGACCGCGCGCTGCGGTATCGATGCGTGGATGCTCGAACGACTCGGAATCAACGATGCGGAGCGGCTGACTCCCTCGTAATCCCATGACGCGGAGTCTGATACTGACGCGGAGTCTGATACGTTGCCGATGTCAGGACGTGGCCTGGAACGCCGTCGCCAACGCGGCACGCGCCTTCTCGAGCCCCGGGGAGACGAGCCCGATCGCGGCCAATTCGGTTTCGACGTTGGTCATCTCGACATCCGGAAGCCCGCATGCGACGGCCTGATGCCACGGCTGCATGTCGCCTTCGACGTTGAGCGCGAACCCATGGGTGGTGATGCCGCGGCCGGACCGCATCCCGATGGACACGATTTTCCGTCCGGTCTTCTTCGTCCACACCCCCGTGAGCAGGTCGGCGCCCCGCGGGGTGTCGCGCCGCTCGGCGGGAACTCCCAACGCGTCGAGCGCGTCGACAAGGCGGTGTTCGACCTCACGGACGTAGTCCACGACGCCCTCACCTGCACGAAGCTCGACGACGAGATAACCCACGATCTGGCCCGGCCCGTGATAGGTCAGCTGGCCACCACGACGCGTTTCCTTCACAGGGATGCCGACGTCCAGCGGGAGATGCTCGGGCTTCGTCCGGGCGCCGACCGTGAAGATCGACGGGTGGCTGAGCAACCAGAGTGTGTCGGGTCGCTGCGACTCGCGGCGCTCCTCGTACATCTCCTGCATTCGCGCCATCGCTGCGTCGTAGTCGACCGGGTCGTCGTCGACCACGAGACGAAGCGGACGATCGACCAACCGTGCGTGCTCACATCGATTCACTTTAGCGACCGGATCGTGCACCTGAACATCGCCGTCCACGTTCACCCACTTCCAGACGAGATGGTGGGGAAGAAGTCAGAGGCGGAAAAGCCCGAAGTCCTTGTCGCGCTTACGGGGCGACCACGCCAGCACGTAGTCGTTGTCGTTGCCCGGTTCACGCGTGGCGATGACATGGTAGGGCGTGAGAGAGAACGCCCGGGCGAAGCTTCGCACCACCTTGACCCCGAGATCGGTGTCCACCACCTTGCAGAAGAGGTTCATGACGGTTCCGTCGAGGTCGTATCCGGCAGGAGGTTTCCCGCCGAGATCATTGCCGTCGTAGTGC
This sequence comes from Rhodococcus sp. JCM 9791, assembly GCA_001312645.1. GTDB lineage: Bacteria > Actinomycetota > Actinomycetes > Mycobacteriales > Mycobacteriaceae > Rhodococcus. The sequence goes on from BBEG01000558.1 coordinate 1,699, forward strand.
CCCACCCCGCGCCATCCGAGGTGCTCGTCGAGAGCGTCCTGCCCCTGCTCGAAGAGTCGCTGGTCGTCGGGGTGCGAGAGATCGGCGGTGAACGTCCAGCATTGGAGGACCAGCCAGCCGTGGTCGTCGTCGGGCACGGGGAAGTAACCGTCTGCTGCGCTCTCCTCGGTGAAATTGTGGAGGAACTCGGTCGCTGTGGGTTTGTCCGGCCATGTCCGACTACGTGTCGAGTGGAAACGCGTCCTTCCCTTGGTGCCCACGGCACCCATGTGGGTCCGCACTCCACTTTTCTCGCTCCACGCCTCGCGGTAGTGCAATACACCGTCGGCGTCGCGGCGATAGGTCTTGATCATGGCCATACCATCGAGTATCGCCGACGCCGGCGGTCCTCAGCCGATGCGGCGCTGTTCGAGACGCCTGTCCAGGCCGTCGACGATCAGATCCAATTCGAACTCGAACTGCTCGACTGCTCGGGACTGCGCTTCACGGCTCAATGCGAACCCGTGAAGTAGCGGAAGATCTTCCGGCGATCCGGCTTCCACCGTTCGCACGACATCGTCCACCTGCGGATCGGCGGCTCCCGACGCCGCGGCAATGTCCTCGCGCGCCGCCGCGTGCGCGATCACGGCGAGGAGCGTGATCACGCGCCCCGCCTCTTCGGCGTCGAACCCTGCGCGCACCAGGCGTTCCATGATCCGCTCCACTGTTGTGAGAGCGCCGAGGTCGGTCATTCCGTCGAACCGGATGTAGACGATGAGGACGCCCGCCGCCGTCAGCGCCTCTTTCATCGCTCGAGCGCAGGACCGGAGCACTTGGCGCCAGTCCTGGCTTTCCGGTGTGTCGACGCCGCGGATCGCGGATTCGAAGACATCCAGCGCTACCAGCTCGAGCAGGCCCTGCCGGTCGCTGACGTAGTAGTTGAGGGCCTTCCGGTCGACACCCAGTTCGTCTGCCACGGCCTGCATCGTGAGCGTGTCGGGGGGCAGCGATCGTGCCGCGGCGACGATCCGGTCGCGGCTGATCTTGCTGGGCCGGCCGCGGCGGCG
>BBEG01000559.1 GCA_001312645.1 Rhodococcus sp. JCM 9791
AGCACTCGAACGAGGGGCCATCGAGTTGCGTCTGCCCGAGCAGGACGTGACCCCCCACGGCGACGGGTGGGCCCTGGCCGTGCAGCCCCGCACGGGCGCGACGACTGGAACTCACAGGTTTCGCTACTCACCGGAATGTGTGCGGCCGAACTCATGCTCGGCGCGAAGGTGGGCCTGCTGCGGACATTGCCGCCTGCGGACGAGGAGGCCGTCGCGGCATTGCGGCGCACGGCGACTGCCCTGGGTGTGCCGTGGCCCGAGGCTTGCAGGTAGGCGCGTTCCTTGCAGGACTCGACGCGAACGAGCCGTCGACGCTCGTGCTCATGAGCGAAGCGCCGACCTTGCTGCGCGGTGCCTCGTATGCGGCGTTCGACGGTGAGCTTCCCGAACTGAGCCTGCACGGTGCGATCGGTGCGCCCTACGCGCACGTGACCGCGCCGCTGCGTCGCCTGTCGGACAGGTACACGACCGAGGTGTGCCTCGCGGTGTCGGCCGGCACCGCGATTCCGTCGCACGTCCGCGACATCCTGCCGGACCTGCCGAAGATCATGTCCTCGTCCGACTCGGTGTCGGGCAAGATCGGGCGCGCGTGCATCGACCTGACCGAGGCCGTCGTGCTCTCGCCTCGGGTCGGACAGCAATTCGAGGCAACCGTGCTCAGGGACGCCACCGGCAGGCGCGAGGCGGAGGTGTTCGTGGCCTCCGAGACCGTCATTGCTCCGTGCGCTGGTCAGCCGCAGGAAGGGGCGCGCGTCACCGTCCGGCTCATCGGAGCGGACATTGCTGCTCGGAAGGTTGAATTCGCCTACGAGCCGGCACCGGCATGAGTACCGAGACCCGGAGTGCGGGTCGCGGCCGGCGAGTGGCGACCATGGTCGCCGGTGCGCTGACCGCGGTAGTGCTGATGCTCGTCGCCGTCGTGTGGTGGTGGGCGCCGAGTAGATACCTGCCCTGGGACACCGCGTCGTTCCCCGCCGTCGACACTGCCGCGCTGTCGGCGGAGCAGGCGACGGTCGTGCACCTACTCGAGGACGAACACCGTACTCAGCGGCCCGGCACCTTCTACTCGGAGGGTGTGGAAGAGCAGTGGTGCGCCGACTTCGTCAGCTGGATCATGCGGGAAGCCGGTATGCCACTGTCGAATCCACACTCCGGGTATTGGCGGATCCCGGGTGTGTACACGCTGCAGGAGTACTACGACCAGCACGATCGCTTCGAATCGGTGGAGTCCGGCTACCGGCCCGAGGTGGGCGACGTCGTCCTGTACGAGAACACCGCCGGATTCGGGCAGCACACCAACATCGTCGTCGCGGTCGACGGTGACGAGGCGATCACCGTGGGTGGCAACGAATTCGGCCGAATCCGCGTCCACACGCTCGAGTGGTCGGACGACTCGGCGGTGGTGGGATTCGGCCGGCTCCCACACTGACGCGGTGTCATCAATCGACGCGGTGTCACCGGAACCGGTCGGTCGCTTCCACCAGATGATGAGTGATGCCGGGTTCGTGCGCGGAGTGTCCGGCGTCGTCGACGATGTGCAACTCCGAGTCGGGCCAGGCGCGGTGGAGATCCCACGCGCTGGTAGCGGGGCACACCACATCGTAGCGACCTTGCACGATCACGCCCGGAATGCCATGCAGGAGATATGCATCCCGCAGCAACTGCCCTTCGTCGAGGAAACCGCGATGGTAGAAATAGTGGTTCTCGATCCGCGCGAAGGCGAGTGCGAACCGGGGCTCCGCGGTGTCGGCGATGTGGTCGGGCTGCGGTAGCAGCGAACTAGTTCCGCCCTCCCACGTCGACCACGCGACCGCTGCACGCAACGCGACGTCCGGGTCGGGAGAGTGCAGCAACCGGTGATAGGTGTCGACGGGATGTTCCCCGGGGTCGGCGCCGGCCAGCGGTGCGAGGAACCCTTCCCACAGATCCGGGAACACTGCCCCGGCACCACCGTTGTAGTACCAATCGATCTCGCTGCGGCGCAACAGGAAGATGCCACGCAGCACCAATTCGCTGACACGGTCGCGGTGACGTTGCGCGTAGGCCAGGGCGAGTGTCGACCCCCACGATCCGCCGAACACCATCCACCGCTCGATGTTCAGGAATACGCGCAACTGTTCGATGTCGGCGAGCAGATGGTCGGTCGTGTTGACCGACAAGTCGGCTCCGTCGGCGACATGCGGTCGCGACCGACCGCACCCCCGCTGGTCGAACATCACGATGCGGTAGGCCTCAGGATCGAAGAACCGGCGCTGCTGCGGAGACGTACCGCCGCCCGGCCCGCCGTGCAGGAACACGACAGGCTTGCCGTCCGGGTTTCCGCTGACCTCCCAATACACCTGCTGATCGTCACCGACAGGGAGGAAACCGTGGTCGTACGGTTCGATCGGAGGATAGGGCTCGCGACGTTCGGGCATCGTCTAGAACCCGACGAGAGCAGACGCGAGATCGGGAATCTGCAGGGCGGATAACGTCTCGTCGCGCACCTGCGAGCACTGCTCGGAGGTGATGGTGTCCACGCGCGCGCGATCCCCGGCCAGCGCGATCAGGTCGATTCCGTTTGCCGCACCCCATTCGCCGACGAGGATGTTCAGGCCGCCCTTCCCGACGGACGGCGTGTACGTGCGCCAGCTCTGAAGTTGGCCCTCGATGCGGGTGCACAGGTCGGCGGCCTGGGCCTCGGTGACACCGCCGGGTGCTTGCGCGGGTTCGGATGCCGGCGGCGCCGGGGTGTTCGGCGG
>BBEG01000560.1 GCA_001312645.1 Rhodococcus sp. JCM 9791
CCGCGAGACCGCGGCCCGCGTCGCCGCAGGCACCGTCGCCCGCAACTTCCTGCGCCAGGTGTTCGGCGCCGAGGTCGTCTCCCACGTCATCTCCATCGGTGCCTCCGATCCGTACGTCGGCCCGGAGCCATCCGCTGCAGACCTCGACGCGATCGATGCGAGCCCCGTTCGCGCCTTCGACAAGACCGCCGAAGAATCGATGATCGACGAGATCGAAGCCGCCAAGCGCGACGGTGACACCCTCGGCGGTGTCGTCGAGGTCGTTGTGCACGGACTGCCGGTGGGCCTCGGTTCGTTCGTCAGTGGCGCCGAACGCCTCGATTCGCGGCTCGCCGCGGCGCTGATGGGAATTCAAGCCATCAAGGGTGTCGAGGTCGGCGACGGATTCGAGACCGCACGTCGTCGCGGCAGCGCCGCCCATGACGAGATGGTGCCCGGACCGGACGGGGTGGTCCGGTCGACCAACCGCGCCGGTGGTCTGGAAGGCGGTATGACCAACGGTGAGGCGCTGCGTGTGCGCGCGGCTATGAAGCCGATCTCGACGGTGCCACGCGCCTTGTCCACCATCGACATGAGCACCGGCGAAGAGGCCGTCGCGATCCATCAGCGCTCCGACGTGTGCGCGGTGCCCGCCGCGGGTGTGGTGGCCGAAGCGATGGTCGCGCTCGTCGTCGCGCAGGCGGCCCTCGAGAAATTCGGTGGCGACTCGCTGGCCGAGACGGCGAGCAACGCCGACCATTACGTGAAGGGGATCGCGGCGCGTCCGCCGCGGTGACATCGTGGCACCGCGCGCAGTCCTGATCGGGCCACCCGGGGCCGGAAAGTCCACCATCGGGCGACGGGTGGCCCAGGCACTCGAGGTGCCGTTGCTCGACACCGACGCCGAGATCGAACGCGTCACCGGGCGAACCATCCCCGAGATCTTCACCGAGGACGGTGAGCCCGAGTTCCGCCGGATCGAGGAGCAGGTCGTGGCGGATGCTCTTGCCTCGCACGACGGCGTGGTGTCGCTCGGCGGTGGGGCGATCCTGTCGGAGCGGACTCGGGAGCGGCTCTTGGGGTGCACGGTGATCTACCTCGAGCTCAGTGTCGCGGAAGGACTGCGTCGAACCGGTCGAACACCACTCGGCCGTTGCTCAACGGTGGTGATCCGGCGCAGAAGTACCGTGATCTGATGCGGCGCAGACGGCCGCTGTACCGGAAGTCGGCGACGATCCGGGTGCGCACCGACGGCCGTAGCCCCGGGCGCGTGGTCCAGCAGGTGCTCGCCAAGCTCGTTCCGGCGCAAGAAGACTCGAACAACATGACCAGCGAAGAGAATCGGAGCAGCACACCGTGACCGAACCGGTACGCATCGACGTCGACACCTCCCGGCCTTACCCGGTTGTCATCGGACGCGGATTGCTCGGCGATGTCGTCGAGACCCTCGCGGGCACCCGCACCGTCGCGATCTTCCATCAACCGACGCTGACTGCCACCGCGGAAACGGTGCGGGAAGCACTGGCGGCGGCGGGAATCGACGCGCATCGCATCGAGATCCCGGATGCCGAGGATGGCAAGGAACTCGCGGTTGCCGGTTTCTGCTGGGAGGTGCTCGGGAAGATCGGGCTCACCCGTTCGGACGCGGTCGTCAGTCTCGGTGGCGGCGCCGCCACGGACCTCGCGGGCTTCGTGGCTGCGACCTGGATGCGCGGAGTGCGGGTCTATCACATTCCGACGACGCTGCTCGCCATGGTCGATGCGGCCGTGGGCGGCAAGACCGGTATCAACACCGAAGCGGGCAAGAACCTCGTGGGGTCGTTCCACGAGCCGTCGGCGGTGTTCGTCGACCTCGCGACCCTCGAGACGGTGCCGCGCAACGAGATCATCGCGGGTCTGGCAGAGGTCATCAAGACCGGCTTCATCGCTGATCCGGTGATCCTCGAACTGATCGAAAAGGACCCGGCGGCCGCGCTCGACCCGACCGGAACCGTGCTGCCCGAGCTGATCCGGCGCTCGATCGAGGTCAAGGCGAAGGTCGTCGCTGCGGATCTGTTGGAATCGAGCCTGCGCGAGATCCTCAACTACGGCCACACGCTCGGTCACGCGATCGAGCGCCGCGAGCGATACAAGTGGCGTCACGGCGCGGCTGTGTCCGTCGGTCTGGTGTTCGCCGCGGAGCTGGGCAGGCTCGCGGGGCGTCTCGACGACGCCACCGCCGACCGGCATCGCACGATCCTCGAATCGGTGGGTCTGCCCACCACGTACGCGTCGGATGCGTTCGGTGACCTGCTTGCAGGCATGCAGACCGACAAGAAGAACCGCGCCGGCATGCTGCGATTCGTGGTGCTCGACGGCCTCGCGAAGCCGGGCCGGCTCGAGGGCCCGGATCCGTCGCTGCTGGCCGCCGCCTATTCCGAAGTGGCCCGACAGGGAACAGCCGACGCGGGCACCGTCCTGCTGTAATCCGTCAGGAACCGTCAGGTGCCCACGCCGATCGCGACCGGTGAGGCCGATCAACCGATCGAGGTCCGACCCGCGATCCGGAACGGGCACCGCCGGACCGAACAGCCCACCGGCGTCCCGTTGCTCGTCGGTGATCGACTCGGCGAACGCGGTGCACGCGGCGATCTCGAACGGTGTGCACGAGTACGACCGGCCCGTGGCGACGGCGAGATCCCAACCGTGCACGACGAGTTCGTCGAGCGCGACGAGCCCCGCGATGTTGCCGGGCAGATCGAGCCGCCTGCTCG
>BBEG01000561.1 GCA_001312645.1 Rhodococcus sp. JCM 9791
AAACCGGTGAGGAAAGCGCGGCGGAACGAGGTGGCGCCGCCACCTCGTCGGCCGGCGGTGCCGGCGGCGTTCATGGCGCGCGTGCTCTGGACGAGCAGCGATGTGAACAGGAGCTCGACCTGCTCGAGGTCGATGACGGTGCCGACGATGGTCGCGATCTGTACGCGGGTGAACCACACCGTGCGGACCGGTTGGCGTCGCCGATGGCGGTGAGCAGCAGTACCTTTTCTTTCGCGTAGGGGCGTTCGAGGTGGAGGCGCCGGCCCCGCACGGGGCCGGAGGCCGACCCCGCACTGTCGAGCACGGCCGCACCCACCGCGTATCGGGTCATGAGTTGCTGAGCCTTTTCTGTGAATGCCTCGGCCTCGTCGGGGAATTCGGTGGATTCGGCTTTCGAGAGCAACCCGCGGATGCGTTCGAGTACGCGTGGGTCCGGGGCGGCGGGAACGGTGCCGTCCGGTGCCGTGCGTATCTGGGGCCACTGCGACGGAGGTGTGGTCAGGTGGGTGAACCGGGGGAGGTACTTCCACGTGTAGGCGAGTCCGTCGACCTGGAACCGCGACACGTGAGGCAGTACGCGGAGCAGGCTCGTCTCGAACGGGTGGTCGGGTTCGGTGATGCGGGCGATCGCGGGGTGGCGGTCGCCGATCGTGCGGACCTGGTGCAGCCATTCGGTGGGTGCGCGGTGGGCCGCGCGAGTGCGATGGGCATCGAACAGCACCGACGCGGCGGCGAGGGGGATGTCGGTGGGGTCTCCCGAGTGCGCGGCCATATGGAGTACGTCGGCGGGCTGCCATCCGCGCTCGTAGGCGCCGTTCAGCTCGTCGAGCAGAATCTCGGCGCGCACCTCATTGGTTCGAATGTATGTTCCATTGCTCGGCATGGGGAGAGTGTGGCGGAAGCCACCGACAAGTTCCGATTCGACTCTGTCTCTTCCCGACACGACAGAGCCCGAGCCGCTTTACGATGCGGCCCGGACTCCGGCGGTGCGATCCTCGCTGGACGGTGCTCTACTACTCCTCGTCGACGAAACGCGGGAACACGGGTGACGGCGCCGGCAGAGCGGTGCTCGGCACGAGACGCGTCGCGATATCGGAGAACTGCCTGGCCTCCGGCCCCTGACCGAGCAGGTCGAGGATCTTGGAGCCCGCGTCCGGCATCACCGGCTGGACCAGGATCCCCACGACGCGCACGACCTCGAGCGTCACGTACAGCACGGTGGCCATCCGTGCGGGATCCGTCTTGCGCAACACCCACGGCTCCTGCGCAGAGAAGTACCGGTTCGTCTCGCCGAGCACATGCCAGATCGCTTCGAGGCCGAGGTGGATCTGCTGTTCCTCGAACTCGGCGCGGACCTTCCCGAGCAGCGCGTCGGCCTGCGCGAGCATTGCCTCGTCGTCGGCGGTGAACTCACCCGGCGTGGGTACCTGCCCGTCGAGATTCTTCGCGACCATCGTCAGTGAGCGCTGCGCGAGGTTGCCCAGATCGTTGGCGAGATCGGCGTTGATGCGAGTGACGATGGCCTCGTGGCTGTAGCTGCGTCCTGGCCGTACGAGATCTCACGGAGCAGGAAGAATCGGAGCGGATCGAGGCCGTACTTCTCGACCATCTCGATCGGGTCGACGACGTTGCGACCGACTTCGACATCTTCTCGCCCTTGTTGAACAGGAACCCGTGCACGAACACCCGCTTGGGCAGTTCGAGATCGGCCGACATGAGGAACGCCGGCCAATACACGGTGTGGAAGCGGGTGATGTCCTTGCCGATGATGTGCAGATCGGCCGGCCAGAACCGCTTGTACGACTCCGACTCGGTGTCGGGGAAGCCGGCGCCGGTGAGGTAGTTCGTCAGGGCATCGACCCACACGTACATCACGTGATCGGGATGGCCGGGAACCGGAACACCCCAGTCGAAGGTGGTGCGGGAGATCGACAGGTCCTTGAGCCCACCGGAGACGAAGCTGACGATCTCGTTGCGTCGTGTTGCGGGGGCGATGAACTCGGGATGCTCGTCGTAGAGCTTCAGGAGCTTGTCCTGGTAGGACGACAAGCGGAAGAAGTACGTCGACTCCTCGGTCCACTCGACCGGTGTGCCCGTGTCGGTGGACAGACGGGACCCGTCGTCCTGCAGTGTGGTCTCGGCCTCGGTGTAGAACGCCTCGTCGCGCACCGAGTACCAGCCCGCGTAGGTGTCGAGGTAGATGTCGCCGTTGTCGACCATGCGCTGCCAGATCGCCTTGCTGGCCTCGAGGTGATCGTCGTCGGTGGTGCGGATGAACCGGTCGTACGAGACGTTGAGGGCTTTGTCGAGGGCCTCGAACACATCGGAGTTCCGTCGCGCCAGCTCGGTGACGGAGATGCCCTCCTTGGCCGCTGTCTGCTGCATCTTCAAGCCGTGTTCGTCGGTACCGGTGAGGAACCGGACGTCGAAGCCATCGAGGCGCTTGAATCGCGCGAGGCGTCGGTGGAGATGTACTCGTACGCGTGCCCGATGTGCGGGACCGTTGGGGTACGCAATCGCAGTGGTCACATAGTACGGCGGTCGGGTGGGGTCAGCGGCAGTCATGATGGCCACTACTTTATAGGGCGTGAGTACAAGTCGTCCTGCCCCCGAAGCCCCGGAACCGCTGGCACCGCTCGTCGATGCCCACACCCACCTCGATGCGTGCGGTGCGGTCGATCCCGCGACCACCGCCGCGATCGTGGACCGGGCAG
>BBEG01000562.1 GCA_001312645.1 Rhodococcus sp. JCM 9791
ACCTGATCACCGCAGCGGTACTCGTCGTCGCCGTCCTGGTGGCGGTGTGTGTCGTGTGGCTGCGATCAGATGCACGCGGCACCACATCGACCACCTGGGACGGGGTGGCCACCACCCCTCCTGTCGCGGAGTCCGTACCCGACACCCTCGCCGAGTCATGGCGCGCTCCGAGTTCGGCGACGACGCATGCCCTTGTGATCGGTGACACCGCTGCCACGGCCGACGGCGACACCGTCGTCGGCCGTGATCTGCGGACGGGTGCCGAGCGATGGAGCTACCGACGCGACCGGCCGCTGTGCGCGGCGGTCGGCGCGTGGGGCTCCGTCGTGTCGGTCTACAACGATCCACGCGGATGCGGTCAGGTGACAGCACTCGACGGGGACACCGGTGCGCGGGGCGCACAACGTTCGAGCGACACCGACAGCAAGGTACGCCTCGTCGACACCGGGACACACCTGATCGCGCTCGGCGACACCCGCCTGGAGATGTGGCGGTCGGATCTGGTGCGCACGGTCGAATACGGCCGGGTCGACGCGCCGGTCAACCCCAATGCCCAACCCCGCAGCGGCTGCGTGCTCCATTCCGCGGATGCCGACAACAGTCACCTCGCGGTGCTCGAACAGTGTTCCAAGGAACCGGCCGGGCGGCTGACTCTGCTCGATACCACTCCAGAGGACAGCCAGAAGCCCGAAGAGTTCTCATCCTCGATCCTGCCCGCCGCGGTACCGGACGGCGACGCACAGATCGTCGCGGTGGTCGACGATCACACCGCCGTCTACCTTCCGCCCGGCCCCGACGGCGGTGCTCGCCTCGAGGTGTTCGACGCTTCGGGCTCCGCAGTCGACCGACACGAGTTGTCGCAGGCAGCAGGCCCCGGTGTGGACACCGGCCCGGCGGAGAAACTCGACGATCTGATCCTGTGGTGGACGGGCACCGACACCGTCGCACTCGACACCGAGAATTTCACGCCGCTCTGGACCGTCGAGGGCACGCTCGGGCACGGCTCCGAGATGGCCGGATCGGTGCTGTTACCGGTCGACGACGCAATCGCCGTGGTCGATCCTCTGACGGGCGAGATCGCTCGGACGATCCACGTGGACCGCGACACGGACGCCGCGGTCTCGTTGTCCGTTGCGGGCTCTGCAGTCCTCGAACAACGGGGCGACGAGGTCGTCGCGCTGACGGACAGCGGTCGGCCTTGAACCGACCCGACAGAAGCCCGCCGCTACGCCTCGGCCTGAACCGCGAGCGTGACCGGCTCGGCGCCGTCCGTCCAGCACGCCAGCAGATTCTCCGCGAGTTCCCGATAAGCGTGCGCGCCTTGTTCTTGCGTCCCGACAGGACGGTCGCGCCGACGCCGATGCTTCGGCGAACCGCACGGTCCGCGGGATCGGTGGTGCGAGGACGGGCAGGCCGTACCGATCGGATACATCGGCGAGCACGTCGCGGCTGTGGGTGGTCCGCGCGTCGTACAGGGTGGGTAGCGCGCGAGCATCTCCAGGTCCGGGTTGGTGATCTGCTTGACCTCGTCGACCGTGCGCAGCAATTGCCCGACGCCTCGGTGCGCGAGGGTCTCACACTGCAGCGGTACCAGGACCGCTCTCGCGGCGGTCAGACCGTTGAGGGTGAGCACACCGAGTGATGGCGGGCAATCCACGATGATGATGTCGTAATCGTCCTCGACGACTGCGAGAGCGCGTTTGAGTGCGTACTCGCGGCCGGGGCGCATCAGCAGCAGCGCCTCTGCCCCGGCGAGGTCGATCGTCGCAGGAAGCAGAGCCAGGTTCTCCCCGGTTTCGAGGAGTACGTCCGCGATCTCGGCGTCACCCAGGAGCACGTCGTGCACGGACCGCTCGAGCCGATCCGGGTTGTGTCCCAGAGAGAACGTCAGGCATCCTTGCGGGTCGAGATCGACCACGAGGACGCGTTGCCCGAGCCCCACCAAGGCAGCGCCCAACGACGCGACGGTGGTCGTCTTCGCGACGCCACCCTTCTGGTTTGCCACCGCAAGTACTGTTGCCACGCGTCGATCCTCGCTCATAGCGGCGCTGCGCGCGACACTTGACGCGGCATCACGCACGCTCGGAACCCGAGCCGCTGCTGTCCGTGCCCGTGTCCGTGTCTGCATCCGACGGCGAGTCGGGCGCATAGTCCTGCGCGAGCCAACCCGTCGTCGACGGTGCGAACAACAACACCAGGGTCGGAACCACGATCACGGCCATCAGTATCCCGAGCATGCTGGTGCGAGTCGGTGAGCAACGACCACACGACCGGCAGCAGCAGGATCTGCGCAACGACCGCCACCGACCTGCCCCAGCGCGCACCCCGCAGCAACGCAATGCCCGCGGCCAGGACCCCGCCGAACAACAGCGCCAGCCAGAGCGCGAAGCCGTATCCGTTGGTCACCGACTGGTCGTGTTCACCCGATGCGGCGCGGAAGATCGAGTACACCGCGAACCCCATTGCCACGGCACCTTCGAGGACGACGAGTATGCCGGCGATACGGACCGTCGACGGAATGGTGCTGCGCGAAGATTCGGTGGTCACCCGGCCAGCGTAGTGGACCCGGGAAAGACCACTTAGGCTGATGTTCCGTGCGTGCACTGCTGATCGTGAACCCCAACGCGACGACGACCACACCGGCCGGTCGCGACCGGCTCGCTCATGCTCTGGCCGGCCGGGTCGCGCTGACCGTGGCGCACACGAC
>BBEG01000563.1 GCA_001312645.1 Rhodococcus sp. JCM 9791
TCGTCGGACAGCGGGATGATCCGGATCGCAGGAGCGCGGACGACGTCGGCGCCTCGCCGGGTGAGCAGCGTCGCGAACTCGTCCGCGCGCCGCGACGCTGTCACTCCGATGGTGAACCCGCGCAGTGGCGTGTTCTCGGAGCTCACGAAACGACGCCGGTGTCCACGGCCTCGATGCTCCGGCTGCCGCGGAGCGGGCTGTGAACCTGCACGACCCCTGCCCACACACGAACGTCGTACACCTGCAGGCTCACAGCGGGATCGTCGAGGCAGCGACCATCGTCGAGCGAGTAGACCTGCTTGAGCAGCGGCGACGCGACGGTCGGTTCGCCAGCACGGTCACCGACGATTCCCCTCGACATCACGGCGGCGCGACCGATCGGGTCGATGTTTCCGACCGCACGCAACGTGCTGTCGTCGAGCAGGAACAACGCGACCTGCTCGCCCCCTCGCAGCAACACGGCCACTCCCCGTCCGGGGATGAGGTGGCTCAGGGGGCAGGCCGATGTCCATTCCAGCCGGCCGTTCAACACACTGTCGCGTGACGTGGTCTCCGCGGTCGGCATCGCGATGACGGTCATGGGTCCTCCTCGAGACTTGTTACCCGAAATTCTGGTCCTGCGGTGTTTCGACTGCGTTACCCGGCGGTTCCCACCGGGTAATCACGTCTCACTCTGCCTCGCCGGTCCTGACTGCCGGCATACCCATCAGAACAGGAACCTTGCGTGCGCCGGAATCGTCGAACTGTACGGTGGGGTCTTCCTCGTCGGGAGCGTTGACGAACGAGACGAATCGGGCCAGTTTCTCGGGGTCTTCGAGTACGCCGGCCCACTCGTCCTTGTACCCGGCGACGTGCTTGGCCATCGACGCCTCGAGTTCTTCGCCGATGCCGAGGCTGTCCTCACAGATGACAGCCCGGAGGTGATCGAGCCCGCCGTCGAGCGCGTCGAGCCACGGCGCGGTGCGCTGGAGCCGATCTGCGGTCCGCACGTAGAACATGAGGAACCGGTCGATGTACTTGACCAGGGTTTCGTCGTCGAGACCGCCGGCGAGCAACTGTGCGTGCTTGGGCGACTGACCGCCGTTGCCGCACACGTAGAGGTTCCAGCCGCCCTCGGTTGCAATGATGCCGACGTCCTTGCCTCGGGCCTCGGCACATTCACGCGCGCACCCGGACACACCGAACTTGAGCTTGTGCGGAGACCGCAGCCCCCGATACCGGTTCTCGAGGTCGACCGCCATCCCCACCGAGTCCTGCACGCCGTAACGACACCAGGTGGAGCCGACACAGCTCTTGACGGTCCGCAGCGACTTTCCGTAGGCCTGACCGGACTCCATGCCTGCGTCGACGAGTCGCTTCCAGATCAGCGGCAGCTGCTCCACGCGGGCGCCGAACAGGTCGACGCGCTGGCCACCGGTCATCTTCACGTAGAGCCCGAAGTCGCGGGCCACCTCGCCGATGACGATGAGCTGCTCGGCAGTGCATTCACCGCCGGGCATCCGCGGCACCACGGAGTAGGTACCGTTCTTCTGGATGTTCGCGAGGAAATGATCGTTGGTGTCCTGCAGACCTGCCTGGCTGCGGTGCAGGATGTGATCGGAGTCGGTCGACGCCAGGATCGACGCGGCGACAGGCTTGCAGATGTCACAGCCGCGACCGGTGCCGTGACGCTCGATGAGTGCCGAGAAGGTACGGATCCCCGTGGCCTGCACGATCTGGAACAACTCGGCGCGGGACTGCTCGAAGTGCTCGCACAGTGCTTTCGACATCTCCACACCCGACGACGCGAGCAGCTGCTTGACGGTGGGGAGGCAACCACCACAGGTGGTACCGGCGTTGGTGCATCCCTTGATCTGCGCGATATCGCATGCGCCCTCCGCGATCGCCCCGCAGATCGCGCCCTTGGTGACGCCGTTGCACGAGCACACTTCGGCGTCGTCGGGCAATGATCCCGCTCCGGGCTTCTCCCCCGCCGGTGAGATCAGCGATGCCGGGTCGCCGGGCAGTTCACGTCCCACCAGGGGTCGCAACGAACCGTACGAGGAGGCATCACCGACCAGGATGCCGCCGAGAAGGACCTTGGCATCGTCGGAGAGACGAGCTTCGCATACGTGCCTTTGGCGGAGTCCGACAGCACCACCTCGAGCGCGCCGGGGGTCCGTGCGTGTGCGTCGCCGAAGCTCGCGACGTCGACACCGAGGAGCTTGAGTTTGGTCGACATGTCGGCGCCTGGGAACTCGGCGTCGCCGCCGAGCAGCCGATCGGCGACGACCTCGGCGGTGCTGTAGCCGGCGCAACGAGGCCATAGCAGACTCCGTCGACCGCGGCGACCTCACCGATCGCGTAGACGGCCTCGTCGTTGGTGCTGCGGCACGAGAGATCGGTGAGCACACCGCCTCGGCCGGCGAGGTCGAGTCCGGCCTCCCGTGCCAGCTCGTCGCGGGGTCGCACACCGGCCGAGAACACGACCAGACCCGCGTCGATCGTGCTGCCGTCGGACAGCGACACCCGCAGACCCGCAGACCCCGGTTCGATCTTCTCGGTGGCGACCCCCGTGTGAGTGACGAGGCCGAGGCCCGTGACGAGCCGGTCCAGGACCTTGCCACCGCCTTCGTCGACCTGGGCGGGCATGAGGCGGTCGTTGTATTCGACGATGTGTGCCGTCAGGCCCATGCCACGCAGGCGTTCGCGGCCTCGAGGCCGAG
>BBEG01000564.1 GCA_001312645.1 Rhodococcus sp. JCM 9791
CATCGCGGTGGTGGCGGCGGCCTGCGCGGGCGGCACCTTGATCTGCGGCATCTGTTCGGTGGGAGCATCCGACGCGGGCGGATTCTGCTCCGACGGCACCTTCACGACCGGGATGACTGCGGTGGGAGCGTCCGACGACCCGGCGCCGGTAGGAGCGTCCGACGACCCGGCGCCGGTAGGAGCGTCCGACGACGCCGTGTCGTTCGACGTGTCCGCGCTCTCGGTTGCAGCATCCGATCCATCGGAACCGCTCTCCCGGTCCGGAACGCTCGCCTCCGATCGACCCATCGGGCCGGATTCACCGGCTCCGGGCGACGCCGCGTTGCTCACCGGTGTCGCAGCGCCGGCCGAGGGGGCCGCCTGCGGTTGTGGTTCGGTGGGGAGAACGTCGTCGTGTGTAGCCTCGGGCTCGTTCGTCCCGTTGTTGCCGCTCACCGATGTCCCTTCAGACGGGGCACGCTCGTCGTACACTGCGCGCCGGATACCGGTTCTCCAGGGTAACGCCCGGACGTGAACGGTCTACGGGCGGAAGGCGCAAAGACCCTGCTGGCTACCAGGTCGGGGGTCAGGTAGCCAGCAGGGTCGTCTGTTCTATCGCCGTGTCGACGGGGGCGTTACACACATTCGTAGAGAATCTCTCGAATGTGAGTCGACACCCCGAGAGATCACGCTTCGAGGATTGCCGTCACGCCCTGGCCACCTGCAGCGCAGATCGAGACGAGGCCGCGAGCGGGCTTGCCGGTCTCCTGCTTCTTCTCGTGCAGCATCTTTGCGAGTGCAGCGACGATGCGGCCGCCGGTCGCGGCGAACGGGTGCCCCGCGGCGAGCGAGGATCCGTTGACGTTGAGCTTGGTGCGGTCGATCGATCCGAGCGGAGCGTCGAGGCCGAGACGCTGCGTGCAGTACTCCTTCGACTCGAACGCCTGCAGTGTGGCCAGGACCACCGACGCGAACGCCTCGTGGATCTCGTAGAAATCGAAATCCTGCAGGGTGAGGCCGTTGCGCTGCAGCAGACGCGGAATGGCGTAGGTGGGGGCCATGAGCAGCCCGTCGCCGCCGTGGACGTAGTCGACGGCGGCAGTTTCGGAGTCGACGAGGTACGCGAGGACCGGCAGGTTCCGTTCTGCGGCCCATTCCTCGGTGGACAGCAGCGCCGCGGACGCGCCGTCGGTGAGCGGGGTGGAGTTGCCGGCTGTCATGGTGGCGTCGCCGAGCTCGGTACCGAACACCGGCTTCAACGTCGACAGCTTCTCGACGGACGAATCGGGGCGCAGGTTGTCGTCGCGCGTGAGCCCGAGGAACGGGGTGACGAGGTCGTCGAAGAAGCCGCGGTCGTACGCGGCGGCCATGTTGTGGTGGCTCGCTGCGGCGAGTTCGTCCTGGTCTTCGCGTCGGATCCCGAATTCCTTCGCGGTGATCGCAGCGTGGTCGCCCATCGAGAGACCGGTGCGCGGCTCGCCGTTGCGCGGGATCTCGATGCCGAGCATGGACGGGCGCACGTTGCCGAGCAGCTTGACGCGATCGGCCGTCGTGCGGGCGCGGTTGAGCGAGAGCAGGAACTCGCGCAGAGGGTTGCTCACCGCGATCGGGGCGTCGGAGGTGGTGTCGACGCCGCCGCCGATCCCCGCCTCGATGCGGCCCGCGGCAATCGCGTCGCCCACTGAGATGATCGACTGCAGGCCGGTGCCGCATGCCTGCTGTAGGTCCCAGGCGGGGGTGTAGCGCTCAGCGCGCTGCCGAGGACGCTCTCGCGGACGAGGTTGAAGTCGCGGCTGTGCTTGAGCACCGCCCCGCCGACGACGGCGCCGAGACGCTCACCCTGCAGATTGAAGCGGCTGACGAGACCGTCGAGGGTTGCAGTGAACATGTCCTGGTTGGACGCGCGTGCGTACTTGCGGTCCGAACGCGCGAACGGGATCCGGTTGCCACCGAGGACGGCGACTCGACGCAGCTGCGTGGATCGGGCATTGGTGGTCACTGGTATCTCCCGCATTCAGATGGACTCGAACTGTGGCTACTATTCTTACTCAGGAGTAAGTTAGTTGTCGACTACAGCATCGACGACCGAATTCGAAGAAGGTGGAAACGTGGCTGACGCCAAGGGCGCCCCCAAGCTCTATTCCCAGCTCATCTCGTCCGCACCCGGCTCTTTCCTCGCGAAGCAGTTCGGTCTGCCACAGCCCGAGAAGCTTCGCCGCTACCAGCCGGGTGAGCCCGCACTCCCCGGCCCCGTCCTCGTCGGCGGCAACGGCCGCCTCGTGGAACCGATCCGCACACTGCTGCGCGACTACGCGTTCGCCGACCCCGCCGATACCGAGTTCGGCGCTCTCGTGTTCGACGCTACCGGTATCAGCGACGCCGCGGGTCTCGAACAGCTCTTCACGTTCTTCCAGCCGGTCATCCGCAGCCTCGCCCCCAGCGGGCGCGTCGTCGTCCTCGGCACCACGCCCGAGGAAGCGACGTCCGTCGACGAGCAGATCGCGCAGCGTGCCCTCGAAGGCTTCACGCGCAGCCTCGGCAAGGAACTGCGTCGCGGCGCCACCATCGCGCTCGTCTATGTCTCGCCGAAGGCTCGACCGGCCTGTCCGGCGTCGAGTCGACACTGCGATTCCTGCTGTCCGCCAAGTCGGCGTTCGTCGACGGCCAGGTCGTCCGTGTCGGCGACGGCGACGCCACCGCCC
>BBEG01000565.1 GCA_001312645.1 Rhodococcus sp. JCM 9791
CCGCGATCGGGGGAGGTCGGCGGACGCGGGATCGGCGAGCAGCGCCTCGGGGTCCGGGAGATCCATGCGCTCGATCGCGGCCAGTAATTCGAAACCGGGCCCGTCACCGACACTCCCCCGGACCAACAGGGACAGCACATCCTTCGACGACGAGGTGGCGGTCGCGAATGCGATCAGCCGCACGGTCATGTCCCAGCTGCGTGGCGACGGCCAGGCGCTGCCGCGGCGGGTCTGACTGCTGGGCAGTTGATGCACGAGAGCAGGTCGGGCGGTGAGGAGCTCACAGACCGCGCGCGGGCGAACGCCACCGCGTCGGAGAACGTCGCCGGTCGAGTCGGGGCAGCGTCGCGCGTGGCCAGGTCCCGCCGAGGCCTCGGACGACCACGTCGTGGTCGTATGTCCAGTGCAGGTGCACGAATCGGTTCGCCAAAGGTGGGCTCAGCTCCCAGCCGTCCGCCGCCGAGGACGGTGGGTTGGCGGCGGCCACGATGCGGACGTCGGGTGGGAGTTGTAGTGCCCCGATTCGTCTTTCCAGGACGAGACGGAGCAGGGCCGCCTGTACGGCAGGCGGCGCCGTCGACAGTTCGTCCAGAAAAGTAGCCCGCGGCCGGCCTGCACGAGCCGGACGGCCCAGTCGGGCGGGGCCATCGGGACACCCTGTGTGGCGGGGTCGTCCCCGAGAACGGGCAGACCTGAGAAGTCCGACGGCTCGTGCACACTCGCGATAACGGTGGTCAGCGGTAGGTCCAGGGCTTCGGCGAGCTGGGTCAGGGCGGCGGTCTTACCGATTCCCGGTTCGCCCCACAGCAGTACCGGTAGGTCCGCGGCCACCGCCAGGGTGAGGGCCTCGAGTTGGTCGTCGGGGCGAGGTTCGGTGGTGACTGCGCCGAGCATCGCCAACAGCTCTGCGGCACTGTCGAGTTCGATGTTGCCGGGACTGTCTGAAAGGAGCGTGGAAGACATGTGTATCACCTGTGATATCTCGAGGATCAGCAGGACGTGGCCGGTCGGCCGCGCTGCGGGACAGTGGGTTTCAGGAAGCGAGGAGAAGGTTCAGCGTGAATGGGTTCGGCGCAACCGTCCGGGGCGCCGAGGTCGAGATGCGGGCGGCGGTGTCTCAACCGGTGCAGTACGGAACCGGTCGTACGTGGTGCGACGCTCGACGGCCGCACGGAGCGCGTCCAGCAGGGGTCCGTCACGGAGGACAGCGTCGGGACCGAGCAGTCCTTCGACGACTGCCAATGCCCCGGTGGTGTCTCCGTGATCCAGACGTTCACGGACGCCCGGCAGGCAGTCCGGACGGCGATGCGCCTGGTCGATGACCTGAAGACACGGCAGTGGGGTGCCGCCCAGTGCGGCGAGCAGTTCCTCGCGCCGAGTCTCGGCAGGATCATGATCCAGTGCGGTCAGTGCACCGTCGACCAACCCGATCCGGTGCCGTTCACCACGGCAATCGACAATGTTGGTCCGATTCGTCGGCGTCGATCCCGCAGATGACGGCGGCGGCGACCAGTCCGGGTCCAGGGCAGCGGCGACCAGCGGGTGCAGCCCGTCGGCGGTGATCGCTCCCGACCGGATCAACTCCAGATCGGGTAATACCCAGGTCGCGGCATCGGGTAGCACCGGCAGCGCGGCGAGTCGGCCGGACGGATAATCGTCCACGAGTCGTATCGCGGCGGGATCGGTGCCGCCGACCGGATCCACCACCAGGTCGCGTCGGCCCCCGCACCGCACCCGCACAGGGCCGTCGCGCTGGCCGTCCGCGCGGAACAGGATGCGGGATTCGGCCGCCCAGCGGTCGACGGCGCAACCGTCCGTAATCACGGCATCCAGGGCCGGGTCGAGCGCGGTAGCGTCTGGCACTTGCCCTGTCCCACTGCGAATTCGTAGATCACCGCACCTCCGCGCATCCCACAGGTGCCGGTGGAGGTCGAGTCGGAATCGTCTGTCGGGTCGCGGATGGGGATGGTTCGCGGAATCCGAGCCATCCCACAGTGCCAGCACGATCCTCTGCCCGGCATCGGCCCACGCCGGAGCGGTGCGGACCACGAGATTCACCGAACCTGTTCCACCGCAACGTTTTCGGTGCTCTTGCGGACCGTATCGGGCCAGTGCGATGGTCAGCCCGGGGCGCAACAGTCCGTCGGGGGCCACCCGCGGTAGGTGCCAGCGCAGCAGGTCGGGTGCCAGGTGACGTAGGTCGTCCAGAACTTGCGACGCGACGCCACGGCCGTGCGCGTGGCCAGCCCGCGTAGGTCGATCTCGACATCGAATCCCGCTGCGTCACAGGCGCCGCGCCAGTCGCCGGCGAGACGTCGGGCAGTTGCGGCCTCGATCACGGACGGCGGCACGGCGAACTCGCGCACGCGCGGCCAGAAGGACAGTCGGGGGTCAAACCCGTTCGCGTTCGGAGGGTGCATCAGCACTCACCGTGAGCGAACTGGGCCCCCAATCTTGGATCAGAGAAGGTTGTCATCGGCGCAATCGTAGCGTGTCGCGGCGATTGCGGCCAGTGCGCTTCTGCACTGACGCACGAGAACGAGTGTGCAGTTGTTGTCGTGACACGCCGGGCATCGCGACCAAAACTGCACACTCAAAAGCGATTACCGCAGCGGAACTCCCAGCAGTGCGTCGACGGCGTCGGCGAACAGTCCCGGCGCCGA
>BBEG01000566.1 GCA_001312645.1 Rhodococcus sp. JCM 9791
GCCGGCGGTCGGGGCGGTGGTCGGTGTCGCGCACCCGGTGATCGTGCGATTCACCGCACCCGTCACGGACCGGGCGGCGGCAGAGAACGCAGTGCAGATCTCCACCGCCACGCCCGTCGACGGGCATTTCTCCTGGGTGAGCGATCAGGAACTGCACTGGGTACCCGACGGTTTCTGGCCTGGGAACACTGACGTCACCGTCCTCGTCGGCGGGGCGCGGACTCACTTCCAAGCCGGCGACTCGTTCATTGCGGTTGCCAACCGCTCGACCCACCAGTCACGGTCAGCCTGAACGGTGAGGTCGTGCGGACGATGCCGACGTCGATGGGCAAGCCGGGGTACGAAACCCCCGTCGGCACGTTCCCGGTGCTCGAGAAGTTCCGGAACCTGGTCATGGACTCGTCGACGTACGGTGTGCCGATCGACGCACCCGAGGGATATCGCATCGACACCGAATATGCGGTGAGGCTCACATGGGGCGGAATCTTCGTGCACGCCGCGCCGTGGTCGGTTGATTCCCAGGGATTCGCGAACGTCAGCCATGGCTGCATCAACCTCAGCACCGAGAACGCCGGCTGGTACTACGGGAACGTCAAGCTCGGAGATCCGGTGATTGTGGAAGGGTGATTTTTTTCTACAGTGCCGAAAGAGCCCCACACCGGTAGTGTTTCGGTGTGGGGCTCTTCGTGGTGCGCCATCAGGGACTCGAACCCCGAACCCGCTGGTTAGTGGCCGAGGGCGAGAGACCAGCGGACGTCCTCGACATTCGCCGTAACGCTGCGTAACGCGGCTTACCCTCTGTTTCCTCAGGGGATGGCAAACACACACGATTGGGAGCGGGCCATTGCGGCCTGGCTCGGATGGCTCGCCGCCGGTGGCCGTCCCAAGACGACCCTGACCTTGCGCGGTTACCACCTGCGTCGCGTCGCCCGCGACCTCGCCGGTGACCCTGGACCGTCACGGTCGAAGACCTCGCCAAGTTCCTCGGGGTGCCCGGGTGGTCCGCGGAGTATCGCCGCTCGATCCGCTCGTCGCTGGTGAGCTTCTACGGGTGGGCGCATTCCAGCGGCCGATGCCGTATGAACCCCGCGGCGCTGCTGCCGACTGTGCCGGTGCCGCAAGGTGTGCCGAGGCCGGCACCCGAGACCGCGCTGCGCCATGCGCTCGAGCACGCGGATGAGCGGACGCTGCTGATGGTCTCGCTCGCCGCCTATGAAGCATGCGCCGAGGTGAGATCGCGGTGGTGCACAGCCGTGATGTGATCGAGTCGCTCGATGGGTGGGTGCTGTGTGTGCACGGGAAGGGTGGCAAGACTCGGATGTTGCCCCTCGTCGACGACGTCGCCCGCCGGCTGCGGGCACGGCCCAAGGGCTACGCGTTCCCTGGGCAGATCGACGGACACCTGTCACCGGCGCACGTGGGCAAGCTGATCGCGCGGGTGCTACCCGACCACTGGACCGCGCACACCTTGCGGCACCGGTTCGCGACCGCGGCGTACCGCGCCGACCGGGATCTGATCGCCGTGCAGCAGCTCCTCGGCCACTCGTCGGTGGCCACGACCCAGCGGTACACCGCGCTACCGAACGACGCGCTTCGCCGGGCTGTGATGGGGGCTGTGGCGTAGCATCCCGCCCATGAGGCGAGCGGTCGCGATTGTCGGGTTGGTGCTGCTGCTGGCTGCGTGCGGGGAAGGTACGCAGATCAACGGGCAGAGTCCAGACGAGCTGTGCCGCAGCCTCGAGTCCGAGTTCATGAAAGAGCCGGCACCCGATCGGCGTGACCATGCCGACCGGGTGCTGCGCGCCATCACAGCCACACCGGAGTGGTCCGGGTTGTCGACCGATGAGCGCCGCGCAGCCGAGGATGCCGTCGATCGTGCCGTCACCGGCGACTGCTAGGTCGCCTCGCCACACTGCCACTGCGCCGAGCACACCTGCACCGACTCACTGTCATGCACACGCGCGACGAGATAGCCGGCCTCGACGCCGAACGTCATCGTATGGCCGGGTATGTCCTCGATCTCGATGGTCTGCATCATGCCCCCTATTGGATCGTTGCGGTCAACGACGTCGTGGAGATACTGCGCGTGAAGAAGTTCGAGTGCATCGCCTCGACCCGGACGAGATCCCCGGCAGCGATCGGCACGGTCACAGATCCGGACACACCCTGATGGAACGATCCCGACGTCGAGAACGTCTGCAGGACTGTGTAACTGCCACCGATCGGCTTACGCGAGACGCGCACACCGGTGCCGTCCGAAGTGTTGCCGTGGGTGATCGCGACGTCGAGCTTCCACGAACCGTCGCCGTCCGCCTGGAGCTCGTTGTCGACGATGACCGTCGACGCGACGTGAGGGGCCGCGGCGGCCATGCCGACGATCTTCTCGTAGACCGACTGCGCCGCGAGGGACTGTGCGGTGGTGCGCGTCATCGCCATCGATGACAGCGGACGCGTCGAGGCGTAGACCTGGACCCACTGCGCGCCGTCCCACATCCAACCCTCGCCGACCTTGACGCTGCGAGGTACAGCTCGCCGACTGCCTGGTCACCTATGTACAGGGGCACGGGTCACTCCGGCAGTGCGTAGAGCTTGCCCGCGACCGGGGTGCCGGGCAGGACAGCGACCAGCTCGGGCGCGAGCGCCGAGTCGAACGCATCGAT
>BBEG01000567.1 GCA_001312645.1 Rhodococcus sp. JCM 9791
ACCGCGCTGGCGCGGTCCGCCGAGGGGAAGGGGTACACCGCCGGCCTCGGCCGCGAACGAGCCCAATACCCGGATCAATACCATGACGCGGCACATCGTACGCGCGATAGCCGCCGGTGTTCCAAGTTGGCCTCCAAGTATTTTCCAAACCCCCGCACGCAGTCTCGTACCCATCGAACGGACGAACACGAAGGGCAGGAACAAGATGAGCGTCAACACCAAGGACATGGTGATCGTCCACCGCGGCCTCCGCCGCGAGTCGCGGCTGCTGATCGAACTCGTCGCGGCGGTCGCGCCAGGCGACACCACCCGCGCCGCAGTGATCGCCGACCACTTCCGCATCTACCGGCTGGGACTGAAGAACCACCACGAGGGCGAGGACGAGCTGCTGTGGCCGCCGCTGCTGGCCAGGGTCGATCTAGGGGCGGAGATCGTGCTGCGCATGGAAGCCCAGCACGAGCGTGTCGCGGCCACGCTGACCAGGTTGGAGGTCGCGGTCCCGGCGTGGGAGGCCACCGCCGGAGCCGACGAGCGCGACACCCTGGTGGCGGTTCTGTTGGAACACCGGGCGATTCTGCTGGAACACCTCGACGACGAGGAGGCCACACTACTTCCACTGGCGGCCGAATACATCACGGCGTCCGAATGGGCTTCCCTGGGGGAGCATCTGGTGGCGAACACACCCAAGCTCACTTTGCTCACGCTCTTCGGTGTCGTGCTGGAGGACGCGAACCCGGCCGAGCGTGCGTTGCTGCTGTCGGGTCTCCCCGCGCCGGTCCGCGCCGTCTGGCGCGTCATCGGTCGCCCCCGCTACTCCCGCCACATCCGCCGCGTCCGCGCGGCCTGACCATGCCCATCCCGTCACGCACGTCGACCCGGTGTGCAACGCGAAATTTCAGGACAGAAGCCGAAAATGCTCATTGTCACCGGCCAGACCATTGCCGCCGGCGCCGTTCTCGCCAATGCCGTCGTCTATGACACCGATGTCACCGGGGCCGTGATCACCCGGTCCGTGAACCGCAAGCTCGATGATGTGGCCATGACCATGAGCGCGGGATGGGGTCACTACTACGCCGATAAGCGCATGCCGATCGTCGGTGCGGTCGGTGTGGTCACCGCCGTGCTCACGCTGCTGATCGCGCTGTCGGCCGGGCAGATCGGCGTCGCGGTGGCCGCGGCGATCACGGTGGCCGCGCTGCTGACCTGGTTCGCCTTCTACGTCCGCATCGCCAAGCCGATCAATTCCCAGCAGACCGCCGCTGCGCAGAGCGGCATCATTCCGCCCGATGCGCGTGCACTGCAAGAGAAATGGGACAGCATTCTGAAGTATCGGGTCACCCTGCAGTTCATTGCCCTTGCCGGACTGTGTGCCGCGCTGATCCTGTTCTGATCCCGGAGTACATCAACGGTCCCGCTGAACCACCGGGGCACACGTGATATCGACTTCACCGAGGAGTAACCGACATGACCTTCACCATCAAGGAACAGCAGTTTCTGGCCGAGGCCGGGATCGGCCGGCTGGCCACGATGTCGCCCGACGGCGTTGTGCAGAACAACCCGACCAACTACCGGGTGAACGCCGACGGCACGATCGACATCGGAGGCATGCGGATGCGTGCCAGCCGAAAGTACCGCAATGTCGAGGCGGGGAGCCGGGTGTCGTTCGTCATCGACCAACAGGTTTCCCTGGAGCCATACGTGATTCGCGGCCTCGAGGTACGCGGCACCGCCGAAGCGCTCGATGACGAGGAGCCACCGTTCCCACCCCAGGAACGCGCGGTCATCCGAATTCACCCCGAACGCATCATCTCCTGGGGCATCGACGGCGCATCCTTCGACTTCACCAGTCGCGGCGCCGAGTAGTCAGGCATCGTGCTCGATCATGCGGACAGCTTCTCGAAGTCGAACCTGCCGGGCGTTCGCCCTCGATGTCACGGGGTGGATCGGAACCACCGGGTCGAGCCCTCCTGTCAGCACTCAGTTCTCTGTAGGCCAACGTAGGTCGAACCGATCCAGGCTCATCACCTTGTCCCACGCCGCCACGAAATCTCGGACGAACGTGGGCTGGGCGTCATCGCAGGCATACACCTCGGCGATACCGCGCAACTGCGAGTGCGAACCGAAGACGAGATCGACGGCGGTCGCGGTGCCCCGGGAGTCACCGGACACCCGGTCACGTCCCTCGTAGACGTGCTCCTCGGTGGTCGAAGGCGACCATTCGATACCCATGTCCGTGATGGCCGCGAAGAAATCGGTGGTCAACGTTCCGGGCCGATCGGTCAGAACACCGTGGGAGCCTCCACCGTGGTTGGTGTTCAGCACGCGCATCCCACCGAGCAGCACCGTCATCTCGGGTGCCGTCAAGGTCAGCAGATTCGCCCGGTCGAGAAGGAGCTGTTCCGGTGGCTGCTTCTCGACGCCCGCAGATAGTTGCGGAATCCGTCGGCTTTCGGCTCGAGCACCGCGAACGACTCCGCGTCGGTCTGCTCCTGTGTGGCGTCGGTGCGTCCCGGTGTGAACGGGACCGTGACGTCGTGCCCCGCCACCGTCGCGGCCTGTTCGACGGCGGCGCATCCGCCGAGGACGATGAGGTCGGCGAGCGAGACCTTCGTATCGCCGGTCTGCCCGTCGTCGAA
>BBEG01000568.1 GCA_001312645.1 Rhodococcus sp. JCM 9791
CCGGCACAACGCCGGACCGGCCGGGCGGGGGAAGCTGACTGGGGGCATGGAGGGCAGCCTGTCTCGGACGCGACTCCCGCCCGGGGACCAGGTGGGGTGATGTCCGTCGTCGGATGAAGTGGCGAAGAACCGACCGGGACGTGATCCGACGTGCGGAGCGAGCCCTCGGCGCGACTGCATCAAGCATTGAGGCGATGCGGAACAAGATCAGCGATGTTCAGCGGCGGAAGCACGCGCACTCCGAGCATGATCGCATCGCACACCAACGCTGTCGGCGCACCCGTCGTACATATATAATTGTCGAGCTTGTCCCAGTTGTCGCAGTAACCGGCGAAACAGTAAAAAGTTCGTCGCGCGACTCACTCCACGGCGGCCCACTACCGCACCCACGCCGACGACATCTGAGCCGATGCGGCAGTAGCCGTCTCGATGAATCACCCTGTCCGACAGAATGTTCCCGACAGGATCGGCGTGCAAGCACTCACCGCCGATGAGAAATGGCGCCGACAGTAGTCATAATGCTGTCCGGTGAAGACGCCCTGCGCGCATCAAGGGAGAGCAACGAGATGAGACCACTTCGATACTCGATCAACGTCACGCTCGACGGCTGCTGCCATCACGAGGCAGGGCTTCCCCCTGACGCGGAATCGATGCGCTACTGGACCGATGAGATGGAACGAGCCGATGCCCTGCTGTACGGCCGGGTGACCTACGAGATGATGGAGTCGGCGTGGCGGAAGCCGGCCACGGGAACATGGCCTGACTGGATGGATGAGTGGGAGATCCCGTTCGCCGAGACCATCGACCGCGCGAAGAAGTACGTCGTGTCGAGCACGCTGACCGGGGTCGACTGGAATGCTGAACTGGTGCAAGGCGACCTGGGGCAAGCGGTTCAGCGGCTCAAGCAGGAGCCAGGCGAGGGCATTCTCATGGGTGGCGTGACGCTCCCCCTGGCGTTGGCAGATCTGGGGTTGATCGACGAGTACATCTTCGTTGTGCAGCCGGTCCTTGCCGGACACGGGCCGACGTTGCTCGCGGGTCTGCGCGAGCGCATCCAGCTCGAGCTCGTGGATCGCCATGAGCTCCGGTCGGGGGCGGCCGCCCTGCGATACCGGCCCACACGAATATCGGCTTGACGTGATTGGTCCTTCGGTCGGGCGTCGCGCTACTCAGCATTCGTACGCTGTGTGACGAGATGGGAAAACGCGTGCTACGGCTGAGCCGCGAGGTCTGAGCGATGGCGCGAGCGCTCGTTCTTGAGGTCCACCGCCCAGTCGATCAGCTGCACTACGTCGTCGTCCGCTGCGCAGAAACTCGTCGGCCGGAACACCGCTATGGTGGCGCCGGCGTCGCGCCACATGCGAGCCTTGTCTGCGGTCGCGCCGTAATCGACGGTGCCGTCGTCCCGTCGTTCGGGCGTCACCGACACCTGAACGATGGGCGAGCGCGGATCGCGTCCATGTTCCTCGAACGTGTCGCGCAGCAGTGCCACGCTGTCCGAGAACGACTGCATGTCTGCGGGATTGACGGTCCATCCATCCGCAACACGAGCAATACGATCGAAATTACGCTTACTCGGTCCGAATCCGAAGATCACCGGCACCCGCTCCTGAACCGGGAAGGCAGCGAGTGGAACTCCTCGAACGCGAACTCGCGCCCCTGGAAGGTTGCGGGCGCCTTCGTCCAGAGCTCGCGGCACGCTCGGACGGTGTCTTCCATGCGTCCGAATCGGGCGTCGAACGGCATGTTGGTGGCCGTGTACTCGGCCTCCTGCCAGCCGACACCCATACCGATTGCGGCGCGGCCACCGGAGATCGCGTCGAGTGTGGCGATCTGCTTGGCCAGCAATACCGGCGGACGCACCGTCGCGATCAGCACCGACACATTCAGCAGTACCCGCTCGGTCACCGCGGCGACCGAGGAGAGAAGCGAGAGAGGCTCGTACCAATCATGTTCCAGCGGGAACGGAAAGTTGTGTGTCCGTCGTCGTTCCGCGTGGGCGGTCGCGTTGAAACCGAGGTGGTCTCCGGTGGTGATCACGTCGATTCCTGCGCGATCAGCGCGCGCAGCCAACTCCAGCACCGGACGGATCGCGCCGCCGTAGAGGTTCTCAGCTCCGAGAATGTTCAGACCGACCTGCATGGCGCTCCTTCGTTACGAAACGATAGTTTCGCGCACTATGGCAGTCGGGTCTGTCTCGATCAATCCGCGTTTCTGTCAGCGGGAGTTCCGTCGGAGTGTCCGCACATTCTGGGCCTGGGGACCTGTCACTCCGTAGCCGATCTCGTATTCGACCTGCTGGTTGTCTTCCAGCGTCGTGAAGCCGTTACCCGCAATCTCCGAATAGTGCACGAATATCTCGGCGCTACCGTCGGCCGGGGTGATGAATCCGAATCCCTTCGAGTTGTTGAACCACTTCACGATGCCCTGCGTCACGCTTCCGACCTCCATCTTCGGTGTCAGCAGGCGTCCCGAAGCGCCCGCCGTGTTGTTCGGTTTCCGTGTCGAGCACGGGCCGGCCCGTCTCGTTCGACGAGCGGATCACGCGTCGCGTTCGGCCGGGTAGCAGGGGCGCAGAGTGCGTTCGCCGAGCCGGAAGGAACGTCGGCGCGGTCGAGACGCCGGGACCGTAGCGC
>BBEG01000569.1 GCA_001312645.1 Rhodococcus sp. JCM 9791
CTCGGCGGAGCTGTGGTCGTGGACACCCCGGGCTCCGGCGGGCTCGTCGCCTCCCACACTGCGCTCGCCACACAGTCGGCCCGCCAGGCCTCGGTGCTGGTGATGGTGTGCGACGCCTCCACGCCGCTGACCGAACCCGAGATGAACTTCCTGCGCGATGCGTCCGCCTCTGTCGAATCGGTGGTCGTCGCGGTCACCAAGACCGACAAGAACCTGCGACGCTGGCGCCCCATCGTGGGCGAGGACCGCGCGTTGATCGAACGTCACCTACAGCGGCAGATACCGGTGCTGGGTGTGTCGAGCCTGCGTGCGGCACTCGCCGCGCAGATGCCACCCGGGACCGCGCGAGACCGGGCCGAACGGGCGTCGGGGATCGTCGAACTGCGCGCACAGATCGATGCTCTGCTCGACGCGAGAGCAGAACTTCCCCAGGCCGACGCGCTCCGCACCCTCCTCGAAGGCTTCGCCGCGTCGAGGAACGGGTCGCTTCGGACATCGCGGTGATCGAGGACAGCGCCACCGCAACCGCTGATCTCACTGCTGAACGCGACCGCCTGCAAGACCTGAAGAACAGGTCGCAACAGTGGGAGCAATACCTCGCCCGGGATCTGACTCTGGCCCGCCAGGCTGCGCTCACCCATCTCGATGAGGAACTCGACCGGATCAAGCAACAGTGGACGACCCGGGTCAACAAGTCGTCGCTCGAGGTGATGCGGCGCAGCGCACAGAGTTTCACCGCCGACATGCAGACCGACCTGCTCGCGGCGATGGAATCGGCAGCGCAGGTGTTCCTCGAACGTATCGAAGCGATCGTCGCGGAACTGTTCGGCCCGAACTCGCCGCAGTGGTCGGAGATCCGCGAACGTGTGTGGGCTGCGATGCAGACCGGCACCATCAATGCGGGCGAGGTCGCTCGAAGCGGCAGGGCCTGCTCGACCCGAGTGTGCTGACGATGGGAATGATCGGCACGTCGATGCTCGGCGCAGTCATCGGTGTGGGTGCCGTGGCCGGGGTGGTGTGGGTCGCCGTCAACCTCGGTTACAAAGCGATGCGGACCGGAAAGACCAACCTGCTCAACTGGTTGCGTGAGACCTTGGCCGCGACCCGCACAGGCACCTCGCGCATGCTCGAGTCCGCATTGTCGGTGGGGCGGCCGGAGATCGTGCTACGCCACCGCGACGACCTGAAGAGCCGGATCGAGGATCTGCAGGGCCAGTTGAAGGAAGCGCAGGAAGCGGCCCGGCTCGACGCCGCGACCAGAGAGAAGACCCTCGAGCGGTTGACGAAGAACCGGAAGATCGTGCAGAACCGGATCGACGCGATCGAGAAGTTGCTGGCAGGCGCACAGAGTTCAGGCGCACAGAGTTCAGGGGCACAGAGTTGATGCATCAGGCGGAAGCCCCAGCGAAGCAACGACCCGGTGCACGCTCGGATCGAGTCGGCCCTGCACTCCCTCGCAAATCTGGGCGGCGACCTTCCGTCGCATGCATCGCGGATCGGGGCGATCCTGTTCTCGCCGCCGCAGATCGTCGTCGTCGGCCGTCTCAAGGCCGGCAAGTCGACTTTGGTCAATGCGCTGATCGGTGCGCCGCTGGCGGAGACCGCGGCGCTCGAGGCGACCAACGTCGTCACCGTCTACCGCAACGGTGCGCCGTCGCGAGCCGAGGTGGTCACACTCGACGGCAGTGTCGTTCCTCAGCCCCTGAGTTTCGGTGGGACGGTCGTGCCGGCTTTCCCTCCCACCGAAATCGCCTATGTTCAGCGGTTTCTCCCGTCCCAGTCGTTGTCGGACATCACTCTGATCGACACTCCGGGCCTCGCGACGCTGACGGTCGACAACGCCGCCACGACACGGCGAGCACTGATCGACGGATACGAGCAGACCCGCGCGGCATCGGTGGATGCCGACGCGGCGATCTTCCTGTTCGATTCTGCACCGCGCGCCGACGAGGTCGACTTCCTGCATCAACTCGGCTTCACACCGCTGACGACGCTCGGGGTGCTCTCGCGTGCCGACGGATTCGGTGAGGGAGCGTTGGGGCGCCGCGATCCACTCGCACACGCCGCCGATCACGCCGCTGTGCTGGCCGGGCAGCTGCCCGGACTCGTCGGCTCGGTGATTCCCGTAGCGGGTCTGCTCGCGGAGACCAGCCACACGGGCAGGGTCACGGAGACGGATGCGCGGGCGTTGCGTTCCTTGGCCGGACCGCCCGGTCGTGAACTGTTCGACATCATCGACGTCGGCGACCCCATGCCGGTGGACCCACCGACCGTCGAGCGACTGCTCGACCTCGTCGGTGAGTACGGGCTGGTACACGGACGGCAGGTGGCCACGGGTGGTGCGCATGCGCTGGGGTCCTGGCTGACCGAACGGTCCGGCATCGGTCGTCTCCGCGAGGTGTTGCACACGTCTCTGCGCGAATACGCGGTGCTGCAGCGTGCCGGCCGGATTCTGCAGGAGATCGACTCGCTCGCCTACAGTCATCCCGCCCGTGACCACATCCGGTCGATCGCGTACGGGCTCGAGAACGATCCGGCACTGACCCCGGTGTTGCTGCTGAGGGCGCTGAGGGCGCTGCTGCGGGCGGATCCGTCTGCGCCGCTGGTCGCGGAGTTGGCGGACCTGCTGCGT
>BBEG01000570.1 GCA_001312645.1 Rhodococcus sp. JCM 9791
TACGAGCAACGTCACCGTCCGGCCGGCAACGGCGCCGGTGCGTGCGTGGAGTTCCTCGGCCACCACCCGTGCGAGCCATATGATGCTCGGCGCATCAGCGTGCCCTCGGGCAGGGCTGCCAGGAGCGGCGCCTCCGCGGCGCGTATCTGCTCACACGGGTAGTAGCTGCGCATCGGGGCTCCCGGTCGCTCGGCCTGTGCTTCTCGTGACTATCCGTGGTGCTCTATTCCACGGTGACGGACTTGGCGAGGTTACGGGGCTTGTCCACGTCGTACCCGCGCGATTGCGCGACCTCCGCAGCGAACACCTGCAACGGCACGGTCGACAACAACGGCTGGAGCAACGACGGCGACGCCGGGATCTCCACGAGATGATCCGCGAACGGACGCACCGTCTCGTCACCCTCCTCCGCGATCACCACCGTCACCGCGCCACGCGCCTGGATCTCCCGAATATTGCTGAGCAACTTGCTGTGCAGAACGGCACGCCCCTTGGGCGACGGCATGACGACGATCACGGGCAACCCGTCCTCGATCAACGCGATCGGCCCGTGCTTGAGCTCACCGGCCGCGAACCCCTCCGCGTGCATGTACGCCAACTCTTTGAGCTTGAGCGCACCCTCGAGCGCCACCGGATACCCCACATGCCGTCCCAGGAACAACACTGCCGGCGACGCCGCCAGCTCCCGCGCCAACTCCCGCACCGGCTCCATCCCGAGCAGCAACTGCTCGATCTTCGCGGGCATCGCCTCGAGATCCTGATACTCGCGCGCCACCTCATCGGGATACTTGGTGCCCCGCGCCTGCGCCAACGCCAACCCCACCAGCAGGTTCGCCGCCATCTGCGCCAAGAACGCCTTCGTCGACGCCACCCCGATCTCCGGACCGGTCCGCGTGTACAACACCGCATCGGCCTCACGCGGAATCTGCGCACCGTTGGTGTTGCACACCGCCAGCACCCGCGCCTTCTGATCCTTCGCGTGCCGCACCGCCTCGAGCGTGTCGGCGGTCTCCCCCGACTGCGAGATCGCCACCACCAGCGTCGACCGGTCCAGCACCGGATCCCGGTACCGGAACTCCGAAGCCAGCTCGACCTCGACGGGCAGCCGCGTCCAATGCTCGATCGCGTACTTCGCCACCAGACCCGAGTGATACGAGCTGCCACACGCGACGACGAACACCTTGTCGATGTCGCGCAATTCCTGATCCGACAGGCGCTGCTCGTCGAGCACGATCCGGCCGTCGACGAAATGCCCACGCAACGTGTCAGCGACCGCGGCGGGCTGCTCCTCGATCTCCTTGAGCATGAAGTAGTCGTGGCCGCCCTTCTCCGCGGCCGCAAGATCCCAGTCGATGGTGAACGGCTGCGTCGGCACGTCGGTGTTGCCGTCGAAGTCGGTGACCTCGTACGAGTCCTTCGTGATCACCACGACCTGATCCTGGCCCAGCTCGACGGCGTTGCGGGTGAACTCGATGAACGCCGCGACATCCGAGGCGATGAACATCTCCCCGTCTCCGACACCGACGACCAGCGGCGTCGAGCGTCGGGCCGCGATGATCGTCCCGGGATGATCGGCGTGCACGAACACCAGCGTGAACGCGCCTTCGAGGCGGCGCAGCACACTGCGGGCGCTCTCCACGAAATCACCGGCCGTGGGCCCCTCGGCGTACGCGCGCGCGACCAGGTGCACCGCGACCTCGGTGTCGGTGTCCGATTCCAGTTCGATACCGGCCGCTTCGAGTTCGGCGCGCAGCGGCGCGAAGTTCTCGATGATGCCGTTGTGGACCACCGCGAGCCGGCCGCCGGCATCGCGATGCGGATGCGCGTTGCGGTCGGTGGGGCGACCGTGCGTCGCCCATCGCGTGTGTCCCATCCCGGCCGTACCGTCGAACCGGTCCTCACCGATCTCGGCGAGTTCCGCTTCGAGGTTCGCGAGCCGACCGGCCTTACGTTCGACGGCGAGCCCACCGGCGCCGTCGAGAACGGCGATACCGGCCGAGTCGTAGCCTCGGTACTCCATCCGCCGAAGGGCCTCCACCACGACGTCGAGGGCACGGCGGTGCCCGACATACCCCACGATTCCGCACATGGTTAGCAGGGTACTTGGCAGGGTCGGCTCATCGACAACGCGCTGGTGACCAGGTGGCAAGCGCTACACAGGACCGCTGCGGGACGCGTATCCCGATCACCGCACCCGTCTTCCACGTCGATCGGCTAACGTTCTCGCCGTGGCGGCGAACCTGAAATCCTTGGCTCGGCAACTCTCGAAGCGCGGCCCGCACACGGTGTTGCGCGGCGACCTCGCGCTCGCCGGTCTCCCCGGCATCGTCTACACCCCTGCGGAGGGCTTCAACCTTCCCGCGGTGGCGTTCGGTCACGGCTGGCTGACCGGAGTGAGCAGGTATTCCGGGCTGCTCGAACACCTCGCGTCGTGGGGGATCGTGGCAGCAGCGCCCGGCACCGAACGCGGGCCTGTCCCCTCCTCCATCGGATTGGCCACCGATCTGCTGACCACCCTCGACATCTGTACCGGTGTCCGCCTGGGTACCGGTCGCATCAGCGTGCACCCGCACCGTCTGGCCCTCGTCGGACACGGTCTGGGTGCCGGTGCCGCGATCCTGGGTGCGGC
>BBEG01000571.1 GCA_001312645.1 Rhodococcus sp. JCM 9791
GCGGTACCGCACCCAGTGGCTGCGCGACGACGCTCCTGGCACCGACCGCCGCAGTCGCCTCGCCCCTGGCGACGTCGTAATCCGGATCAGCGACGACGACACCTGGCTCCACCCGCCGGCGGTCGTCGACACCGGGCCACACCACATCCCGCACACCCGTCGTGCCGTGGCCTACCGGCTACGCTCCCGCACCGACCTCGACCCCCTACCCGTGGCGGACGCCGCACGCACCCTCGCCGAGGATGATCACCCAACCCGCGCCTGCACCACGACCACCGCGTCATCTCCCCGGGCCTGCGCACGGCCCTGCTGCGACTGTGGAAACTGTGACCAGCGGCGGCCATCACCTCCGGGCAGAGGACACATCGTAGCGACACACCCATAGCTCCCATAGGGTTATAGGGATGGCCTTGATCGGACCGGACCCTGCGAGCGGACGGGCCGGTCCCCACCTGCATCACTCCCGAACCAACAACTCCGCACCCGGATCAATCGCATCGAGATCACCCGGATGCTTTCCCGCTCGACCCCGAGGAAACCATCATCCTCGAGGCTCCCCCAGCGCATCGCCCAGGCCCGCATCCTCCGGACGGCAATCGGCAGGCACAGTCACCGTGACGCTGTGCGTGGACACCTCCGTCCACGAAATCACCACCGAACGCATCACGCATCTACCCCCGCAGTTTCGTCGACTGCGTCGAGGGACGCATCGAGCACCGCAAGGCCCCCCACATGCGCAGTCGCCAACAACGCTGCGATCTGCTCACCCACCAACGACCGAGTCTCACCCTCGTCATCAACAGACGCGAACACCACCGGCCCGACATACGGCTGCCACGTGAAGCCGTGGAACTGCGCAATACGCGTCGCCACCTCATTGACCACCGGCTCACCGACGCACAGGCCCTCATCATCGAGCCACATATCCAGACCCCGCCCCAGCCGCACCACATCGAACACGCGGCAATCCAGCGCCGCACGCAAGGCTGCGTCGACACCCGACTCCGTCTTCTCCAGATCGATCATCGTCGCGGTTCCGTCCACATCGAGCCGGACTCCCAGCACCGTGTTCGCCATCGTGAACCCCTCTTCTCCACTGCGCTCAGTGGGACGTTATTCGTGCCGGTCAGTACCCTCCCGACACGAACCACCTTACAATGTCTGTTTGTATTGTACAACCTTGGGGATGTTGCCGAACCCGGCAGCGGGCCGGGAGCGGATCTGCCGGGAGGCACTGTCGGACGTGCCGTTTCCACTGGTCACCGGAGCGAACACGCACTGCCCCACCCCGTCGAACACCTGCCGGCCCCCTGGGACGTGTCATCTACCCAGGTCACGGCATGTTTTCGGCCCCGCACTCGACCGGAGCGCAGGGCCTGGCGGGAGAACAGGATCCCGGCATTGAGACAGGGGCGTCACCCAGTGAATTCTCACTACCTCGGCATATATCCATACTGATATACTCTGTGGACATGGCACGAGGCGACGAGAAACCGATCCGATGGGTAGGCAGCACACTCGACGACCTACGCGATCTGCCCGCCGAAGCCCAAGACGACCTCGGCTACCAACTCGGACGCGTCCAACAAGGACTGGATCCGGATGACTGGAAACCGATGAAGGACGTCGGGCCCGGATGCCGCGAAATTCGGGTCCGCACACCCGACGGCGCATTCCGCACGTTCTACCTCGCCCAACTCGGCGACGCGATCTACGTCCTGCACTGCTTCCAGAAGAAAACGCAGAAGACCTCGAAAGCCGATATCGACCTCGGTCGACGCCGCTACAAAGCAGCCCGCACACACGCACAGGAGCAACCATGAACGACAACAACATCACCGAGACCACCTCCGTGTGGGAGGCGATCAGCGACACCCCCGGCGAGGCATACAACCGGCAGCTGCGCGCCGACCTGATGACCGCCATCCGCTCACAGGTCGACCGCTTCGGCTGGTCCCAAGCCGTCGCCGCCGACAACCTCGGCGTCACCCAACCACGAATCTCGGATCTCTACCGGGGCAAACTCAGCAAGTTCTCCCTCGACGCCCTCGTCAACCTCGGCAGCAAAGTCGGCGTCCACATCGACGTCCGCATCGACACCGACCCCACCCTCACCCACCACTGAACACACCACCCCGCCGCAGCAGCGCGCGTCACGGAGCGCGAATGCACAGATCGGTCCCGAAGCCGATACGACGTCGGGACCACTGCGCTGCACCGGGACGTGTCATCTCCCCTGTTCACAACGCATTTTCGAGCTCTGATCCTGGTTCGCTGAGCAACATCCGGTAGACGAACATCAGCTGCTCGACCTGCGTGCGCCGAGCGAAGCCCGGATCGCGGCCGAGCGCGGCCATCATGTCGGCGAGGAGGCCGTCGGTGGCAGGCACGCGCAGATACTCGCGAGAATCGTCGCGGCCGCGAACAACTCGACGCCGACGCGGCGGACGACGACCTCGTCGTCTCCTCCGCGCAGCTCCAGCGTGACGGTCTGCGCGGTGGTTCCTCGGGCGTCCTGAACGGCCAGCCGCACCCCCCGCGCAGCGACCGCGGCGATGTCGACCCAGTCGAACAGGCGCAGGTAGTCCGGCACGTCGGCGAGGGTGTCGCCCCGCCGCAACAGG
>BBEG01000572.1 GCA_001312645.1 Rhodococcus sp. JCM 9791
CCCCGACGTGCTGGCCTGGTCGCGCGACACGCTCGGCGTTCTCGTGC
Organism: Rhodococcus sp. JCM 9791; assembly: GCA_001312645.1. Classification (GTDB taxonomy): domain Bacteria; phylum Actinomycetota; class Actinomycetes; order Mycobacteriales; family Mycobacteriaceae; genus Rhodococcus. Next base: position 48 of record BBEG01000572.1, read on the forward strand.
GCGACCAGTACGGGCAGACCGAGCACGGCATGTTCGTCGTCGATGCGTGGGCGGACGGCCTTCGCGACGACGTGCCCGAGCGATCGATGGGCAAGCCGTTGCCGGGGTGGTCCTGCGCGGTGCTCCGTGACGACAGCGACGACATCGCCGCCCCCGGCGAACTGGGGCGGGTCGCGATCGATGTCGAGAACAGCCCGCTGGTGTGGTTCACGGGATACGTCGATGCCCCCGACAAGACCGCGACCCGATTCACCGACGACGGTCGCTGGTACCTCACCGGCGACGCCGGGAAGGTCGACGAGAACGGTTTCTACTTCTTCTCCTCGCGCGACGACGACGTCATCATCATGGCCGGTTACCGGATCGGGCCCTTCGACGTCGAATCAGTGCTGGTGATGCATCCCGACGTGGTCGAGGCGGCGGTCGTCGGGCTTCCCGACGAATTGCGCGGTGAGGTTCTCGAAGCGTTCGTGGTGCTCCGCGACGGCGTCGAAGGCGACGATGCGCTCGAATCGGACCTGCAACAACTGGTGAAGAAGAAGTTCGCGGCGCACGCTACCCGCGCGCGGTCCATTTCGTCCCGCATCTTCCCAAGACTCCGAGCGGCAAGGTGCAGCGGTTCCTGCTGCGGCAGGGCCGGACCACCTGACCGCGACGGTGGGGCACGGAGACTAATCTGGAGCCCATGTCTACCCGTGCCCCGCTCGTCCCCGGAACCCCGACTCCCATTCGTGAGGTCCCCAAGTCCATCGAGCGCCCCGAGTACGTCTGGAAGCCCACGGCGAACGAAGCAACGAGCCGTGGGTGCAGACACCCGAGACGATCGAGAAGATGCGCATCGCATCGAAGATCGCGGCGCAGGCGCTCGTCGAGGCGGGCAGGGCAGTCGTCCCCGGCGTGACGACCGACGAAATCGACCGCATCGCACACGAGTTCATGTGCGATCACGGGTCCTACCCGTCCGACCTGGGTTACCGCGGATTCTCGAAGTCGGTGTGCGTGTCGCTCAACGAGGTGATCTGCCACGGAATTCCGGACACCACGGTGATCGAGGACGGCGACATCGTCAACATCGACGTGACCGCCTTCATCCACGGTGTCCACGGCGACACCAACGCCACATTCCTGGCCGGAGACGTGTCCGAGGACGCACGACTGCTCGTCGAGCGCACTCACGAGGCGACGATGCGCGCGATCAAGGCGGTCACACCGGGCCGGGCGCTCAACGTCATCGGCCGGGTCATCGAGTCGTACGCCAACCGGTTCGGGTACGGCGTGGTGCGAGACTTCACCGGGCACGGGATCGGTGAGACCTTCCACAACGGACTCGTCATCCTGCACTACGACCGCCCCGACATCGACACGATCATCGAGCCGGGGATGGTGTTCACCATCGAGCCGATGATCAACCTCGGTACCCCGGACTACGAGATCTGGGAGGACGGCTGGACGGTGGTCACCAAGGACCGCAAGTGGAGTGCCCAGTTCGAGCACACCCTCGTCGTCACCGAGACTGGAAGCGAGATCCTCACCCTCCCCTGAGGACTCGGATCACGGCGCTGCTCGGCGCAGGACCCGCCATGAGGCGACGATGGATGCTGCGGCGATCACGATCGGCAGAGCCACGAGCGTCACCACGCGGGGTGTGTCGACGAACCACGACCACAGACCGGACCACGATCGGGTCCACGTCAGCAGGATCGCGGCGAGCCCGCCGGCCATGAAGGCGGTCGCGGTTGCGGTGAGCAGCCCCACTGCGCGCCAGCGTGATGGATCACACCGACGAGCACGGACAGCCCGACGACGAGGGACATCGTGGCGAAGTAGCAGCCGAACTGGATCAGTGTGTCGTCGGTGAGGTAGCGGAGTACGCCGAACATGCGCATCCGCACGCCCCAGCCGCCCGTCGCTTCCTCGATCACCGAGAGTGCCTGGAGGGCCGCTGCGAACACCAACGATTGGACCAGTCCGATCAGCACGATCGACGACATGAAATGGGCGCGGGTGCTGCCCAACCTCAGGGAGAACGGGAACATCTGCGTCATCGACTGCAGGTAGAACGCGATGACGAATCCGTAGAGCGAGAGCACACTACCGGTGACGTTGTATTGCTGGTCGGTCGTGACCAGCGCGAAGATGATCCACGGGATCGCGAAAGCAGTGACGAGCAGCCCGACGGGCCAGGCGATGAGCAGAGGCCACGCGACCGTCTGGATGCGTGCGACGGACCACACGCGTGCTGCTCCGGTGGTGACGGGGGCTGGTAGGGCGAGCACGGTGGTCACAGTGAGGCCTCCTGTGTTGTCTGCGCGGTCGGTGTTGTCGATGCCGTCGCGGAGCGCGTGTGCGACTCGGTGATGGGGTCGCGGTGGAGGTGGACGACGAGATCCTGCAACGACACGGGGTGGATACTCATCGAGGAAGGCGGATCGGTCTCGTCGATGTCGTCGGATCCTCTGAGGAATGTCGTGCGGACCGTGTTTCCGAGACGCTCATGGCGGAGCACGGTGCGGCTGCCGACGAATCGTGCGACGTCGTCTGCCGGGCCGCAGCGACGCGGCGCGGGCGCGTGCCG
>BBEG01000573.1 GCA_001312645.1 Rhodococcus sp. JCM 9791
GGTGAGCATCCGCACGACCTCTTCCTCGCCCTTGAAGACCGCGCCGGCGAGCGGAGTCTGGCCGCGGTCGTTCGCGCGGTTCACGTCCGCGCCGTTGTCGATGAGGACGCGGACGGCAGCGGCGTTCCCTCGGTAGGAGGCGAGCATGACAAGGGTGTCGCCGGCTCCGTTCGTCAGGTTCGCGGGGACACCTGCCTCGATATACGTCGACAAAGTCTCGCTGTCGCCTGCGCGCGCTGCGTCGAAGCAACGCTGCGCGATCTCCTGGATGCGGGGATCGATCTGGTCGTCGGCCATGAACCGACGTTACCCGGAGAGACCGGGCCAGGGCATGATGGAAGCGATGGCCGAAGACAAGAAGAAGAAGCCGGTACGGCGTCCACCGTCAGCGACGCTGACGCGACGCGCGTTGGTGTTCGTAGCTGCAGGCGCGGTCCTCGCCGCGATCGCGACGTTCGTCGTCGCGGGCTTCGAAGGCACCGACGCCACCGACGGAAGCAACAGCGGCGCGTCCCCGTCGACCGGCGCCGTCGCCGGTGAAGCGTTCGGTACCTCCACCAGCGGGGATTGTTTGAGCTGGACTGCGCTCGATGCGAGCGACCTCACGCAGGTGGACTGCGAGCAGTCCCATCTGTTCGAGGTGGTCCAGGACATCGACCTGAGCGTGTTTCCCGGCGCCGAGTGGGGTCCGGGGTCGCGTTTCCCGTCGGTGATGCGGTTCACCGAACTCCGCGACGAGCAATGCGCGCCTGCGGCGATGGACTACCTGGGCGGCCACTTCGATCCGCACGGCAAATTCAGCATCGGACTGATCAATCCCGGTGAAGCCGGCTGGGCCGCCGGCGAACGCACATTGCGCTGTGGACTGCAGTTCTCGTCGACCACGGGCAATCTGCTGCCCATCAAGGGCCCGGTCGCCGACCAGGACCAGTCGCGCGCGTGGGACGTGGGCCTGTGCATCGGCATCAACAACGGCGTCCCGGCCGATCCCGTCGAATGCTCGAAGCCGCACGCATTCGAAGTGGTGGCGACAGTGGACCTCTCCGAGAACTTCCCGGGCGGACTGCCGAGCGTCGAGGACCAGGACGCCTACCTCGAGCGGACCTGCACGGAGCGGGTCAACGAGTACCTGAACGACCCGGACGGATTACGGAGCAAGACGCTCACACTGTTCTGGGACAACGTGAACTTCGACAGTTGGCTGGCGGGAAGCCGCAAGGTCAACTGCTCGGTCGGCAAGCAGGTCGACGGTGGCGGCTTCGCCTCCATCACGGGCAGCGCGAAGGGCGACATCCTCATCGACGGCCAGCCGCCGGTTCCGCCGCCGCCGCAGCCCGAGGGCCGGTCGCTCCCCACACCACTCCCCGGTGCTGCTCCCCTGCCGGGGGCGTGAATCGATGGTGAAGATGAGCGACGAGCGCTTCGAGGGACTCGTCTCGGATGCGCTCGACGAGATTCCCTCGGAACTCACGCGGGCGATCGACAACGTGGTGGTGCTCGTCGAGCCGCGGCACGAGGACGAGCCGGATCTGTTGGGTCTCTACCACGGGATCGCACTGACCGAACGCGACAGTCATTACGCCGGGTCGCTACCCGACACGATCACGATCTACCGCGACGCGATCCTCGACATCTGCGACACCGACGACGACGTGGTGCACGAAGTCGCGGTGACGGTCGTTCACGAGATTGCGCATTATTTCGGAATCGAAGAGGAGCGCCTCCACCAGCTGGGCTGGGGGTAGCGCTCGGACTCCTACGAGGTCGTATCGAGGTCAGACGCGAGCGGGCGTGTTCCGCTCGACCTCGGCGTTCTTCTTGTCCGAGGCCAGGAGGAAGTGCGGGCCGACGGTCGATGCCACGAGCAGGAGCAGGCAGCAGGCGACGACGACGGCAACACAAGCGACCACGATGACCATGCCGATCAGTTCCAACATGCCCGATTACCTCCACACTCGACGTAACAGTGAAGTGCAGTGAACACGGCACTCCGACGTTCACCTTAACCGCCGGCCCCGGCACCGCGGAGACCGGCGTCGGAACGCCACGATTTCCGGTCGATCACCCGAAGTTCTACGCTCAGCGCATTCGGGGTCCGAACTGAGAGGGAGAGCGTCTACGTAAACCTGATACTTCCTGTCACCTACATGCCAGGCGGTCCAGATCCACGTCCCTCATGGCTACCCGAAACATCCTGCGACACCGCGGGCTCGACCGTGCCCCACACCGACGCTTCAGACGCAGGACAAGACTTCACCTCGTTCACCCCCTCAGAGGCCGACGGGGTCGGAACACTACGGCGGACACGCCGATGCCGCGGCCTCCCGGGTGTCGGACCGGTCTTGTCCCGGCACTTGCGCACCGGAGCATGCTCGATGGTCCGGATCTCCAGACCCCCAGCACGGGTGCGGACCGCAGCACCTCGGCCGAGGAGAGCACGCTTGGCGAGGTTCACCCCCGCCACACGATCACGATTCCCACCCAGTCGACACGACTCGCACCACGCAGTGTGATAGCCACCCGGGCGGGCCAGTTCCTCGTTGCAGCCCGGACATAACGCCGACGACCCCTTCGCCGGCACCGTCACCACCACCGCACCCACCCGAGCGGCGGTATGAG
>BBEG01000574.1 GCA_001312645.1 Rhodococcus sp. JCM 9791
CGCGCGCGCCTCCCCCGACCATGCGATCTGCCTGCGCCTTCGCGTCGGACAGCATGCGGTCGGCGTCGGCTCGCGCGTCCTCGACCAGCGTGCGCGCTTCGTCGTCCGCGTCACCGATCGTTTTGTCCGCCAATGCCCGTGCGTCGCCGACCAGCTTGTCGCGGTGATCGAGAACGTCCTGAGCGTCGTCCAGTTCGGCGGGAAGAGCGTCCCTCACGTCGTCGAGAAGTTCGAGCACATCGCCGCGCGGGACCACGCAGCTCGCCGTCATGGGAACGCTTCGTGCCTCTTCGGTGATCGCGACAAGTTCGTCGAGTGCCTCGAATACCCGGTACACGCCAACCCCAATCCTGATCCGTCGACCCGGCCGGTGCGACCGCGCTGTGTCCAGTCTGCCGCAGCTCGGCTCCGGCTCCGGTCCACGCGTCGGTGTGTCGGATCACGGTTCGGTGGTGTGAGGGGAGTTACTTTCGGGCGGCCCGTTCGGCGAGACGCGCCAGAAGCCGCTTGTGCACGGACTGGGGCAGCATGTCGGAGACGTCGCCGCCGTAGGTGGCAACCTCCTTGACGAGCGAACTCGACAGGTAGCTGTACACGGGGTTGGTGGCCACGAACAGGGTGTCGACGCCGGTGAGCTTGTGGTTCATCTGCGCCATCTGCAGCTCGTAGTCGAAATCGTTTGCGCCGCGCAGACCCTTGACGATCGCGGAGATCCCATTTGCGGTCGCGTAGTCGACCAGCAGACCCTGCCACGAATCCACGCGCACATTGCTGAGATGTGAGGTGGCCTCGGTGAGCATCTCGAGGCGTTCGGGCACCGTGAACATGCCCTGCTTGTTGGGGTTGATCACGATGGTGACCACCACCTCGTCGAATTGCACCGCGGTACGGGCGATGACGTCGAGGTGTCCGTTGGTGACCGGGTCGAAGGATCCTGGGCAAACCGCGCGGCTCATGAGTCAGCACCGTAACAGGCGGCGATCTCCACGCGCGTCTCACCGTACTTCCGGATCCGGCCGACGTCGAAACCCGTGGGCCACGCGGTTTCCGGCGCCGTGTGGAGCGTTCGAGCACGACGATCGTGCCCTCCCCCACCCAGCCGTGGTCCGCGAGCGCGGTGAGCACCTCCGATACCGCGTCCTCCGCAATCGCATACGGAGGATCCGCGAAGATCACGTCGTATTCACGATCGGCACCTGCCGCGAGGACAGTGGTGACAGGCGCGGACCGGAGCACCACACCGGGTAGGCCGAGGGTGGCGATGTTGTCGCGGATCACCGCGGACGCTTTCGCGTCCGATTCGACGAGCATCACGTGCGACGCCCCTCGCGACAGTGCTTCGAGGCCGAGCGCGCCGGACCCCGCGTAGAGGTCCAGCACGTCTGCCCCGTCGAGATCCATCCGCGCGTCGAGCGAACTGAACAGTGCTTCGCGCACCCGCTCGGATGTCGGTCGAGTACCGCGGGGCGGCACCTTCAGGCGCCGCCCCCCGGCTCGACCGGCGACGATTCGTGTCACTCGGCGCTTGCCTCCGTCGACACCACCACGAGCAGATCTCCGCCTTCGACCTGCTGGACGGGTCCGGCTGCGATGCGGGTGATCAGCCACCGCGCGGCGCAGTGATCGCCGCTTCCATCTTCATCGCCTCGATCGTGGCGACCGTGTCGCCGGCGGCGACCTTGTCGCCCTCGGACACGACGAGCGTGACAGTGCCCGCGAACGGAGCCGCGACATGTCCCGGATCGTTACGGTCCGCCTTCTCCGCGGCCGGAACCTCGCTGGCGATCGACCGATCACGCACCGACACCGGACGAAGTTGACCGTTGAGCAGGCACATCACGTTGCGGAAGCCGCGCTCGTCCGCGTCGGAGATCGCCTCGAGCCCGATGAGCAGTTCGACGCCCTTGCCGAGTCGTACGCGGTGTTCCTCGCCGTACCGAAGCCCGTAGAAGAACTGATTCGCCGACAGCTCGCTGGTATCGCCGTACTGCTCGCGATGCTGCTCGAACTCGCGGGCCGGGCCGGCGAACAGCAACCGGTTGAGGGTCGTGCGACGCTCGAGCGACGACCCTGCCAGGCCCTTCTCCTCGTCACTGGTCAGCGGTGTCTCGGGCTTCGGTTCCCCACGACCGGACAGCGCCTTGGAGCGGAACGGCTCCGGCCAGCCACCGGCCGGTGTTCCGAGATCGCCGCGCAGGAACCCGATGACCGAATCCGGGATGTCGAACTTTCCGGGCTCGGCCGCGAAGTCGTCGACCGACACACCCGCACCGACCAGGTGCAGAGCAAGGTCACCGACCACCTTCGAGGACGGAGTCACCTTGATCAGGCGACCCAGCAGTCGGTCTGCGCCGGCGTAGGCCGCCTCGACGTCCTCGAACCGGTCTCCGAGGCCGAGCGCGATCGCCTGCTGACGGAGGTTCGACAGCTGCCCACCCGGGATCTCGTGCGTGTAGACACGGCCGGTCGGTGCAGGCAGGCCCGACTCGAACGGCGCGTACACGCGGCGCAGTGCCTCCCAGTACGGCTCGAGATCGCACACTGCCTGCAGGTCCAGGCCGGTGTCGAATTCGCTGTGCGCCGCTGCCGCAACGATCGCCGACAGTGCCGGCTGG
>BBEG01000575.1 GCA_001312645.1 Rhodococcus sp. JCM 9791
AGGTCGTGGTCGTAGGTCGCGATCGTTCCGGGCCCCAGGGCGGTGCGCTGGTCGGTGACATCGAGCAGCCACCAGTGTGCGGTGTACAGCGCAAGGTCGGCTTCGGCGACCTGTCGGACACGTGCGCGCCAGTGTTCGCTCGCGTACGGGCTCCGCGGCAGGCCCGCGCGGGCAGTGTCGGCCATGAGTACCAGTAGGTCGTCGCGGGAGCGACGTGGGTGTACAGGGCCATCCCGGAGATGCCGAGGTCGGCGGCGAGTCGCCGCACCGTCACGGCGGCGAGACCTTCGGTGTCGGCGAGGGTGATGGCGGCCGAAACTGCCTGTGTAGTAGTGACTTTCGCTTGTGGTCCACGGGTGCCGCCACGCGGCGCATCGGGGTGATCACGCCACAACAGGTCGATCAGGTCGCGGGCCATCGGGTCTCTCCTGGGAGTCGGGGTGCATCCTCCGCAATAAATCTATACACTGAATAATGTATACACTGCATAAGGTTTATCTACTCCCCGGAGGTCACCATCCACATCACCGGTACCGCCCTGTCCCTCAACGTCGCCGACACCACCGCCTCCGCCGATTTCGCGAAGGCGCACTTCGGGTTCACCGAAGCCATGTCCGACGACGGCTTCATCTCCCTCGCGCACCCCGGCGCAGGACTGAACATCGTCTTCCTGCGCACCGGGTTGAGCACCTTCAAACCCGCCTCCATCGCAGGCCCCGCCGGTCAAGGCATGTTGATCGCCTTCGTCGTCGACGACCTCGACGCCGAATACGCCCGCATCGCCGCCGCGGGCGCCACGGTGATCACCGCGCCGGAAACCGAGCCGTGGGGGGAGCGCTACTGCCAGTTCTCCGACCCCAACGGCATCGTGTGGCAACTCGTGCAGTGGGTGTGACATGACCCAGGTCATGAATCCAACGCATACTCATACATACCGAATATGCGTTGGATTTATGACGTGGGACTCCCTTCAATGGACGGCATGCCCAGCAGCCCTCCCGTGATGTCGGACCTCGACCTCTTCGCCGACGACATCCTGCCCGACCCCTACCCGACGTTCGCGGCACTACGCGACCTCGGCCCGGTCGTATACCTGCCCACCAACAACGTCTACGCCCTGACCCGCTACGACGTCATCCGCGCCGCCCTCGCCGACACCGACACCTTCTCCTCCCGCACCGTCGGCTTCAACCCCATGGCGAACGACGCACTGCAGGCACCTCCCTCGCCTCGGACCCGCCCGTGCACACCGAGCTCCGCGCCACCCTCACCGAGAACCTGTCCCCCCGCGCCTGCGTGGACTGAAAGGCTCCATCGTGGCCAAGGCCGACGTACTCGTCGCCGACCTGGTGGAGAAAGGATCCTTCGAGCCGTCGACGCGCTCGCCCGCGCCTTCCCCCTCGAGATCGTCGCCGACCTGATCGGATTCACCGGCACCGTCCGCGAGAACATGCTCCGCTGGGGCCAGGCCGCCATGGAGGTCCTCGGCCCGATGAACCAGCGCACCGTCGAGGACTTTCCCATCGCAGGGGAACTCTACGCATGGTGCTCCCAGGTCACGGCCGACGATCTGACCCCCGGATCGGTCGGCCGCGCACTCTTCGACGCCGAGGCACGCGGCGCCGTCCCGCCGGCGCCGCCGGCCACATCATCCACCAGTACCTCGGCGCAGGAGTGGACACCACGATCGCGTCGATCGGCAACATCGTCGCGCTGTTCGCGGCGCACCCCGACCAGTTCGACCTCGTCCGCGCCGACCCCACGCTGGTGCCTGCCGCGTTCAATGAGGTCCTGCGCTACTGGGTTCCGCTCCACGCCTGGGGTCGCGCCGTCACCCGCGACGTGGACATCGACGGCACCGTGATCCCCGCCGGGGCACAGGCAGCGATCCTGTTGGGTGCCGGCAACCGCGATCCGCGCCACTTCGACGACCCGGACACCTTCCGCATCGAACGCAACCCGGTCGATCACCTGTCCTTCGGGTACGGCCCGCACGGATGCGCGGGGCAGGGACTGGCCCGCCTCGAAGGCCACGCCGTCATCGCCGCCCTGGCCACCCACGCGTCCCACCTGGTCGCCGACGACCCGATCCGCACACCCAGCAACACCACCCGTTCGATCGACCGACTCGAGATCCTGGAGGTCCTCCCGGCATGAAGATCACACTCGACCGTCCCCGCTGTGAAGGCCACGGACTGTGCGAAGAGGCCGCACCTCAGTTGATGCACCTCGACGACGACGGTGAACTCGTCCTCGACATCGCCGAACTCCCCGCCGACGATCCCCGCGCGGCCGCCGCCGGCGCCGCCGTACGCGTGTGCCCTGTCGCAGCCCTGGCACTGTCGTCATGAGCAGAGGCGCGTCGATGCGGCGCGACATGCACCGCATCGTGGTGGTCGGTAACGGCATCGCCGGACAGACCGTCTGCGACCGCTTGCGCACCACCGGGTTCGACGGAGAACTGACCATCGTCGGCGACGAGAGACACGGCGCATACTCGCGGCCCGCGCTGTCGAAGGCGCTGCTCGTCGACGGTGGCTCGCACGCACTCGCGGCCCCCACACACGGGGCCACCGAACTGCTCGGAGTGCGCGCCG
>BBEG01000576.1 GCA_001312645.1 Rhodococcus sp. JCM 9791
TCGAACACGTCTCCGAGCCACCGAAGCCCGCGCCGCCGAATCCGCCGGCTCCGGCACCGCCACCCGAAGCGAGCGGGTCGCCTCCGAGATCGACGATGCGGCGTTTCTCCGGGTCGGAGAGGACCTCGTAGGCGGCAGAGATCTCTTGGAATCGCTTCTGCGCCGACTCGTCCGGGTTGACGTCAGGATGATGCTCGCGCGCCAGTTTGCGATACGCCCGCTTGATCTCCTGGTCGGTCGCATCCTTGGACACACCGAGCGTCCCGTAGTAGTCCACGTTTGGTTCTCGTCCTTACTTCATCTACACGAAATTGGATGCTCAGCGCTCGCCGAGCACCTCACCGATATATCTCGCAACGGTTGCGACCGACGCGATGGTTCCCGGGTAATCCATCCGGGTGGGGCCGAGTACCCCGAGCCCACCGAACACCGTGCCCGCCGCACCGTATCCGGTGGACACCACGGAGGTGCTGCGCATCTCGGCGACCTGGGTCTCCTCGCCGATTCGGACGGTGACCCGGCCGGCGTCCTGACTGGCCGCGAGAAGCTTGAGGACCACCACCTGCTCCTCGAGGGCCTCGAGGACGGTACGCAACGAACCCGGCATGCCGGGTTGGCCCTCGAAGTCGGCGGCGTTGCGGGTCAGGTTGACTGTGCCACCGAGCACGAGTCGGTCCTCGGGGTGCTCGACGAGGGTCTCCACCAGCACGGTGGCGCAGCGGATGAGAGCGTCACGCAGGTCTTCCGGTGCGTCCTCGGCGAGTTCGGACACCGCGATCGACGCGGCGGCGAGCCGTTTGCCGCTGAGCGCGCTGCCGAGCAGATCGCGCAGCCGCACGAGATCGTCGTCTTCGAGGAGGTCGCCGAGTTCGACGATCCGCTGGTCGACGCGCCCGGAGTCCGTGATGAGTACGAGCAGCAGACGTGCCGGGGTCAGGGCGACCACTTCGAGGTGTCGTACGGACGACGACGACAGGGTCGGGTACTGCACCACGCGACCTGCCGGGTCAGTTGTGCGAGCAGTCGGACCCCGCGGCGCAGCACGTCGTCGAGGTCGACGCCGGATTCGAGGAATTGCAGGATCGCGCGGCGCTCGGCCGCCGACAGGGGCTTGACCTCGGAGATCCGATCGACGAACTGCCGGTAGCCCTTGTCGGTGGGTACCCGTCCCGAGCTGGTGTGTGTCTGGGTGATGTATCCCTCGGCTTCGAGGACCGCCATGTCGTTGCGGACCGTGGCGCTCGATACACCCAGGTTGTGACGGTCGACGAGCGTCTTCGATCCGATCGGTTCCTTGGTGGACACGTAGTCCGCCACGATCGCCCGCAGAACCTGGAATCTCCGTTCCTCGGTGCTCGACATCTGCCCACCTCCGTTCCACCACGTGCATGCCCGAACAAGTGCACCTCGCGCGCGTAGCCCGGGTGCACCATGTGCCGTACCCGCCCAGTCTAATGGTGTCGGAGCCGAGCAGATCCATCCGCCACCCCGTGCGTACTGTGGGCGCATGATCTTCAAGGGTGTCCGGGACGGAAAGCCGTATCCCGATCACGGACTGTCGCTGCGCGACTGGTCGAGGATCCCTCCGCGTCAGATCCGCCTCGACGAGATCGTCACGACCACGAAGGTTCTCGAACTCGATCGACTGTTGTCGGAGGACTCGACGTTCTACGGCGACCTGTTTCCCCACGCTGTGCAGTGGAAAGGGGTGCTGTATCTCGAGGACGGCCTGCACCGGGCCGTACAGTCCGCGCTGCGCAACCGGCCGGTGCTCCATGCCCGAGTCTTCGACTACGACGCACTTGCGCCACTCTCCGCTGCCGCATCACCCGAAGCGACCGATCCGGCCGGTCCCGAGATTCTCGGCGAACCTCGGTTCCTCTAGCCGGATCCGAGCAGGATGGTCCGCACCACGCGTCGGCGAGCAACCGGCCACGGTCGGTGAGGATCAGGTGATCGTCGGCCACGACGGCGAGTCCGTCATCGACCACTGTCGCGGCCGCCGCGCGCTCACCGGCGTCCAGTTCCGCCAGCGGCAGGCCGGTCCGCAGCCGCACAGTGAGCATCACCGATTCGGTGTGGATGTCCTCGGCGGTCAGCGTCTCGCTGCCCGCAACCGGTAGTTGCCCGTCGGCGAGAACGCCCGCGTACCGCGCGGGGTGCTTGACGTTCCACCAGCGCACTCCACCGACGTGACTGTGTGCGCCAGGCCCGGCGCCCCACCAGTCGCCACCGTCCCAATACCCGAGATTGTGGCCACATCGAGCCGAAAGATCTTCTGCACGTGCCCAGTTGGACACTTCGTACCATGTGAGACCGGCCTCGTTCAGTCGCTGGTCGATTCGCTCGTACCTGGATGCGAGCACATCGTCGTCGGGCGCCGGTAACTCACCTCGACGCACCCGCCGGGCCAGCGCAGTACCGTCCTCGACGATCAGGCGTACGCGGAGACGTGATCGACACCGGCGTCGAGCACTGCATCGAGCGACGCGTCGAGGTCGGTGTCGGTCTCACCGGGTGTGCCGTAGATGAGGTCGAGGTTCACGTGATCGAAACCGGCCTCGCGCGCCTCGCGGGCCGCGGCG
>BBEG01000577.1 GCA_001312645.1 Rhodococcus sp. JCM 9791
CGGCGGTGGCCTCGATGACCTCGGCGCGGCGCAGCAGGTCGAGGAGGAACGACTTGGTGGTGGTGCCGCCGTCGAGGACGACGGTGGTCTCGCGCAGCGCGGTGCGGAGGCGGGCGAGGGCTTCGTCGCGGTCGCGGCCCCACGCGATGATCTTGGCGACCATCGAGTCGTAGTCGGGCGGGATCACGTCACCCTGGGCGATGCCGGTGTCGACGCGCAGGCCCGAGCCGAGCGGGAACTTGAGCAGCTGTACGGTGCCGGGCGCGGGGGCGAAACCGTTGTCGGCGTCCTCGGCGTTCAGGCGGGCCTCGACTGCGTGGCCGAACTCGGGCGGGCAATCGCCCTGGAGCTTCTCGCCGGCCGCGACGAGGATCTGCAGCTTGACCAGATCGATACCGGTGGTGATTTCGGTGATGGGGTGTTCGACCTGCAGGCGGGTATTGACCTCGAGGAAGGTGAACATCTTCAGGTCGGGCTGGTACAGGTACTCGACGGTGCCGGCACCGCTGTAGCCCGCGGCACGGACCAGATCTGCGGACACCGTGCGCAGCTCGTCGGCCTGTTCCTTGGTGAGCAGCGGGGAGGAGGACTCTTCGATGACCTTCTGGTTCTTGCGCTGGATGGAGCAGTCGCGCACGCCGGGCGCCCACACGTTGCCGTGGTTGTCGGCGATGACCTGCACCTCCACGTGGCGGGCGTCGGTGACCAGTCGTTCGATGAACACGACCGGGTCGCCGAAGGAACGCTCGGCCTCACCCTGGGTGCGTTCGAGGGCGAGCTCGAGCTCGTCCTCGGCGTAGACCTTGCGGATGCCACGTCCACCGCCACCGGAACGGGCCTTGATGATCAGCGGGTAGCCGATGGCCTGGGCGTGACGGCGTGCATCGGCACGGTTCTCGACGGGACCGCCGGACCACGGCGCGACGGGCACGCCGACCTTCTCCGCGAGGAGCTTGGCTTCGACCTTGTCTCCGAGCAGGCGCATGGCGTCGGCGGACGGGCCGATGAAGGTGATGTTCAGCCGGGCGCACACGTCGGCGAATCCGGGATCCTCGGCGACGAAGCCCCAGCCCACCCACACGGCGTCGGCCTTCGATTCGATCAGCGCGCGTTCGAGCTCGGCGTGATCGAGGTACGGGGTCGCCGCTGTCGCGGACGGGCGGAGGATGACACCCTCGTCGGCCTGACGGACGAACATGGCCCGTCGTTCGGCCTCGGTGTGCAGCGCGATCGTCGTGATGTCGTAGTCGTGCTCGGAGTTCAGCTCTCGGACTGCCCGAATGAGGCGTACGGCTGCCTCACCCCGATTGACCACTGCGATCCGTTCGAACATACTCGTTGCCACCGTTTCTCCATGGTTGTGCGCACTACCGTGCTCGTCGAAGCTCAATCCGATCGAGGAAGCCGAGTCCACCGACTGCGCGTGCCACGTCATTGGTGGATACCGCGGCCGGGAACATGTATCGGTCGACTCCTCGTGGTTGGCGTGGGCATGCGTGTCGGTCACCTGCCCGTGGGCCCTGCCCCAGGGCGGTTCGGCCGGATCGTTGCGTGAAGCCCGCGGCTGTCGTCCTCGTCGCGGTGCGACAGTTCGAGGCTGACAACACCCGCCCCCTGCTTCGGGTGATCCGTCCGGCTACAGCATGGAGCAAACATGAGGGTTTGTCACGTTTTGGCTACCGGTGGCCGGGATGGGCGGTTGTGGCGGTGTGCGCGATCAGGAGGGTGTGTGGGGCAAGGTGTTTCGGTCGAATCGGTGCGATCGGCGCCATGATTGCGGTAGATGAGGCCGGATGTACCCTCGGGTAACACTCGTGGGTAACTTGCGTACGGTTCGGAGTGTCGGTGCGAGTGGATGAGTACTTCCATTGCAGTGCAGTGTAATTGGACTGTCCTGATACAGCCTGCAGGCACTCGGTTGCGGCCACTACCCGAAGTGCCGGGTTTTTCCGTGTGACATCCATCACGGCAGGTCAATGTCTCATTCGGTCAACCGAACTGGGCCGAATACGACACCCTTTCGCAACCGCGGGGTAACCCTGGGTGAAACCTGGGTATAGCGCATACCGGCCCCGACAGGCAAATTCTGGAACAGTGTAGGTCGAGCACCCCGAGGAGGGTCACGATGCCCGAGCCCGACCAGACACGAGTTCCGATGGAGTTCGAATCAGAGCCTGAACGGCGTGAGCGGATCGCCACGCAGGTCCGACTCTGTTGCGACCGATGCCGGATCGACGGCAGACACGACCCGCTGTCGGACGACGCCGCGATTGCGATTGCGTCCGGCTACCTCGATGAACCCGCCCGCGCGGTTCTTGCGGCGCGTCGGCGCCTCGTGCGTCGGATTCCTGGCATCGGTGGGTTCGGCGAGCTCCGGCTCCTCACCGACGAACGGGAAGGGTTCGCTGCGCGGGCGGCGGCGCAGCGTCCCGGCGTCACCCGGCTGATGTTCGAATACCGCGCAAGCGAGATCGACAAGAGGATCCGGTCGGCGCGGCAGTCGATCGTGCACTCTCCGGCCCACTACGCGCAGGGGGTGCGCGCTGTGCGTCGCGAACGCGCGACGGTGTTCATCTCGACTCGAGCA
>BBEG01000578.1 GCA_001312645.1 Rhodococcus sp. JCM 9791
GGGTGGAACAGCCCGCGAGCGTGAGGGCGGCCGTGGCGGCGGCGAGAGCGACGATGCGGACACGGTGCGCGGGCAATTCCACCACTTCCTGTAGAGGGGACGAATCAGGCTATCGCTTGTGCAGATAGGTCCCGGCGATCCTGCCATAGTGCGGCGAGTGGAAAACGGTCCTCTACGCGGCCGACTCCGCATGTGGTGATGTGCGTCACTCGACTGTCGTGACGTGCTGGATGCGGCGATTCGCTCGTGCGTGGATTGCCGGTTCGGCGGTAGGGTGACGCCCGAGTACGACAGCGAGTAGGACCCGGTTAACGAGTGGTGCGCGCACGGTCTACGATTCGATGAGCGCAAGCCAGAGAGACCGTTCGCCTCCAGCCCGAGTCGAGCGCGCATTCAGGAGGATTAGTGACTGCCGTAGCGCCCCAGCCAGTCCCAGAGATAGCTGCAGCAAGGCCATACCCGCCGCGGCAGGGACCCAAGGGTTCGTTCATCTACAAGATGATCACCACCACAGATCCGAAGGATCTGGGGATCATGTACTTGATCACCTCGGTCTCGTTCTTCCTCATCGGTGGCCTGATGGCCCTGCTGATGCGCACCGAACTCGCGGTTCCGGGCCTGCAGTTCCTGTCGAACGAGCAGTTCAACCAGCTGTTCACCATGCACGGCACGATCATGCTGCTGATGTACGCGACCCCGGTCGTGTTCGCATTCGCGAACTACATCCTGCCGCTGCAGATCGGCGCGCCCGACGTGGCGTTCCCGCGACTGAACGCGTTCAGCTACTGGCTGTACCTGTTCGGCGCGACGATCGTGATGCTCGGCTTCGTGACCCCCGGCGGCGCTGCCGACTTCGGCTGGACGGCATACACGCCGCTCACCAGCGAACTGCACTCCCCGGGTGTCGGCGCGGACTTCTGGATCCTCGGCCTCGGTGTCATGGGTCTGGGCACCATCCTCGGTGGCGTCAACTTCATCACCACCGTCGTCTGCTACGCGCCCCCGGTATGACGATGTTCCGGATGCCGATCTTCACCTGGAACATCCTGATCACCAGCATCCTGATCCTTCTGGTCTTCCCGCTGCTGACCGCCGCGTTCATGGGCCTGTTCGTCGACCGCCATCTCGGCGGCCACATATACGACCCGGCCACCGGTGGTGTGCTCCTGTGGCAGCACCTGTTCTGGTTCTTCGGCCACCCAGAGGTCTACGTCATCGCGCTGCCGTTCTTCGGCATCGTCTCCGAGATCTTCCCGGTCTTCAGCCGTAAGCCGATCTTCGGTTACACCGGCCTGGTGTACGCGACGATCGCCATCGCGGCCCTGTCGATCGCGGTGTGGGCGCACCATATGTACGCCACCGGCGCCGTGCTGCTCCCGTACTTCTCGTTCATGACGTTCCTGATCGCGGTGCCGACGGGCGTGAAGTTCTTCAACTGGATCGGCACCTTGTGGCGAGGCCAGATCACGTTCGAGACACCGATGCTGTTCTCGGTCGGGTTCCTGATCACCTTCCTCTTCGGTGGTCTGTCCGGCGTCATCCTCGCGAGCCCGCCGCTGGACTTCCACCTGCACGACACCTACTTCGTCGTCGCACACTTCCACTACGTGGTCTTCGGCACCGTCGTGTTCGCCACCTACGCCGGTATCTACTTCTGGTTCCCGAAGATGACGGGCCGGATGATGGACGAGCGTCTCGGCAAGTGGCACTTCTGGCTGACGTTCGTCGGCTTCCACCTGACGTTCCTGGTGCAGCACTGGCTCGGCAACGAGGGCATGCCTCGCCGCTACGCCGACTACCTCCCGACCGACGGGTTCACCAACCTGAACATCGTGTCGACGATCGGCGCCTTCGTCCTCGGCGCCTCGACGCTGCCGTTCATGTGGAACGTCTTCAAGAGCTACCGCTACGGTCAGGTTGTCACGGTCGACGATCCGTGGGGCTACGGCAACTCGCTCGAGTGGGCCACCAGCTGCCCGCCGCCGCGCCACAACTTCACGGAGCTTCCGCGCATCCGCTCGGAGCGTCCGGCGTTCGAACTGCACTACCCGCACATGGTCGAACGGATGCGCGCCGAGGCTCACGTCGGTCCGGGCAGTCACAAGCACAATGTGAACGTGCTCGAGGGCGCCGATCGCACACCCGGCGACCACCCGCGCGCCGGCGAAGACCAATAGCTCTCCAGCCTCACAGCAGGCGCTCAGCGCGCAACACTGCATGACAGGCCCCGCCCGTGACAACGGGCGGGGCCTGTCGCATGCGGTACGGAACGAGGCAGTGGAGCTGCGCAACCCCGCGACCTCGGACGACTGCGAGACTGCAACAATGAGACGAGCACGTGCTTCGACCCGTGCACGATTCGACTGACGAAGATCGGAGACGTAGTGGCGTCTGAGACCACTGTGCTTGTGACGGTGACGGGCCCGGACCACCCCGGCGTGACCTCGGTGCTGTTCGCCGCGTTCAGCCGCCACGACGTGGACCTGCTCGACGTCGAACAGGTCGTCATCAGGGGACGGCTCACGCTCGGCGTCGTGGTGGTGTGCCCCGGCGACCCGAGGCTCTGCAGGACGAGGTC
>BBEG01000579.1 GCA_001312645.1 Rhodococcus sp. JCM 9791
TGCCGCTGCTGATCGACTCCGCCTGGCCGTCGCGTACGGCAGCGCCGCAGTCGCGCTGCCCGGAACTCGCATTCCCGGGCCCGACGCTGTCGACCCCTCCGCGGTCCCGGCCGAACTCGTTCCCGACGACCCGTTCATCACACACCCCACTCCCCCACTCCTAAGGACATGTGATGCCAGACTTCGCTTCCGGCGCGCGCCCGGCCCGTCGGTCATCGACGCCGAACTCATCACGCTCGACACCGATCTCGGAGCAGACAGAGAATCGGTGATCGCGACACTGGCCGGCAGGCTGACGGATGCGGGCCGCGCTACCGACCGAGACGCCCTCACCGCCGCAGTGCTCGAGCGTGAGGCCAAGTCGGCGACCGGACTGCCCGGTGGGATCGCGATCCCTCACTGCCGACACGCGACGATCACCACGCCGTCGCTCGGATTCGCCAGACTCTCACCGAAGGTCGACTTCGGCGCGCCCGACGGCCCTGCCGACCTGGTGTTCCTCATCGCTGCACCCGAAGGCGCCGGAGCAGACCATATGCGCCTTCTCACCGCTCTGGCCCGTGCACTCGTCCGGCCCGATTTCGTCGCAGCACTTCGCGACGCGCCGGGACCCGACGAGGTGATCGCCTTGGTCGAGGACGTCCTCCCTGCCTCTCCCGCTGCCACACCGGCCGAGACCACCGCTGGGTCGGTCGGCGGAAGTCAGGCAGCGCAGGAGCCCGAACCGTCCGAGCGGTCCGTGGTCGCAGTCACCGCCTGCCCCACAGGAATCGCCCACACCTACATGGCTGCCGATGCGCTCACCGCCGCAGCCGAACGCGCCGGAATTACGCTGCACGTCGAGACGCAGGGTTCGAGCGGAAGCACCCCGATTCCGGCAGCCGTCATCGCTGCCGCCGACGCCGTGATCTTCGCTACCGATGTGGGAGTGAAGGGCAAAGAGCGGTTCGCAGGCAAGCCGGTGATCGCCTCGGGCGTCAAACGCGCGATCAACGAACCGGACGTGATGGTCACCGAAGCCCTGCATGCTGCCACTGATCCGAAGGCCGCCCGAGTCGAGGCAGGCGCAGCAGACACCACCGGCGAGAGCAACACAGCCGACGTCGGATGGGGCACCCGGCTGAGGCAGATCCTGCTCACCGGCGTCAGCTACATGATTCCCTTCGTCGCTGCCGGTGGTCTGCTCATCGCCCTCGGGTTCCTGCTCGGTGGCTACGATATCTCCGACTCCGCTTCCGGCATCGTCGTGGACAATTCGCTGACGAATCTGCCGACGGCGGATTCGCGATCTACCTCGGCGCTGTGCTGTACCAGATCGGCTCGCTCGCATTCTCCTTCCTCGTACCCGCGCTTGCCGGGTACATCGCCTACGCGATCGCCGACCGTCCCGGTCTCGCCCCCGGTTTCACCGCCGGTGCCGTTGCAGTGTTCGTCGGCGCAGGGTTCATCGGCGGTCTGGTCGCGGTCTCATCGCCGGTTTCGCAGCGCTGTGGGTGGGTCGGATTCCGCTGCCCACGTGCTCGTGGGTTGATGCCGGTGGTGATCATCCCACTGCTCGCAAGCCTGATCGTCGGCGGACTCATGTTCCTGGTCCTGGGCAGGCCGCTCGCCGCGATCACCACCGGTCTCACCGACTGGCTCAACGGCCTGTCCGGCGGCTCTGCCGTTGCCCTCGGCGTCATCCTCGGTCTCATGATGTGTTTCGATCTCGGAGGACCGGTCAACAAGGCGGCATATGCGTTCGCCGTGGCAGGACTCGACGTGTCCAACCATGCGTCTCTGCAGATCATGGCCGCCGTGATGGCCGCCGGTATGGTGCCGCCGCTCGCGATGGCGCTCTCCTCCCTCGTGCGACCGCGTCTCTACAGCCCCGCCGAGCGTGAGAACGGCAAGGCCGCATGGCTTCTCGGTGCCTCCTTCATCTCGGAGGGCGCCATCCCGTTCGCAGCAGCGGATCCGTTCCGGGTGATCCCGTCGATGATGCTCGGCGGCGCAGTCACCGGTGGAATCATCATGGCGACCGATGTGACGTTGAGTGCACCTCACGGTGGCATCTTCGTGGTGTTCGCGATGGATCGTGTGCTGTGGTTCTTCGTCGCACTCATGGTGGGCACAGTCGTCGCCGCGCTCAGCGTCACCCTCGCAAAGGAGTTCACCCGTACCGAATCCCGCAGTCCCGCAGCACCCGAAGCCGGGCCTCGACCGGCCACCGTTTGATCCTCCAACCCCACACCAAGGAGTACCCATGCCCGTCAACACCGTCAAGGTCGGCTCGTCCATCGGCCTGCACGCACGTCCCGCCGGAATCATCGCCGAAGCCGTCGTCGCATCAGGAGTTCCGGTGACGCTGTCGGTCGACGGAGGCGATCCCGTCGATGCGGGATCCGCTTGATGATCATGACACTCGGCGCCTCACAGGGTGTCGCGGTCACGGTCCAGTGCGACGACGAGGTCGTCCTCGCACAGGTCAGCGAACTCGTCGCCGCGGATCTCGACGCCTGACCCACGCGGACGGTCAGGTACGCCGGCGCGCAGACGCCACCCGAGCGTGGCAGCTCCGATCAAGATCACCGAGCCGG
>BBEG01000580.1 GCA_001312645.1 Rhodococcus sp. JCM 9791
CCGACCAGGTCGTCCAGGG
This sequence comes from Rhodococcus sp. JCM 9791, assembly GCA_001312645.1. Classification (GTDB taxonomy): domain Bacteria; phylum Actinomycetota; class Actinomycetes; order Mycobacteriales; family Mycobacteriaceae; genus Rhodococcus. Next base: position 20 of record BBEG01000580.1, read on the forward strand.
CCCGCCCGATGCGCGCATCAGCCAGTTCGTAGCGGCTGCGCCGCCCTTCCTGAATCGCGACGACCAGTCCGCAGCCGCGCAGGCAGGCCAGATGGTTGGACAGGATCTGCCGCGACACCCCGATCCGCTCGGCCAGGTCCGACGGATAACCCGGCCCACGGCGCAGATGCAGCAGGATCTGGGTGCGGGTCGAGTCCGACAACGCGTATCCGAAACGGGACAGCGCGTCACTGTGTAGCAGGGTGTCCATACGAGCTACAATACAGATATTGCTGTATTCAGAAACCCATGTACTAATTCTGGCGACGCCAGAGCCGATGCCGGCCACGGTGGCGATCAGCCGGGGCTCGCCGAGGCATTGGCACAGTGCCGAGACGGCGATGCACACGGCGTTGATGAAGGGGTCTGCGTTCTCATCCCACGCTCGCTCGAACAACTCTTCGGCGCTGATGGCACTGCCTTCCGCGGCGGCCAGTACTTCGAGCACAGCAAGCTCCTTCCCGGTGAGCGCAATGTAGCGGCCGTCGTGGTAGACCTCGCGGCAGGACAGAACCACACATACGCAAGCGATCTCGCGCAGAGGAGACTCGTTGTGAACACGCCTGCGGTCGAGGGCACGAAGCTGGAGCACGAGCTCGCGAAGTTCGAACAGCTTGGTGAGGTAGTCATCGGCGCCGAGCTCGAACCCGGTAACCTTGCCGTCGAGCCGGACTGCGGCGAGCATGAGAATCGGCATGCCGGCGCATATCGTGGATGTATCGAAAACTGGATACAGGCCGGCAACACCAGACCTCCTTCACTGGAGGCATGAACGAACCACGCACCATCCCACCTCGTCCCCGTGACCGACTGTTCGCCGTAGTCACGGTGGCGCTCGCCGTGTTCCTGCTACCCGCTGCATTCATCTGCAATCCCTGCCGCGCCCGCGAACTGGCCTGCTGCTGGGCATTGGGAATGCGATTTCCTGCCGAAGAACTCACCGGGCTCACCGACGATGCCAAGGCGGCATTCACCGCTGCGCGCACCGAGGCACTCTGGCGCCACGGGCAGCTCATCGGCCTCACCTCGGGATACCGCGATCCCCGTCTGCAACAGCGGTTGTTCGACGAGGAGGTGCGCCGCGCCGGCTCGCCGGCCGCTGCCCGGATACACGTATTGCCACCTGCGGAATCCAGACATGTCCAGGGCAGTGCACTGGATGTGCGCCCGCTCGAAGGCGCGCGCTGGCTGGAAGAACACGGTGCCCGCTACGGCCTCTACCGCATCTACGACAACGAGTGGTGGCACTTCGAACACCACCCGGACGTCGGTATGCCACCAACGACCCGGGAATTCCGCAATGCTCGGCAATCTCGTTGACGAGGGGCGCCATGATGCCGCGCACCTGGATGGCGCATCTCCAGGCCGCGAGGCACCGCGCCTTCGTCGGACGGAAGGAGGAACTCGCCGCCTTCGACGAGGCGCTGTGCAGCGGCGGCAGAGTGATGTTCGTGCACGGCCCCGGCGGCATCGGCAAGTCGGCGCTGCTGGGGCGCTTCGCCCAGCGAACCGCAGAAGCTGCTCGCACCGTACTGATGCTGGACGGGAGGATGCTCGAGACATCCCCCGCAGCCTTCGCAACCGAGGCCGGCTCGATACTCGCCGACGAGCGCGCGGTGCTGCTGATCGACAACTTCGAACACATCCACAGCCTGGAACACTGGCTGTGCGAACAGTTCCTGCCGGCGCTGCCGGTCGGCGCGCTGGTCGTGGTGGCTGGGCGCATACCCCCGGATGCGGCGTGGCAGGCCGACCCCGGCTGGGCCGACATGTTGCAGGTCATCGAGCTGGGCGACCTGGAACCCATGGACGCCGCCGCACTGCTGGACTCCCGCGACGTGGCCGGTGAGCTGCGCGATCCGCTGCTCGTCTTCGCCGGCGGGCACCCACTCGCCCTGTCGCTCGGGGCCGCGGCGGCAAACAAAGACACCGCCGCCAATTCGCGCCGGACGCCACCCCTGACGTAGTCGCTGCCCTGCTCGACCAGATCGTCGGTGAAGCGCCCAGCCCAGCGCATCGCCATGCCCTGGAGGTCTGTGCGCACACGTACATGTGCACGCAGGACGTGCTGCGTGCGGTGCAGCCCGACCAGAACGTGGCGGCGCTGTTCTCCTGGCTGCGGCGGCTGCCGTTCGTCGAGTCGAGCCCGCTCGGGTTGTATCCACATGACGTCGTACGCAAGATCCTCGAATCCGATCTGCGCTGGCGCGATCCGAAGGGCTACGCCGACCTGCACCGGCAAATCAAAGCCCACCTGACGCAACAGATTCGCGACGCGGACGACGCGGATGTGCTCAGGGCCGTCGGCTCGCTGTTCTACCTGCACCGCGACGAAGGCCGTACACCAGGGCCGCACGTCTGGCGCGGTGCGGGCGAGATCTACGAGGACGCCTTCCGCCCCGAGGACGCCGAGGACCTGCTGCGCCTGGCCACGGAGTGGGACGCGGAGACCGTGCCCGCCGTCTCCCACCTGGATGGCCCGGCAGCCGCAGGCGTTCCGTCTCTACCGCCGCACGACC
>BBEG01000581.1 GCA_001312645.1 Rhodococcus sp. JCM 9791
CCACGGTCCGGTCGCTCGATCCGCCGCTTGCCCGGCCCGTCGGACTCGTCCTTCGAGCCGGGGAACCGTCACCGGCCGCGGCCGCATTCATCTCGGCGGCAACCGGCACGAAACCGGGAGCGTAGACACATGGAATTCCGCCAGATCGAGTACTTCCTCGCAGTTGTCGAGAACGACGGCATCAACGGTGCGGCCGCCGCGCTCGGGGTTGCACAACCGACGGTGTCGCAGGCCCTCCGCAGCCTCGAACGCGAGCTGGGTGTGCAGTTGTTCCACCGGATCGGCCGGGGCATGGTCCTGACCGCAGCCGGTCACACTCTCATCGGACCGAGCCGCCAGATACTGCGTGATGTGGCCGGGGTCGAAGAGCTGCTGGCCTCGTCGTCGGCCGAGGTCACGGGCAGCCTCGATCTGATGGTGTTCCCTGCACTCGCGACCGGCCCGATCATCGATCTGGTCGCCCAGTTCCGACGCGCCCACCCGAAGGCGACGGTGCGCTTCGGCGATCTCCGCGCAGAGCGGGATTCGGCTGCGCTGATCCGCGACGGGCACTGCGAGTTCGTGGTCGCGCATCTGCCCGTCGAAAGTGAGCTCGGACTCGACGTCATCGAGCTGGGCGAGGACGAGTACTGGCTCGTCTACCCACCGGGGACCGAGCTCCCACCCGGTCCGATCACACTCTCGGCGTTGCCACCGATTCCCATGGTGTTCGTGCCGCGCGGCGGTGGGGCCCTGGGCGACGAATTCGACCTTGCGATGCGTCAGGAAGGTAACAGGCCGCGTATCGCCGTGCTGGCAAGTCACCGGGAGGCGCGCCTGCCGATGGTGCTGGCGGGTCTCGGCGGGTCGCTTCTGGAGCGTTCGCTCGCAGAGTCCGTTCGTGACGTCGCGGTCGTCCGGCCCTGTGAGCCGAGCTTCACCCGCGCATTCGGCCTGGTGTTCGATCCCGCAACTCTGTCGAAGGCCGGGCGAGCATTCGTCGACCTGGTGAAATCGGCAACGGAACGCGTCTGAGCGGTCACGCTTTCGCGAGCCACGCGAGCGCGGCGACGACGAGCGCTTCCACCCCGGTGTCGAGCGTGGGTTGCACGACCGGCGCGAACGTCGGTGAGTGATTGACCGGGATGTCCTGCGCGACCCGGCCCTGTTCGACTGCGGTTCCGTAGATCGACGGGTCGATGCCACCGATGCCCCAGTAGGTGTAGGGCACACCGAGCGCGTTCGGGATGTCGCTGAAGTCCTCGCTGGCCGTCTGCTGGGGCATTTCGCGGTACCGGTCGCCGAAGTGCTCCTGGAACGCGAGAGCCACCCTGTCGGTGACCTCACCGTCGTTGTCTGTCAGCGGAAAGCGTTCGTAAAGTTCGAATTCGGGCTCTCTCGGCGAATCCGACGCCTGGCATTCAGCAATGACGATCCTGCGGATCGCGCGCAGCATCGCCTCGCGGGTGCCCTCGTCGTAGGTGCGCATGTTGAGTTGCAGCACCGCGCTGTCCGGGATCACGTTGGCCTTGCTGCCTGCGTTGATACTGCCCACGGTGAGCACTGCGGATTCACCGGGTGCGGTCTCACGCGACACGATGGTCTGGAGGCGCACGACGATCATCGCCGCGAGCACCACGGGATCGACCGCGGCCTGCGGCATCGAACCGTGCGCTCCGCGCCCGTACATGGTGACCCGCATGCTGTCGGCGGCGGACAGGACCGCCCCGGACCGGGTGCCGACGCGCCCGGCCGGTGCCGGAAGGACGTGCTGAGCGAGTGCGACGTCGACGCCGGTCAGCAGTTCGGCGAGGCCGCCGTCGACCATCGCGCGGCACCGTCGCCGGTTTCCTCGGCCTGCTGGAAGAGCGCCACCAGGTCCCCTGCCAGTGCTGGGGTCCCTGCCGGAACAGGTCCGCTGCCCCGAGCAGCGCCGTGACATGCACGTCGTGTCCGCACGCGTGCATCACGGGGACATCGTTGCCGTCACTGTCGACAGCGCGAACTGTACTGGCGTAAGGAAGACCGGTCGCCTCGGCCACGGGCAACGCGTCCATGTCTGCGCGGAGCAGGACGGTCGGGCCCTGCCCGTTGCGCAATATCCCGACCACACCGGTGCCACCGATGCCTTTGTGCACCTCGTATCCGCTATCACGAAGCGGTCGGTGACTTTCCTGGCGGTCCGGTGTTCCTGATGCGACAGTTCCGGGTGCGCGTGTAAGTCGCGGTAGAAGTCCTCGAGCCCACTGCGCACACTCGGCAATGCTCGAGTACCGCGGCGACAGCATTCGACGGGGAGTTCATGTCTGACCACGCTAGCCCTCCCCAACATGCTTCGAACGGCGAACGAACAGTGACATCGGCCCGTTCGAGTACGACGATTGTGAGGACCATTCGTCCTCCTGCACGGAGATGACCGCTATGTCCACATCCACACCCGAACACCCTTCTGTTTCCGTCGCCGGAACCGATTCGGTCGACGTCTACGCACAACGCATTCTCGATGCCACACTCGGTGCGATCGACGTGTTCTCCATCTACCTCGGCGACCGGCTCGGCTGGTACCGCAGCCTGGCTGCCGACGGCCCGGCCACCGC
>BBEG01000582.1 GCA_001312645.1 Rhodococcus sp. JCM 9791
CACCGCGGCGTCGACGGCCTCGAGCCGCCCGGACACTTGCTCCACTGCCACCCGGGCCTGCTGCCGCACATATTTCGAATACACGGTGACGAACCGCTGCGCCGCATCATCGGCGGCCGCGAGAGACTCCAGCGTGCGGGCCACCTCCTCCATGTCGGAGAACGACCGAGCCGCCTCGACGACCAGCTCGTCGTCGAGTGGCCGCAACCCGTCGGTCAGGGCCTGCGACAGGCCCTTCGGATCGAGATTCTTCGCGAGCTGGGGGCGCCGCAGCGTCAGGATCAGATTGATCAACTGGTCGTACCGTTGCGCACCGAGACCGAACATCCGCGCATCGATCGCCGCCCGGTATTCGATCGGACGCTCGGTGATCGCCTCGGCACCGACCTGTTCGATCAGCTGCTTCTTCGTCAGCGGACGATCCTCGTCGTCCAGCAGAGAGAAGTCGACACCGACCCGGCCGTCCACCACGAAATGCCAGCGGGTGACCTTGTCGTTGCCCTTGGTCGCGCGCATCCCGATCCCGACGGTGACCGCTTCCGGATCGTCGCGCTGCCCGCGGCTGAACTCCATCCACACATATGAATGCGCGCTCTCCTGCCCCTGGTACAGCAGATTCGAGCGCATGGTGCGCTCCTCACCGGCGAACGGGTTGAGCCGACGCGGCTCGATGCGCCCGTCCAACACGAACGGGAACAACACCTCCAGAGCTTTCGTCTTCCCGGAGCCGTTCGGTCCGCGCAACACCAGACGACCATCCGCGAACGAGAACTCCTGATCGCGGTAATCCCACAGATTGATGATCCCGGCACGCGTCGGGCGGAAACGGGCGCTGCTCATGAGATCTCCGTGTCGATCGAGTCGGGAACAGTGGACGCTGAGTTACTGGAAGGACCGAGATCGCTGAACTCGGTTTCACCGGCCGGTGGACCGTCCGGCGGAGACGAATCGGCAAACAGATCGATCTCCGGATCGCGCTTGCGCACACTGACCGTCACACCGCGGAACCGCGCCAGCGCAGGCAACGCCAGAAGCCCGCCGCGCCCGCACCACCAACCGCATCTGCTCGAGCCGCTCCGACGCCGCTTGCGCAAGCCCCGCCGGATCCGCCTGCCACTGCGCGGCGAACGTCCGCCCATAGGTGTCGACGAGCCGCCCGATCGTGCCCGCAACCCAGGAATCCTCGATCAGCGGATGCGTTGCCACCGGACGCTCGGACGCGCCCTCGAATCGATCGACGAGCTCACCCGGCATCGCCGACGCCAACGGCGTGAACAACCCCGACCGCGGAATCGCACCATCGATCGCCGCCGCCAGCGCATCATGTCCGTCCGCGGGCAGCGGCATCCGCTCCGGAGGCGGAGCATCCGGATCCGACACCCGATCGCAGATCTCCCCGGCCAGCAGCAACGCCACCTGCGCGACCGTCCCCGTGTTCGGGAACCGCACATCCGACAACCGGCCCGACGTGTCGACCAGCGCCACCCCTTCGGCGCGCCGCTCACACACCAGACCTGTCAACAACTCCACCTCATCGGTGGTGCGCGGCAACGCCAACTGCAACGCCTCGTCGTCCGACAAATCCTCGGCGTAGACCACCGGCTTCTGCACCAGCGCGCGGCGCACCCGCCGCCGCACCTCACCCGTATCACTGTGCGGCACCGACGAACCGAGCAGTGCCCGCACCGACGTCAGATGCTGCAACGCTCGCGGGGGACGGAACACCGCGGCCACCACCGCACGATCGATGTCGTAGAGCGCTTCCCCATGCCCCGGATCGCTCGCCCAACCACCCGCATCACCATCGGCGAGCGTCAGCGCACCCCGCGTCGTCAACCACGCCACCGCATCGACGAACGCATCCCGGTCCGCGGCGCGCGCGGTGTCGAGATCGACGCCCTCCACCCGGCTCGCGTCCGACGCCACATGATCGGCCAACTCCGACAACGTGATCTGACCGCCACCGCGCCCCAACGCCGCGATCGCCAACGCCAGATACGCATACCGACGACGATCGAACGGCCGATCCGTCGCCGTACTCGTCCCCGCCCCCGGATCCAGCCGATCGGCGACCGTGAACAACCGTGCCGTGGTCTCCGTGACCTCGAGCCGATACCCGAACGTGGCGAGCAGATCCTCACGCAACTCCGTCGCCCACCGGCGCAGCGACGACAACGCCGACCGATCCGGGAACGTCGTCGTCACCAGATGATGCGTCAGGATCAATCGTGCCGCACGTTGATACGAATCGAGATCGACCGACGCAATCGAGCGCGCCTTCACTGCACCTCCACCGACAGATGATCCAAATACAGACTGCCCCGCGCGGTGCGCACCACCATCGACTCCTCACTCGGCCGCAACGTGAGTTTCACCCCGTTCTGCGTCCCGGAAGACCCCTCATCCGGTCGCACACGCCCACTGACCGCACCCGCGCCGACAACGCCGCATCCAGCAGACTCAACAACACCTCGGCCTCCGGCTCCGAGAGTTCCCTCTGCCGCACCCCACCGGCCGCGAGCGATTTCGCGGCCTGCGAGCGGCGCCGTTGCGTCTCGAGTTGCTTTTCGC
>BBEG01000583.1 GCA_001312645.1 Rhodococcus sp. JCM 9791
CGCACTTGCGCCACCGGCCGCGGCCGATCCGACCGGCGGAGCCGACGCCGTCGCATGGCAAGACGCCGTCGACGCACCCGATGCCTACCCGAACACGGCAGTCGAGTGGGACGTTCCGATCACCCTCAGCGACGGAACCATCCTTCGCGCCAATGTGTTCCGTCCCGCGAATGCGGACGGGACACCGATCGACGAGCAGACCCCGGTGGTCCTCAACCTCACGCCGTACACGAAGCTCCTGTCGACGCTCGCATCCGTGGCGATGGAGGATCCGACGCTTCAACCACTCGTCGAAGACTCGGGAACATCGTGAATCTCGACGCTCCCTTCGACGGCATCACGGAACTCGCCGCCCCCGCAGCACAGCTCGGACGCGTCTTCGGACTCAATCGCGACCTCGTACAGAACGGCTACACCCAGGTCATCGTCGACGTCCGCGGTACGGGCTTCTCCCAGGGGCAATGGGACGTGCTCGGACCTCGCGAACAACAGGACACCGTCGAGGTCATCGACTGGGCGGCCTCACAGCCGTGGTCCAACGGCCGCATCGGCACCACGGGCGTGTCGTATTCGGCGATCAATCAGATCCAGGCCGCAGGACACCGGCCCGCCGAACTCGACGCTGTCTTCGCCGTCGAACCCGGCAACGACCTCCTCCGCGACATCGTCGGCACCGGCGGCGCGATCGGCGTCGGATTCATGCCGGCCTGGCTCGGTCTCGTCAACGGCCTCAAATGGGTTCCCGATGTCGAAGCATTGTTGCAGGGCAGATTCGATGCGCAATGGCTTCACGACCGGATGGACGATCCGTTCACCAAGATCCCCGAACTCGCCGAAGCGCTCACCGCACCGACCATCGAGGGCGTCTCCCCCGGCGCTCTCGAGGTCGCACAGGACGGCCCGTTCTACCAGGACCGACAAGCCGATCTCGACGCCGTCGAAGTACCCACCTTCGTGTTCGGCAACTGGCACGACATCTTCGCCAACAGCGAGCCCGAGATCTACAACTCGATTCCGGTGTCCCCCGGCAACAAGCAGCTCGTGATGGGCGACGGGTACCACGCCGTGCTCGGCGAAGGCTTCGGCACACCCGGTCACCCGCCGACGATGGTGGCGTTGCAGCGTGCCTGGTTCGACCATTGGCTCAAGGACATCGACAACGGCATCACGGGGTACGGGCCGGTAACGCTTCTGCAGCAGGGGGGCGGCTGGACCACCACCGACCAATTCCCGCGTGCGGGTGTCGAATACGAACGGATGTACCTGTCGACGGCCCCGAGCGGCACCGCCGCGCACGCGGTCCACGACGGAAGCCTGCAGCCAACCCCGCCGGATTCTCCGGCGCGGCTCACCGTTGCACCCGGCCTTCGCGGGGTGTGTTCGAGGGAGGCCGCGCAAGGCACCGCGGGCATCGCGGTCGTCCTCGGATCGAACTGCACGAAGGACGCACGATTCAACGAGGCGGAGGGCCTGGTGTTCACATCCGGGCCGGTGGCCGACCCGACACCGCTCTCCGGCCCGATCAACCTGCACCTGAACACCGTGCTCGACAACCCGGACGGGTTCTGGTCGGTGTCGATCAATGATGTTGCGCCCGACGGCCGCTCCACGGTGCTGTCCACCGGATCCCTGGTTGCGTCACTACGTGCGATCGACGATTCCAAGAGCACGTTCACCGAGTCGGGCGACTACGCGCAGGCCCACCCGTACCTCACGCTCGACACCCACCAACCCGTCGTCCCCGGTCAGCCCACCCTGCTCGACATCAGCATGCTGCCCACCGACGCAATCCTGCAGCCGGGCCACCGCATCCGGATCGATGTGTACGCGTCGAGTATTCCGCGGTCGCTGCCGCTCGGCCCGATGCTGCACGACAGCAAGCTTGCTCCCCAACATGTCGAACTCGATCCGTCTACGCCCAGCTACGTGACACTCCCCGTCGTGCGATGAGGTCTCGAATCGCATCGAAGGCCGGTTTGGGTGTGTAGTCGTCGCGTAGGAGTCCGAATCGGCTGGCCCATCCGGCGTCGCTGCGCCCGTCCCGAAGCCCGAAGAACTCGTACGCGGTGACACCCACGTCCGAGTCGAAGGCAGCGTGGGCTACGGTCTCGAGGACTCTGCGCTGGGTCGCCTCGTCCCGATCGGTTCCCGTCGGCCATCCGGTCTCCGTGAGGTGAATCGGCGTGGACGCGGAACCCCGACTTCCGATGTGACAGAACGGAACCGGTCCAGCAGAAAGGTGACGGCCCCAGCGAGCTGATCGTGCGGAACGGGGTGGAACACGTCGGGAAAGGCATCCAGTCCGATGTAGTCGAGGCACCCGAGGAGATCCGGGCCGATCGAGCGTGCCATCTGCCCCCAGAATGCCGGGTCGGCCATACCCGCCGAGTTCACCCCGATCTCGACCTCGACACCGAGTCGCTCACGCTCGTCGAGCGCTGCAGCGATACCGGCCGCGACGGCGTCGAAGCATCCCGGGCTGCCACCGTCCTGCGGTGACGGCATGTTGAGTTCCTCACCGATCTGTACCTTGCCGCCGCCCCATGCGGCGACGTCCCGGACGGCTTCG
>BBEG01000584.1 GCA_001312645.1 Rhodococcus sp. JCM 9791
GGCGATCGCGGTGTCGATGAGGGACGACAGTTCGGCCGCAGTGGGCGCGTCGAAGAATTCGCGGACGTCGATGCGAACCTTGTGGTCGGCGTTGATGCGCGCCACCACGCGGGTTGCGCTCAGAGAGTTACCCCCGAGCTCGAAGAAATCGTCGTCGACACCGAGCCTGGGGGCGTCTTCGACACCGAGCCTGGGGGCGTCTTCGACACCGAGCCTGGGGGCGCCGAGCACCTGTTCCAGCGCCGCAACGACGGCGTGTTCCGTCGGCGTGCTCGGCGCGCGGTATTCGCGTGCGAGAGAACTGAAGTCGGGCTCGGGCAGAGCCTTGCGATCGAGCTTTCCGCTTGCACCGAGCGGGAATTCGTCGATCTCGACGAACAGCGACGGCACCATGTAGTCGGGCAGCCGGTGACGCACCGCGTCAGCGAGTTCGCTCCGCTCCACTTGTCGGCCGTCGGTCACGAGATAGGCGACGAGGTGATCGCCGAGTCCGGGGTCGGAATGCACGACCACGACGGACTGCCGCACACCCGGATGATCGAGCAGGGCGGATTCGATCTCGCCGAGTTCGATGCGCAGGCCGCGCAGTTTGACCTGGAAGTCGGTACGGCCGATGTACACGAGGCGGTCGGCGTCATCGAGTTCGACGAGGTCGCCGGTACGGTACATCCGGTCGCCGGGTTCGCCGAAGGGGTCGGCGACGAACCGGTCGGACGTGAGGTCGGGGCGACGCAGGTAACCGCGCGCGAGTTGGACGCCGGCGAGATACAGCTCTCCCTCGACCCCCGCGGGAACGGGTCGCAGCCCTTCGTCGAGGACGTACAGCCCGGTATCGGCCACCGCTGCACCGATCGGGACGACCGTGTCGTCGGCGGCGGTCGCGAAATAGGTGACGTCGACTGCGGCCTCGGTCGGGCCGTACAGGTTGTGGAGGCCGGCGGAGCTGATCTCGTAGAAGCCGGCAACCGTCTGCGGCGGCAGGGCCTCACCGGACGCGAAGACGTAACGCAGGGTACTCACCGATGCGGCGGTGGGTTCGGCGAGGTAGACCGCGAGCATCGACGGCACGAAGTGCGCGATGGTCACTCCCCTGTCGATCATCGTCCGGGCAAGGTAGGCGGGGTCGCGGTGCCCGTCGGGGATCGCGATGGACAGGGTGGCACCCACCTGCAGCGGCCAGAAGAACTCCCACACCGACACGTCGAACGTGAAGGGCGTCTTCTGCAATACGACGTCGTCGGCGCGCATCGCGTATTCGGATTGGCGCCACGCGATGTTCGCGGTGATCGCACGGTGCTCGACCGCGACGCCCTTCGGACGACCGGTCGACCCCGAGGTGAAGATGACGTAGGCGAGGTGGTCGGCGGTCAGTGCACCGGTCCGCTCGTCGTCATGGATCGGATCGTCGGCGTATCCCGACACGTCGAGGGTGTCGATCGCGACGACCGGCACGGTTCGGGGCAGGTCGACGGCATCGCGCGCGGTGGTGACCACCGCGATCGGCTCGGCCGTCTCGAGCACGTAGGCGCTGCGGTCGGCGGGGTGATCAGGATCGAGAGGGACGTACGCGCCGCCTGCCTTGACGATGGCATACATACCGACGAGCAGATCGAAGGAACGACGGATCGACAGGCCGACCCGGGTGTCCGGTCCGACGCCGAGCCCGATCAGGTGACGTGCGAGGCGGTTGGCGCGGGCATCGAACTCGCGATAGGTGAGGCGCTCGCCCTCGAATTCGAGTGCGGTGGCATCGGGGGTCGCCGCGACCTGCGCGTCGAAGCGTGCCACGAGCGTGTTCGGATCCGCTGTCACGGGGCGACCGCATCGTCACCGAGCACCTCGGACGAGTCCGCGAGCAGGGTGTCGACGACCGCGGGGAGCCCGCCGCCGCCGAGGAGGCCCGGTGCGACGTTGGACAGAACGACGGGAAGGAGCGCGTCGAATCCGAGCACTCCACCCATTGCTGCGTCGAGAGTGGTGATCTCCTGCTGCAACCTGGCGTAGGTGAGGTGTGTATCACCATCGGAGAGAGCGATGCGGTCGGGGTGGATGTCCACAACTGCGGCGAGCAACCGAGGAAGATCCTCGATCGTCAGCGCCGGCTTGCCCGCCATACCACCCGTCATCTACGTCATCCTCCTGAAATTGCTTACGCCCGGAGTATCACCGAACGCGCCGCAGCCCGATACCACCGGGGACGGTACGGCCCCCGGTGTTCGAACGACAGTCGATCCTCCATTATCCCGAACGACTCCGCAGCGGACTAATCCCCGTCCGTGACGGCTTCCGCGGCTGCGACCACGTCGCGGATCAGTCGAGCGAAGCCGTCGGCGCCGAGTTGCGGCAACATGCCCGGGACGAGCCCGTTGAGCACGACCGACACCAGCGCTTCGGCGGTGAGTGCACCACCTGTCGTCGCGGCCATCGTCTCCAGACGCTGCGCGAACTCGCCGAACGTGACCTCGCGGTCACCATGGCCGAATGCGACGATATCCGGCTCGGCCGCTGCCGCGCGAGCCGCCAGCTCCGGCAGGTCGGCGACGGTCCGGGCCTACGCGGACGGGCC
>BBEG01000585.1 GCA_001312645.1 Rhodococcus sp. JCM 9791
TTGCGCGCTCATGACGCGCCGCCCATCGCAGCGCGGGTCGCCCGCGAATCCAACGCCTCGAATACATGCGCCAGGTGCACGAAGTGCGTCCAGTCCGAACGGATCAACTCGATGTCGTCGGCCATCTTCACGATGAACCTGCGCGCCTGATCCACACGCTCGGTATCGGTATCCGGATCGAAAGTGTCTTCACCGCCGCCACCGAGGTCGGCCAACAGTGCCTCGTAGCCTTCACCGGCCGGCAGGTTCAACAGCTTCAAGCGCCCGCGATGGCGTGGGCGTTGCCCCCGAGATCACCGATGATCACCTCATACGTCAGCGCCGACTTGTCGTCGGTGCCGTCGACACCGAGATAGTCATCCGGCAACTGCGAACACACCAGAGCACGGACCTTGTACTTACGCGAATCACGCGCGATACGCAGATTCAACGTGCGGCCGGCGCCGGTCTGCTCGAGGTACTTGTTCTCGTCGAGGAACAGCACTTTGCGCTCGTAGCGGGGCAGCTCGTAGACGAGCCGGTTGGCCAGCCACGCGGCCATGTGCATCAACGGGCCGGCCATCCGCTGCTGCGGCGTCCACTGTGCCGGGTCGGTGCCCTCGGGCGGCAGTTGCAGACCGGGCATCGTCAACACCGTGAGACGAATGCGATCGCCTGCGACGTCGTCCGCGTCTGCGGTGGTCCCGCGCTCGGGGAAGAGCACTCGGGCCTCGGCGAGATCGGACATCATCGTCAAGTCCTGGTACACGCTCTTCGCGCAGGTCCGCAGGTCGACGTTCTCGTCCTCGCCGGCGAGTGTGGCGATGGCCTCGAGGACTTCACGCAAATTGTGGTGCCGCTCGCCGCCGACCGTGTTCGCCGCCGTCTGAAGCACCGTCTCGGTCCACTCGTGATCGAGCCGCGCAGGGGTAAGCATCATCTTCAGGACCGATACCGCCACGGAGATCCGCTCTGCGGCCGCGGCCCGCACATCGGCTTCGTACTGCGACTGCGCTGCCGCCGCTCGGTCGAGATCGTCGGCGTAATCCGGGTTCGCGGGGTTGTAGTCGGGGTCGTCGCGGCGCGGATCGACGATCACCCGATACGGGTTGAGCGAACCCGGGCGCGAGGTGCGGCCGGTCAGTGCCTGGACTTCGGCGATGCCGCGGAACTCGGGTAGCTGCGCGAGTTTCTTGAGTGGTCCGGACGGGTCGAGCACCACACCGTAGGCGCCGGCCCGCACGGCTTGGTAGAGCAGCACGCCCGCGAGGAACGTCTTGCCCGAGCCGGGGACCGCGACGATCGGTGTCAGACCGGACTTGTCCTTGGTCTCGTGTGCTGCGAACAGATCCCACACCGCGGGCCGCGGTGCGATCGACGCGGTTTCCCCGATTACCACGCCGGTGCGGTCCCCGATGCGGTCGCCGACCGCGGCCATGCCGGCGGAGAGCGATTCGACGTTCATGCGTCGGCAGTGCGCGATGTTCGCCAGTGGTTCGCCGGGCATGAATTCGCGCAACAGTTGGTATTGGCCGTGTTCCTGTTCGAGGCGGATGTGCGGGGCGTACATCTCCTGGAGCATCGAGACCTTCTCCTTGGCCTCCGCCGGTGTCGAACCCACCACGACGACCCGATACCAGCCTTCGGTGCGCACCGACAGACCCGAATGGTCTTCCTCGATGTCGGAGATCACCCGCTGCGCGAGCGCGTGCTGCTCGGCGAGTTCCTGGGGCGGCACCTGGTCGTGTTCGACGGTGTAGTGGTCGAACTGCGCCTCGATGCTCGAGGTCAACCGGCGCAACGTGTTGACGGTCTGATTCTTGGTCTTCAGGCGGATGCGCTCGGACCATTCGAGCGGTTCACCGGACTGGTCGCCGATGACCTGCCACGCAGCATCCGCTCCGGGATCGGCAACGGCGCCATACGCCCGACCGTGAGCACGATCGCGTAGCCGGTGCAGTCGCGGCCCCCGACCTGACCGCGCACGGTGGTGTAGCCGTCGCCGGGGGTCAGTGAGAGGTCGGTGAGGTCTTCGAGCGCAGCCACATCGGACTGCTCCCACTCGCCGCCGCCGGAGATCACACCGTCCGCGTCGAGGGGCAGTCCGAGCGAGGCCGAGCGCAGCAGCAGATAGTCCATCTGTGCGGCGGTGGCCGGCCGAGCAGCCGCGCCCTGTCCCGACAGGATGCGCTCGACCGCCGCGAGGTGATCGGCGATCGCTTTCTGCTCGTTGAGGAACGCGGTGCGTGCCCACGAGCGGACCAGCTTGGCCACGCGCCCCACCAGCGGGGCATCGACGACGGGAAGCAACCACGCGGAGACGGTGTCGAGCCCGATCGCCAGCGCCCCGCGCGGCGGCAACTCGACACCCCAGTAGCGGCCCTTCTGCGTCGGGTTGCCCCACAACAGCGCGTGCTGCTGACCGCGCAGATAGTCCGACCACGACAGAGCACCCGGGACGTCGGGTATCGGCTCGGCCACGTGTCGTGCGCCTGTGCCCACTGCCGCACCGGCCAGGGGGTGCGCACCAGACGGCGGTGCAGTCCGG
>BBEG01000586.1 GCA_001312645.1 Rhodococcus sp. JCM 9791
TGAGCTCCGCCGGATCGCGGCGGGTCACCGCGTTCGCGGCGCGGACACGGCGCTGCGGGTCGGGCAGGAACTGCATCGGGGCGTGCGCACTGTGGAGCGTCTCGTCGATGTCGGCGTCGACGACGCGAGTGCACCACTCGACGTCGCTGCACATCATGCGCCCGGGCGACGCCTCGACCAGGAACGTGTCGGACGAACCGCAGCGCACACAGATCTGGTCGTCGCTGCCCTCGACCTCGAACGGGACATCGTCGAACGTGAGCGGCTGCACCGGGGTGTAGGGCGGCACCGCGAAGATGCGCTTCTCACGCCCGGCACCGAGCAGGGTCAGATGCGGTGAATTGTCCAGGCGCGGAACGTCCCACCGCGGGATCGGCGACGTGATCATCACGTACCGGCCGTCGACGAGCACCGGGTAGCCGGTGGTCTTGGTGATGACGCCGTTGCGGACGAGGTCCTCGTAGAGGCTGACCCACATCATCGAGTAGTCGGCCTCGGCGTGCATACGCGCACACTCGGTGACCGATTTCTGCACGGCACGAAGGGGTTCCGAGTTGGGGACCTGCAGCACGAGGATCTGATCCTCGGTCATCGGCTCCTCCGGGATGCGGTGCCGTGACTGAATGATCGTCGACTCGCGGGTGTCCTTGGAGGAAGCGCACTTCTCGCTCGACTCGATCAGGCGTCGCAAGTTCGTGGCGTTGACGCCGTCGTCGTCGCCTGATCGATGACCTTGACGACATCGGCACCGCCGACGACGCCGAGCGTGACCTGCAGGCCGCCGGAGCCCCAGCCGCGGGCGACGGGCATCTCGCGGGAACCGAACGGGGTCAGGTAGCCGGGCACGCACACCGCAGTCAGTGTCGCGCGGCGAATCTCGCGTTTGGATCCTTCGTCGAGGATCCCGCGCTCGCGGGTGGCGGCGTCGATCGCGTCGAGGGTGTGGGTGACGCGCGAGCCGGTGTCGCGGGTGGTGAGCAGGTCGGTCATCAGCAGGTCCTTCCGAGAGGTTCGGTGTTGCGGTCCGCGGCGTCGCCGGCGCCGGCCTGCACGGCGATCTTCCGGTCGATCATCGAGCGGAAGGTGACGTAGTGCGGAAGCTTGAGGTGTTCGAGGAAGCCACAGGAATCGAGGCCGTCGGTGGTGAGCAGCAGGGTCTGCTCGAGACCGCCGGTGTCGCCGAATCGGCGGCACGCGATGTCGAGGTTGGCCATCGCGATGGCCTTGCGCTCGTTGTGGCCGAAGCACAATCCGTAGCCGATGTCGAAGCGGCCACGATCCTCGTCGGGGCCGTTGAGATCTTCGATTGCCTCGCACTCGGTGACACGAATATCACCGACAGAAAACGCATTTCCCGTGTGTGGGTGACGGATGCGCACCGGGACGCGGCCGTGTCGCACCTCACCGAGGGTGACCTCGTGCAGGTTGCCTTCGGTGCCGCGGATCGAGCGGTACCAGGTACCGATCAATGAACCGGTCTCGGCGCGTGCCATCGATGCGAGCACCGCCGAGCGGGGCGCCGGGGGTGCGGCGGGGTGACGGGAGATGTCGAACGGCTCGGGGTCGGAGCCGTCGGCCGGCCGACTGTCGGCGAGCAGGTCCATCTCGCGCAACAGTTCCGAGAAACGCTTCGGATGGCGTTCGGCGTCGGTGCGGTCCGGGGTGGGGGCCTCGTCGATGACGGTAGGCGGCACGGGGTCGTCGTCGCGGACGAGCATGCGGCCGGTGTAATCGCTGGTGCGGCCGAGCAACTGCGGACCGTCCGGGGTGCGCCACGCCGGCACGATGCGGCGCAGCACTGTCATCTCGTCGGGGTCGACGGGTTCGCTGACTGCCAGTCGCGGCAGTGTCGACTGGTGGGCTCGGACGAGGTGCGTGGCCTCGATGACGTCGCCTTCCGCCTGGCGGAGTGCATCGGCGGCGGTCTCGGGGTCGTAGAGCGACCCTTCACCCATCACACGGTCGACGGCGAGGCGCATGCGCCCGTGATCTGTTCGGTGGTCAGGCGCGGTGAGTTGTCGGCTTCACGCGCGGTGCGGACGAGGCTTTCGGCGGCGAGGATCGCATCCAGTCCGCCGCGGGCTCCGGAATATCCCATGTCAGTTCTCCTGTGCGGTGCTCGAACGCGGGGTGCTCATACGAGTGGTGCGCGACAACCCGAGAACGGTGCCGTCGTCTGCGACCAGCAGAATGTCGATGCCGGCGGGAAAGTCGGCGACGGCGTCGTTGCGGGCGCTGCGCAGCGCGTCGGGGAATCCGAGCGGGGCGATGATTTCGGTGCCGTTCACGCCGGGACCGGAAATTTCGGCGGATGTTCCGCGTCGAGGGACGGAACCGAGCAGATCACGATCGCGGCAGATTCCGGCGACAGCGCGGTTCCGCGTGTGGCAGAAAGCAGTTCATCGGTGGCGATGGGACGAAGTGCGGTGACGTATTTCGCCTGGCCGAGGGCCGCAACGGGGGCGCCGGTCGCGACCGTGAGCACCTCGCGCCAGTCGGAGCCGTCTTCGAGCACGGCGACAC
>BBEG01000587.1 GCA_001312645.1 Rhodococcus sp. JCM 9791
CTGTCGTGGCCACGACGCGGGGCGGCAATCAGAGCGGTCAGAGCCACCACGACGACATAGAGCACCCACGAACGAGGGTCGTCTCCGGAGGTGCTCACGGGCGCCAATCTACCGGCGAGGTGGTCCGTTCAGTCGCCACTCAGAAGTGAATGCACGAAAAATCGCAGGTTGGAGGGCCGCTCGGCAAGACGCCTCATGAGATAGCCGTACCACTGCGACCCGTACGGTACGTAGACCCGCACCCGACGCCCGACGCCGGCCAAGCGCTGCTGCTCCCCGGCCCGAATCCCGAACAGCATCTGATGCTCGAACTCGCCGCGGCCACGTCCCACGCTCGCGGCGAGCGGGTCGACCGCCGCGACGACGGCGGGATCGTGCGAGGCGACCATCGGTACCCGTCGCCCGCCATGAGGATCCGCAGCACCGCAGATACGACGCATCGACCTCGGCGCGATCCCGATACGCCACCGACGCCGGCTCGTCGTAGGCGCCTTTGCACAGCCGCACCCGCGACCGCGGCGCCGTCAGTTCGCGGCAGTCCCCTTCGGTGCGGCGCAGATACGCCTGCACGACCGCTCCCACGTCGGGAAAATCGGCGCGCAGGTCGCGGACGATTGCGAGAGTGTCGTCGGTGACGGTGTGGTCTTCTGCGTCGATGCTGACCCACGCGGCTGCATCCTGCGCGGCGGCGCAGATCTCCCGGGCGTGATCGAGCGCGATCTTGCTGCCGTCCGTCCCGAGCGACAACCCCAGCGCGGTGAGCTTGACCGACACCTCGACGGCGGGCGCACCCGTGAACGTCTCGGGCGTGAGTTCGCCGAGCGTCCCGAGATCGGCAAGCAACTCACGGTATTCACCGACGACGGCGCGGGCCTGCCCGACATCGAAGGTGTTCTCGCCGAGATGGTCGATGCTCACCCCCGTGCCCGAGCCCAGCAGCTGCGCGGCGACGGTCATCGCGTCCGCGCGGGTGGTTCCGGCGACGAACCGGTCGACGATCCGGCGCGTGGGAGGTGCCCCGGTGATCAGGCGACGCACCGCGTTCGATTTCGATGCGGCGAGAATGACCGGGCGCAGCGGGTTCGACAGCGCACCGCTCTGGCCCGTACTGCTCACGACCCCGCCCCGGGATCGGGTTCCATATGCGGATAGCGGTGAGCGGTGGGCGGGACGAACGTCTCCTTGAGCGCACGCGGCGACACCCAGCGCAGCAGGTTCAACGGCGAGCCCGCCTTGTCGTCGGTGCCCGAGAGCCGACCACCGCCGAACGGCTGCTGTCCGACGACCGCGCCGGTGGGCTTGTCGTTGACGTAGAAGTTGCCCGCCGTGAATCTCAGTGCGGCGGCAGCCTGCTCGATCGCGGCGCGATCCTCCGCGACCACGGCCCCGGTCAGTGCGTACGGGGTTGCAGTGTCGATCATCTCGAGCACGTTCTCCCACGCACCGGTGACGGTGTCGTCGTAGACGTGCACAGCGAGGATCGGGCCGAAATATTCGGTGGTGAGCGCTTCGTCGCCGGGATCGTCGACGAGCAGCACCGTGGGTCGTACGAACCATCCGACCCACTGGTCGTACCCACCGCCGACGGCGAACTCCACGCAGGTGCGGTCCCGAGCGCGGTCGAGGGCACCGACGGCCTTCTCGTATGCGCGGCGATCGATCAACGCGCCACCGAAATTGGACAGGTCGGTGACGTCGCCGTAGGTGAGCGCATCGACCTCCGCGAGGAAATCCTCCCGCATCCGCGACCACACCGAACGCGGCACGAACGCGCGCGACGCCGCCGAACACTTCTGCCCCTGATACTCGAACGCGCCGCGGATCAGCGCAGTGGCCAGGACAGCGGGGTCGGCGGAAGGATGCGCGACGACGAAATCCTTTCCGCCGGTCTCCCCCACGATCCGCGGATAGGTGCGATACGCGTCGAGGTTGCCGCCGATCTCCTTCCACAGATGCCGGAACGTCGCGACGGATCCGGTGAAGTGGAGACCCGCGAAGCGGGGGTCACTCAGAACGACGTCGGACACGGCTCTGCCGTCGCCGGTGAGCAGATTGATCACCCCGGGCGGAAGCCCGGCCGCCTCGAGCACGCGCATCGTCCAGTAGGCGGCCAGGGACTGCGTGGGTGAGGGCTTCCAGACGACGGTGTTGCCCATGAGCGCGGGTACGGTGGGCAGGTTGCCGGCGATCGCCGTGAAGTTGAACGGCGTCACGGCGTACACGAATCCTTCGAGCGGACGGTGATCCATCCGGTTCCACACGCCCGGCGACGACTTCGGCTGCTCCGCGAGGAGTTCACGTGCGAAGTGCACGTTGAAACGCCAGAAGTCCACCAGCTCGCACGGTGCGTCGATCTCGGCCTGCTGCACCGATTTCGACTGACCGAGCATCGTCGCGGCGGCGATGGTCTCGCGCCACGGGCCCGACATCAG
Source organism: Rhodococcus sp. JCM 9791 (assembly GCA_001312645.1). Lineage (GTDB taxonomy): Bacteria > Actinomycetota > Actinomycetes > Mycobacteriales > Mycobacteriaceae > Rhodococcus. Next base: position 2,433 of record BBEG01000587.1, read on the forward strand.
GTCGGCAGCCCGCAGAAGTATCGCGGCGCGCGCGTCGAACGGCATATCGCGCCACGCCGGTGCCGCCGCGGTGGCGGCATCGACTGCA
>BBEG01000588.1 GCA_001312645.1 Rhodococcus sp. JCM 9791
GCGCAGCGCCTGCCACTCCGGCGAGAATTCGGCGAACGGCCAGAACGCCGAGGTCGCGGGTTCGCCGGTGGCATAGGCGAGCAGCGCCACGGGGGGTGGAGATCGTCGGAGGCCGCCAGCGCGGTGAGCTGGTCGGCGTCCGACGGACCCTCGATGAGGACGGTATCGGGTTCGAACTCGGCGAGGGCGCGCAACACTGCGCGGGCGGAACCGGGGCCGTGATGCCGGATTCCGAACACCCGCACCTCAGCGGACACTGTCACCCGGTGACCTCGCGGCAGGAACGGTAGAAGTCGGCCCAGTCGGTGCGCTCACGCACCACTGCCTCGAGGTATTCGATCCACACCTGCCGGTCGGCGGTCGGGTCCTTCACGACCGCGCCGAGAATTCCGGCCGCGACATCGGACGAGCGCAGCACACCGTCGCCGAAATGCGCCGACAGCGCTAAACCGTTGGTGACCACCGAGATCGCCTCGGCGGTGGAGAGAGTTCCCGACGGCGACTTGAGTTTGGTCCGCCCGTCGGTGGTCACTCCCGACCGCAGCTCCCGGAACACCGTCACGACGCGGCGGATCTCCTCCGCGGCGGCAGGCACGTGCGGTAGCTCGAGCGAGGCCCCGAGCTGCTCCACGCGGCGCGCGACGATCGCGACTTCGTCTTCCTCGCTGGCGGGCAGTGGCAGCACAACCGTGTTGAAGCGGCGGCGCAACGCGGACGACAGATCGTTGACCCCACGATCGCGGTCGTTGGCAGTGGCGATGACGTTGAAACCCTTTGCGGCCTGTACTTCCATGTTCAGCTCGGGCACGGGCAACGTCTTCTCGGACAGCACTGTGATCAGCGCGTCCTGTACATCGGCCGGGATGCGGGTGAGCTCCTCGACACGCGCAATCGCCCCGTCGCGCATCGCGGTCATGATCGGTGACGGTACGAGAGCTGCGGGTGACGGTCCCTCGGCGAGCAGACGCGCATAGTTCCAGCCGTACCGGATCGCCTCCTCCGCGGTGCCCGCGGTGCCCTGCACGAGGCGGGTCGACGATCCGGACACGGCAGCCGCGAGGTGTTCCGACACCCACGTCTTCGCGGTGCCCGGAACTCCGAGCAGCAGCAACGCACGATCGGTCGCGAGGGTCGCCACGGCGACCTCCATGAGGCGGCGAGGTCCCACGTACTTCGGCGAGATCACGGTGCCGTCGGACAGTGCGCCGCCGAGCAGGTATGTCACGACCGCCCACGGTGAGAGCTGCCACGACGGTGGACGAGCGCGGTCGTCGAGTCGGGCGAGCGCGGCGAGCTCGTCTGCGTACTGCTGTTCCGCGTGGGGGCGCAGCAGTGTCGGCTCGTCGATGACGTTGTCGGTCAACTCAACTCCTCGTGAAGGGTACGACGTTGGTTCAAGATGTCTGCGGCGGTGGCGAAGCGGCCGAGCCGGTCGAGATCGTCGGTGCGGGTCGCGGCATCCGCGAACAGGTCGCCCACCTCGTAAGGTGCGCGGTGCGCGAGCAGGGTGGTCAGCGACCGGAACGTGTTCGACTTCGGAGCTGCGGCGGTGTAGAGCGCCGCGAGCACCGCCTCTGCGACGTCGATCGGCCACGGCGCCGAAAGTGCGTCGAGAAGGATCGTGTCGAGCAACTGGTTCCCGAGGCTCCCCGCAGGTGCTCGACGAGGACGGCGCGTGGGAGTGCCCCGGCGACGAGCTCGTCGACCTTCCCGTCGCGGCGGAGCATCGCGCTCGCCCACTGTTCGTCGAGGTGGTCGGCGGTGGCGGTCGCCCAACCGGCGCGTACGGCATCGCCGAGGTGGTCGGCGACCTGCAATGCGAGGACATCGTCGGGGGATCGGTCGGGCCCGCACCATGCGGTGAGCGGCGCGGAAGCCGCGAGAGACCACGTGCGGTGCGTCTCGACCGTGCCCAGCCTGCTCGGGCCCCGGGCATCGAGGCCGTCGCGCACTGCAGCAGCGTCCAACGTGTCGGGCAGTGAAATGCACAGGATGGATCCGTCCACCCGGACCCACTCGTGCACCCGCTGAGACATACGGCGCCCGAATGCGGAGTCGGGGAGTCGGCGCAGGAACCGGATGGCGACCTCGCGGACTCTGCCGCTTCGATCGTCCAGGGCTCGTTCGAGCAGTTGTTCGTCGTGGGAGCCGAGCCCGGGTGAGAGCGCCTCGATCAGGCGAGTCGAGTCGCCGCGTTCTCCGATGTCCACACCTCTGCCAGCCGTGCGGACGCGGCTGCCGGATCGGCTCCTCGCAGGTTCTGGAACCATGAGCGTCGCCTGGCCGGTGTGCCGTGCAGCCACACGTCGTCGTCGCCGAGGTCGGGATCGACCAGCGGTGCCCATCGCGGATTCTGCGCCGCGACCCACTGGCCGCGTCGGCCGGCAAGCGCAGTCAGGGCCATCCGGTGTGCGCTGTTGGTGGCCGCCTTGTCCAGCAGGTCCACGATGAGCTCGCCCGGAGCTTTGAATCGTTTTGCAGCATAGAACCATTCGTCCAGAAGGTCGGAACCG
>BBEG01000589.1 GCA_001312645.1 Rhodococcus sp. JCM 9791
GCCTGCCGCGGCGGCACGCCGACCGCCGTTTCCGCCACCGCGGAGACCGAGGACGAAGCCGACGATCAGCAGGATGACGCCGAGGACGGCGGCGATGATCGGCAGGGTCTTACCGAAGAGCGAAAGCTGGTCCTGGCCGTCGCGGGCCTGCTCGAGCTGGTACTCGATCGTCGGTTCGTCGAACGGCAGCGTCACGTCGAGGACGGTGACCTCGGGAGTGTTCGCCTCACGTGCGTAGTACTGGTCCTGCGCTTCTTGACCCTTGACGACGACACCGGTGATCGGGTCGACCCACAGATCGCGGATGTTGTTGTACCAGCGGGTCATCTCGACGGGCTCGTCGCCTTCACCGACACCCCACGTCGAGGCGGGGAGTTCCAGCTTGTACGTCGGGACGCTCGGGTCGGCCTCCGACATGTCGACCGGGCCGATCTCGTGCTGGAAGTGGTAGACGGGCATGCCGTTGATCTCTTCCTCACCGACGAAATCGATGGGGTAGGTCTCACGGGCATTGATGTCGTAGTAGGGGTACGACTCCTGCTTGACGTCGAACGGGAACTTGTACTGCAGGCCCTCGCGGTTGTCGATCTCCTCGCCCGGCGAATCCGCGGACGTCTGGATCGTGCTCACCCGATCCGGGAACTCTTCCTGCGACACCGGCATCGACGACACCCGGTCGATCGTGAGGCGGTCGACGGTTGCGGACACGAGTCCGGTGTCGCCCTGCATGTCGAGACGGCGCACCGTCTGACCGGCCTGGAGCGTCATGATCTCGCCGTCTGCCGGATCCTCGACCGTGACGAAGCGCTGGGCCACGATCGGGACATCGGTGTCGACCTGAGCGTTACCGGCGAGCAGTGCACGCGAATTCAGAATGTCGCCGGTGCCTTCGGCGACCGTGGTCACCTCGAGGTCGAGCGGCGTCTTCTTCAGCTTCCCGACGGTGTACGTCGGGATCAGAATCGCGATGGCCAGAAGGAATGCTCCCAGGCCCACCAGAATCATTGCCAGTATCCGGCCCGAGCTGGAACGCTCAGCCATGCTGTATCTCCTCACTCAACGGTTTCATCGAGTACCCCCACCGGCAGCAGGGCTGCACGGATCGCCTGGCATCCGACCCGCGAACACCACGTGAGCCCAGACACTAACAGCCTGAGGTTCGGTGACGCGCGACCGCACGCCGCGAGGCCCGCACTTCTCGTTACGGGCACTACACGGCAGACTGGTCGCCGATGACCGCTCCCGACATTCCGTCCCCTTCCGCGACAGGTTTCCTCCCTGCGCTGGAAGGAATGCGAGGAATTGCCGCCGTAGGTGTGCTGATCACCCACGTCGCATTCCAGACCGGAGCGGTGCACGACCCCTGGATCGGCAGGGTGTGGGGCCGATTCGATCTTGCGGTGGCCCTGTTCTTCGCGCTCTCGGGTTTCCTGTTGTGGCGCCCGCATGCGGCCGCCGCGCGCGGCGAGGCCGATCGGCCGTCGACGCGTCGCTACTTCGTCTCGCGCGCTGCCCGGATCCTGCCCGCCTACTGGGTGGCCGTGATCCTCATCCTGTGGCTTCTGCCCGGCGCCGGGGGAGGCCCGACGGTGTGGTGGGCCAACCTCGCGCTGGTGCAGGTGTTCGTTCCGCTGACCCTCACCGAGGGACTCACCCAGATGTGGAGCCTGTCGGTGGAGGTGGCCTTCTATCTTGTGCTGCCTCTGCTCGCCTGGTCGGTGAGCCGCCTGCGCGGTGACACGGCCCGCTTCCGGATTCCGGTCCTGCTGGGTGCGGCCGTGCTGTCGCTGGCCTGGGTGTGGGTGCCCGTGTCGACAGAGGATCACATCAACCATGACAACTGGCTGCCCGGCTACATGCCGTGGTTCGCCGCGGGCATGATCCTCGCCGAACTCGCCGCGCACCCCCCGACATGGATGCATCGGCTTGCTGCGAAACGGCACATCATGGCTGTCGCGGCACTCGTCGCGTTCGGTCTCGCGACGACGCCGCTCGCCGGTCCGAAGACCCTCACCACGCTCGAACCGTGGGAGTACAACGGCAAGATCGTGTTGGGCGCCGTCGTCAGTTTCTTGTTGCTGGCTCCGCTCGTGCTCGCGCCGCGCACCGAACATCGCATCCTCGCGAGTCCGCTCGCGTTGACGATCGGCCGCTGGTCCTACGGCATCTTCATCTGGCATCTCGCCGTGCTCGCCGTCGTCCTGCCGGTGTTCGGCATCCCCGCGTTCCAAGGGCGCTTCTGGTTCGTGCTGGCCGTGACGGCGGTACTGAGCGTCGCGGTGGCATCCGTGAGCTACGCATTGGTGGAAGAACCTGCCCGGCGGGCATTCCGCCGCTGGGAACGCCGACGCCAGAACTCGGGCAGCTCCGCTGTGCAGGCCGCCGCGACACCGACCGCGACCAGACCGACCAGCGCCGCGAACTGAATCAGGTACGAGTGCCGACGTAGCCGTCGGGTGAGCGCCACGGCCCCGTCGACAACAGTGCCATCGCGAGCATCGTCGACCCACCGGCGA
>BBEG01000590.1 GCA_001312645.1 Rhodococcus sp. JCM 9791
GCGCTTGCGGCCCGCGCGCAGACCGTCGACGCTCTCGAGGTGCCGGATGCACCCGCACAGGAAGCGCCCTCCGGTGAGCCGGTTCTGTCGTCCGCGCAGGAACGTCTGTGGATCGTGCAGCGGCTGGACAGCGTATCCCGAGCTCACGACGTTCCCATCGTCCTCGAGCTGTCCGATGCTCTCGACACGCAGGCCCTGAACGCGGCATGGCGAGATCTGCTGGAGCACCACGTGATTCTCCGTACCTGCTATCCCGCCGGGGACAACGGTGAACCCCGAGTTCACGTGCTGCCGGAGAGTGCGATTCCCGAACTGCGCGACCGCAGCACGGGCCTCGACCTCGACACCGCTGTGCGCCTCGAAATCCAGGACCCGGAGTCGGCATTCGACATCGAGTCCGACGTGCCTGCACGTGCAGCCCAGCTCCGGGGGCCCGGATGGGTGGCCCTCGTGATCGTGATCCACCACATCGCCGTGGACGGTGCATCGGTGCCCGTGCTTCTCGACGCTCTGGCCCTGGCATATCGCGAACGGCTGGCGGGGAGAACCCCGCAACTGCCCCCTGCTGCACCCGCTTTCGACGAATTCGCCGCGGCAGACCGGACACGGACGAGGTCTGCAGAGGCAGACCGTGCGCTGCAGTACTGGTCTGCACAGCTCACCGCCCTGCCGTCCGAACTCGAACTGCCGACCGATCGGCCACGCCCGCGACAGTCGACGTATCGATCCGCCGAAGCTTCACGCCGGCTCGACGAGACGACGACCAGCGGTATGCAGCGTGCTGCAGTGCATCACGGGGTATCGGCACTGATGCTGCTCGAGGCCGCGGTCGCGTTGACGTGGCAGCGGTTCGGAGCAGGCACCGACATTCCTCTGGGCACGACGGTCTCGGATCGGGAACTTCTCGAGGACGGACGATTCCGCGACACTGTCGGGTACCTGGTGAACACGACCGTGCACCGGATCGATCTGAGCGGAAACCCGACACCCGGACAGGTCCTCGACCGGGTGCGCACCGCCGGGCTCGGCGCGTTGGAGCATCAGCACGTGCCGTTCGATCGTGTCGTCGACGCGATCGCACCGGAGCGTGCGGCCGGACGCCACCCGCTGTTCCAGACGATGGTCGGGCACGAGGTCCTCGGCGCACCGATCGCGCTGGGAGATGTCACCGCAACTCCCGTCGAGCCGATCGATCCACCGGCGCGCATGGACGTCGCAGTCTGGCTCCGTGAGCGCGATGCTCAGGCCGAGATCCGTCTGGGAGCGGCGGCCGACCTGTTCGATGACGACACGGTCGCCCATATGCTCGACGAGCTGATCCTCACGCTCACCCACATCATCGAGCAGCCGGACCGGCCCATCGCACAACTCGATCGCATCGTCGCCGAGAACGGACCGACGCGCGACGTGACTCCACGCACGGTGGTCGAGCGGTTCCTGCACCAGGTCAGCGAGCGACCCGAGGCCACAGCCATCGTCGCGGACGGGCAGGAGACGAGCTATCGCGACGCGGGAGTTCGTGTGGACGCGGTAGCACGCGAATTGACCTCACACGGGGTGCGGTCCGGATCCGTCGTCGGTGTCGCGGTCGGCAGGGGCGGGGACCTTCCCGTGGCACTGCTCGCGGTACTCCGGTGCGGTGCCACCTATCTGCCGCTGGACGTCGACTACCCCCGTGATCGCGTGCGGTACATGATCGACGACGCACGGCCGGTCTGTGTCCTGACATCGGACGCCACGGTCGACGACGTCGCATGGATGGACCTACCGACGGTGCGGGTGGACGCCGCAGATGCCGACTCGCATGCGGACACAGCGCTGCCGGAGGTGCCCGTCGCCGACGACGGGTTGGCCTACATCATCCACACCTCGGGGACGACCGGAAAACCCAAGGGTGTCATGGTGACCTCGTCCAATCTCGCGGCCTTCGCGGATTCCGTGAGCACGCTGGGATGGGTCCGCCCGGACGATCGCGTGGTCGCGGTGACCACGGTGTCGTTCGACATCGCGGTGCTCGAACTGCTGTGCCCGCTGGCGGTCGCGCGTCCGTCGTGGTGGCTCCGCGCGCGTCGGTGATCGACCCGGAGAAGCTCGCTGCGCTGATCACGACCACCGGCGCCACGGTCGTGCAGGCGACCCCCTCGCTGTGGCGACTGCTCCTGACCGTGCCCTCGGTGCGCGTGACGCGTGCTCTGGTCGGCGGTGAGGCAGTACCCGCAGAACTGGCGGAGCAGCTGACCACCGTGAGCGACGAGGTCTGGAATGTGTACGGCCCCACGGAAGCCACGGTGTGGGCGACGGCGGATCGGCTCACGAAGGACGCGCCGGTCACGATCGGTGAACCCTGGATCGATGTGCAGGCCCGCATCCTCGACGACCTCCTCCGCGAGGTTCCGGAAGGGGCGTTCGGCGAGCTGTACCTGGGTGGCGCACAGATCGCGCGCGGCTACCTGAATCGACCGGCGCTGACCGCAGCCCGCTTCGTC
>BBEG01000591.1 GCA_001312645.1 Rhodococcus sp. JCM 9791
AGCGTTGTTCCGGGCGCTGCAGCACACCCCCCGCCCCGATTCCGGTGCTGCGGTGGACCGCGCCCGCGACACGATGCTGGGTATCGCGAGCGATCGAGTGGGTCGGTGGTCCGAGCGCACGCCCGCAGCAGACGCGGGACGCGCGCCGCTGAGGTCCTCGCCCGGCAGGCCTCAGGTGAGGCCGATCGCTTCGTCGATCGCTACGACACCCTCTTGTTTCTCGCCGGAACCTTGTACGACCAGATCGAATCGTCGCCGGCATGGCATTCGGAACACCTCGCCGTGCAGCGATCACAGCTGAACCTCACCGACGAGCTCACTCAGATCGCCACCGACACGATCGCGCTGCGAGGTCTGCTCGCCGAGCTGGAAGACGCGATCAGCACCGCGCCTGCCGCCCGGGCGGGGCTCGAGTCCCGGATTGCGGCGCTCGGCCCGGTCTGGACGCAGCTTCTCGACCGGGTTGCGGCTCTCGCTCGCATCGGAGACCTCCTCGGATTCGCGGACGGTCGGATGGCCATCGTGGAAGTTGCGCAGCGCGCGGCAAGCCTCGACGAGCGGATAGACGACTCATCGGTCGCTCCGGTACGCGAGAGCTGTCGACCGACAACACCAACTTCGTCGGCGACCAATTCGGTGGTGCCGCGGAATCGATAGGTGTGCTGCAATCTGCGCTTCTCGGCGACATTGCGGAGCTGACAGCAAAGGATTGACATAGGGATTTGTGAATCGCCACAAGGCCGAATTGGGTGTCCCATATAGCTCCGATTCGGCTTCGATAATAGTGATCGGCACCACTGATCCACCAGGTCTGTCGGTGTTAGCGTCCGTCGCGTTCCGTGAGGGGGACAAAAGTGACGCGAGGGGCAGAAGTGACATTTCGCAGGGGATTGAAATCGACAGTATTCGGTGGTGTGGTTGCGGCGATGTTGGTGGGTTGCGGCTCCGGAGGCACTGTGACCGTGGTCGATGATCCGAAAATGGAATCGGAGTTCGACACGGTTCTGGTGTCGGGGCAGCAGCGGAGCCTCGGTGAGATCACGGAGGCAGGTGGGCTCGAAAGCAACTCGTGGGACCGGATGTACTACTTCAGCGCACCGCTTCTCATGAGCGAGATGAATCGCTCGCTCGGTACCGAAGGTGCGGTGTGGGAAGGGCTCCCCGGCGACGAAGCCAAAGGGATTCTCGTGTTCATGTCAGGTGGCGACGTCGTAACTGCCGTGATCGACCACAAGCCGGCGGTGTCGCTGTCGGGATATGCGACCGCGGACTCGATGGTGGGTCGTGACCAGGCAATTGCGGACTACGAGCGCGTCGCAGTGGAGTCGCAGGGGCACTGAGCGGGTCCCGCGTCGCCTTTGTCCACATTCCGGTGTAGTTTGCTGCAGCGACGTGTAGCAACATTTTCCGGAGGAGTGCGGTGGTGGCGCGGGTTATCGCGACAATCAACCTGAAGGGCGGCGTCGGTAAGACCACGACGACGGCTGCGCTGGGTGAGTTCATGGCGGCCGAGTTCGGCCAGCGGGTACTGCTCGTGGATCTCGATCCACAGACCAACCTCACGACGATGATGATCGGAGAGGAGCGGTGGCGGGAACTCAACGAACTCGGCCGCACGCTCGCCACACTCTTCCAGCGTGCCGTGGAACCGGACGCCGACGCATTCGACATCGACAAGGCACTGCAGCACGACGTTTCACCTGTGACGGCGGTGCGCGGCGTCGACCTCCTCGCGTCCTCGCTGGATCTCATGGAGATCCAGGAAGGCCTGAGCTTCCAGCAGTACGCCGATCCCCGATCGCAGCGGCCGATCGAGGTCCTGCACTCTGCGCTCGAACCGATCGCCGACGACTACGACTACATCCTCGTCGACTGCCCGCCCAACCTCGGGATGCTCACACTCAACGGACTCCGTGCCGCCGACGGCTACATTGTCCCCACAATTCCGGACATCCTGTCCACCTACGGGATTCCGCAGTTGCAACAGAGGGTGGAGAAGTTCTCCGATCGCACAGGACATTCGATCCGTGAGCTCGGCCTGGTGATCACCAAGTACCGTAGCGCATCGAACCTGCATCGCACGATCATCGAGCAGCTGCAACGCGACGACAGGATAGCCAACGTCGTTCCCGCGTGGATTCCCGAAGCGAACCAGATCGCCGCGTCGGCAGAGTTCGTGCCCTACGGCACGCTCAAACGTAAATATGGTGGTGCAGGACAGTTCGATGCCCTGCGCATGCTTACCGAGACGATCCTGATGAACGCGCAGGTGTACCTGTGAACGGCGAGGCCGGCAGTGGTGTACCCGACGCCCGGTTGCGGGTTCGGATCGGTGAGGCGAGCGCCGCGCTGCTACGGCTCAACGGCAGCACTCCGAGCGCAGCGGCATCTCTCGTCGCGCTCGTTCGTGTGATTGCGGACGAAGCCGCACGTAATCAACGATTCGCCAACGCGATCGCGGGCGCGCTCGGGCCTGCGACCGCCGCC
>BBEG01000592.1 GCA_001312645.1 Rhodococcus sp. JCM 9791
AGCCTCGAGGTGTGTTCGGCCGGTGGGGGTGCGGCACGAGTGCCGGCGTGCGCGTTCTCGGAGAGGAAGGCGGCGAGCGATGCGACGGTGGGATTGGCGAACAGGTCGATCACCGTGAAGTCGTCGGAGGCGACGGCTGTGCTCAATCGGCGGTGGGCGAGCACCAGCGTCAACGACGTCGCGCCCACGTCGAAGAACGGCGTGGAGGCATCGATCTTCTCGCCGAGGAGTTCGCTGAAGATATCGGTCACGAGAGTTTCGATCGCCGGGTCGACGAGGCGCCCCGGACTCTCGACCGGCTCGAGTGCTGACGGCGCAGGAGCCACTGGTTCGATCGCCTTGATACGCAGCTCGAGTAGCCCACTCGCTGCATGCACCTCGTCGACGGCCACCGAATCACCGAGCTGGCGAACGGTCCGATCGGCCCATCGGACGGCGGCGTCGAGAGATTCCCGTGGTCCCAGGCACCTGCCGCGACCGTGATGCGCAGTTCGAGACCGCGCGCCAGCGCATCGGCGACCACATCGAGGGCCGTGTCGTCATCAGGCCGCCCACAGGAATCTCGGTGTGCTGTCCCTTGTCGGCGGACGCTTCCGAATCCTGTTCGCGCCGAAAAGGATTGGGCAACGCGCGGTGGTCGACCTTGCCGTTCGGCGTGACCGGCAAGGACGGAAGCCGTACGAATCGACTGGGGATCATGTAGGGCGGGAGATGGGTCTGCAGAGCAGCAACGAGATCTGCGTCGGTCGCAGCTTCACCGGTTACCGAGGCGACGACGAAACAGATCAGACGCGGGCGGTCGTCGGGTCCGGGCACCGCCGAGGCGACGGCGGCACGTACCTGCGGCAACCGCTCGAGTGTCGAGTCGATCTCACCGAGCTCGATGCGATGTCCGGCGATCTTGACCTGGCGGTCGACGCGGCCGAGGAACTCGATGGAACCGTCGGTGCGCCACCTGCCGAGATCGCCGGTGCGGTAGAGGCGTCGGCCGGTCGCGGCGTGCACGACGAACCTCGCCGACGTCTGTTCCGGATTACCGATGTACTCACGCGCAAGACCGCCGCCGCCGATGTACAGCTCACCGGCCTGTCCGACCGTGCAGGGCACACCGTCGTCGAGAATGTGAAAGCTCTGACCGCCGAGTGCCCGCCCGTACGGGATCGTCGTCCATTCCGGATCGACCTCGCCGATCGGGTGAAAGATCGACCAGATCGCGGCCTCCGTGGCACCACCGAGGCTCACGATGGTGGCACTCGGCGCGAGAGCCCGCAGGCGATCGGGAAGCGTGGTCGGAATGTAGTCGCCGGACAGGAAGACGAGTCGCAGGGACGACAAGGCGCGTCGGGCACGTTCCTGTTCGATCTCGGCGTACTCGACGAGCATCTCGAGCAGCGCCGGCGCCGTGTTCCACAGCGTGACACGGTGCCGCGACATCACGTCCATCCAATGCCCGGGGTCGCGCAGGCGCGCGCTGTCGGTAGAACCAGGGACCCGCCGGCACCGAGCACCGAGAAGATGTCGAACACCGACAGATCGAAGCTGAAGGCGGACAGGCCGAGCACGCGATCATCCGACGTGAGTGGATAGCGGCCCATCAGGTCGTCGAGTGTCGTTCTGACCGCGCGATGTTCGACAGCCACGCCCTTCGGTTCTCCGGTGGATCCGGAGGTGAAGATGACGTACGCGAGATCGCCCGGATCCGGTCGGCGAGGAACGGCGCGGTCGAGATCCGGAGAGTCGTCGTCGATCTTGCCGGCCGCATCGAAGGCGAGGACGTCGACGGCTGCCGGCCATCGGCTTCGGTCGACGTCCGCGGCCACCAGAGCGTGCGCGATGTCTGCCTGACGGATGACGCTGGCGACGCGCTCGGCGGGCCAGTTCGGTTCCACCGGGACATAGGCGGCGCCGCTCGCGGCGACACCGAGCACTGCGATGATCTGCGCCGGGCTCTTCTCGGCACTGACCGCGACGGTGTCGCCGGGGCCGATTCCGCGCGCGGCGAGGGATCGGGCAATGTCTGCGGCACGACAGCGGAGCGATTCTGCGGAATACGCGGTGGTGCCCGAGAAGACGGCCGGGGAGGAATCATCGGCGCGGGCAATGAACGGATCGGTCAGCAGCGGGCCCGTGGACTCGAATGCATTCACCGTGACCGGCTGGTCCGGATGGAAGCTGGGATCGTGCGCGAGGGCGCGCTCCGTCCAGGCTGCGTCGTCCTCGGCCAACCGCCCGAGAAGTCGCGTATGGGCATCGGCCATCGATCGCACGAAGTGGGGATCGAGCGCTCCGTCGACGGTGTCCCATGCGATGCGCAGTCGGCCACCGTCGTCGCGCACGATGTGATCGAGCAACACCTGAGGGGTCTGCGAGACGCCGAAGACTTCGGATCCCAGCCATGCAGTGGGGGAGTCGTTCCCGTCCGACAGGCCCAGTCCACTGGTGAAGACCACCGGGTGGCTGGGGCCGGGCAACTGTGCCGAGTC
>BBEG01000593.1 GCA_001312645.1 Rhodococcus sp. JCM 9791
TGCCGCGGTCGCGGAGATCGACGAGTTGCAGGAGCAGTTCGTGTGCGTTGTCGGCGCGACCGTCGTCGAACGCCACGCCGGCATCCGACCGCGCCCGCGACCGGTGGTCACGGCCTGCCACCTCCCGTCATGACCTGACGCAGCGACTGCCAGGAGCTGGACCCATGCGGTGATCCGGTGTTTGGCAGCCAACTTCGAGAAGATGCTGCGCGCGATCACGTTGCCGTGGACCCCACCGACGGTGCCGGTGAGCCGTCGCCCGTCGCCGAGGTCGACCATCGTGTCGATGGTGGTGGGCCGCCCGCTGTGCACGGGCGCGCACGCGGAAACGAGGCTTTCCACCGCATAGGTGACGTCGTCGAGTGTGCTCTCGCCGAGCGCGTACGGCGGGAGCGTCCCGCGGCGCCACTCCGCGGCCCGGAAATCGGCTGCGGAGACGCCGCCGAGCCGGGATTCGAGCATCCGGTCGCCGAGGTTCCAGCGGGCCAACGGGTCGAGATCGATATCGAGCGCGTCGGCCGTGCCCTCGTCGAGTTCGGGAATCCGGATACCGAGCCGTTGCCGCAGAAACCCTTGGGCAGGATGCACGAGATACGACACGAGGTCGGCGAGATCGAGATCCGCTCGCTGCTCGGACCGGGGCGAGCGAAGCGACGGGGGGTTCGGTGCCGGGGCAAGAAGCACCTGTGCGAGAACCGGGGCCGCTTCCGCCGTGTCCGGGTTCTGCGTGGCGCGGGCACCGGCGAGCGCCGTCTCGTCGAAGCTGAACGGCGCCTCGGGCAGGAAGTTCCGGGCATCGAACGGCTGCAGCGGATGATGACGGACAACGGGATTCGCGTCGCCGTCTGCGACGTCGATCATCGTGGCCACCACGTCGCGCACCTCGCTGAGCGGAATCGCGGGTGGCCGCGATGCCCCCGTGACCGGATCGGCGCCGGTGTAGAACAGCAGCACCTTCTCACCCGCCGACATGATCGCGTCGAGCAGCAACTGCCGGTCTTCGCTTCGAGGATCACGTTCGCCGATGCGGGGATTCTGGGTGAGCACGTCGTCGCCGTCGATGTGGGCGCTGCGGGGGAAGACGTCGTCGTCGAGGCCGAGCAGCACTACCACCCGATGCGGCACCGAGCGCATCGGGACCATGGTGCACACCGTGAGCTCGCCGGTGCGGAAGTTCGCCCGGGTGGGCCGGCCCGCCAATCGACCGGCGAGCATCGCCCGCACATCGGCCAGCCGCAACTCGGCGTCTCCACTGTGTTCGACGGCAGCACCGATCTCGCGATGCGCCTGTGCGCGTTGCCATGTGTCGGCCGCCGGAACATCCACCAGCAGATCGAGTGCGTGCGTGAGCGCTTCCGCCCACCGCCCTGCGGCCTGGGGCCGACGCAGACCCCACAACGCTTTGTCGAGCCGATCGACGTATTCGGCGAATCGCCCGGCAAGATCGATGTCGTTGCTCTCGACGTCGTCGAGCGGCATTGCAAGGGCAAGCCATTCACTGTCGGAACCGTCGGCGGTGACTCCGAGCAGGACCCGGTCGAGTGCGGTGCCGAAGGTGTTCTGCGGGAAGTCCGCAAGACCGAACGCGCTGCGTTGACGCTTACCCAGGCCCCAGCGAGCACCCGATTCTGCGGTCCATTCCTGCAGCCGCTCGAGATCGTCGTCGTCGAACGAGAACATCCGTCTCACGGGTGCCGATGCGGCCAGATCGAGTGCGTCGCTCGCGGTGACCCGCGCATCGGCAAGGCCGAGCAGCGCCGCCACGACGGACACGACCGGGTTGGTGCGACGCAGGCCGCGATCGGCGAGCCGGACTCTCAGACCGTGACCCGGATGTCCGCCGATGTCCTGGCCGAACGACGCCGCGACCAGCGGAGCATAGGTGTCGACGTCCGGGCACATGACGATGACGTCGCGAGGTTCGAGCGTCGGATCGTCCTCGAACAAGTGCAGGAGGCATTCGCGCAGCACTTCGACCTGGCGTGTCGGCCCGTGGCACGCGTGATCTGCACAGTGCCATCGGCCTGGGACACCCCCTGTCGCTTCGCTCGCCCCTCGGCGGACGCCGCCTCCGGAGTGCGGTCGGCCCGGATGTCGGCCTGAATCCTGCCGAGCAGCGTGTCGGGGGGCGAGGGCGCGGCGTGCCGTTCCTCGACCGCACCGAGCTCGGACAGCCTGCCCTGCAGTTCGCGGACGTCGCGGGCGAGTGCGGCGAGAAGGGGATGACCGACGAGATCGACGCTGCGATCGTCCGCCCGCCGCAGGACCGGCTCGCAGTCCGAGAGTTTCTCCCACATCCGAGGACTCGCGTGCGGCAGCCACAGGTGGACGTCCCGGCGGGTGCCCAGCGCCGCCAGCACCTCGAGTTGCACCCGGTCGAGACGGGTCGGCCCGAACAGCGACAGCGATCCGGCAGGTCGACGATGCCCGGTTCTGCGCGCAGTCGCTCACACATCTCGTCGAGCCGCTGGGCGGG
>BBEG01000594.1 GCA_001312645.1 Rhodococcus sp. JCM 9791
CGCCCGATCGCGCTCGCCGCACCGGCCCGCGCGTGGATGCGCTCGACCGGGTGGAAGGAGACATGCACTGTCTCTCCGTGATGCCGTACATGTTGATCAGGCGGGGCGAGACGGGATGCCGGTCGAACCAGCCGCCGAGGCGCCCGGGATCGAGTGCCTCTCCGCCGAACACCACGTACCGCAACGTCGACGGCGCAGCATCGACCTCACCCGAGGCGAGGGCACGGTCCGCCTCGTCGAATTGGTAGAACGCCGACGGCGTCTGGTTGAGGATCGTCACGCCTTCGGTGCGCACGAGACCGGCGAACAGCTCCGGCGACCGCGAGGTCGGGTAGTCGACCACCACGAGCCGGCCACCGTGCAGCAGCGGCCCCCACAGTTCCCACACCGAGAAGTCGAATGCGTACGAGTGGAACAGGGTCCACACGTCCTCCGACCCGAAACCGAACAGCGGTTCGGCGTTCTCGAAGAGGGTGAGCACGTTGCGGTGGGTGACACCGACACCCTTCGGGCGGCCCGTGGAACCCGACGTGTAGATGACGTAGGCGAGATCATCGGGACGCAACGGCGCCGGACGGTCGCGTCGGTGAGCGCATCTGCCGAGAACGTCTCGGCGACGTCGTCCGCACCATCGGTACGAAGAATGTCGATTCCGCTGTCCCACAGCACACTCGCACCATCGCCACGCCCGATCACGTCGGAGGTCACGATTGCGCGGGGGCGCGCATCGTCGAGCATGTACCGGATGCGATCCTGCGGATAGTCGGATCGACCGGCAGGTAGGCGCCCCCCGATTCGATCACAGCAAGGAGCGCGACGACGAGGTCGATCGAGCGCGGCAACGCCACAGCCACGAGTGCCCCCGGGCCGACACCGGCGGCGACGAGCCGACGCGCCATCCGATTGGCGCGGGCTGTGAGTTCGGCGTAGTCGATGGTGGCACCGGCGAAGGTGACCGCAGGAGCGGTGGCGTGAGCGACCACAGATTCCGACAGACGACCGGAGAGCGTGGCCGGGGTCCGTGCCGGTGAGCCCGCACCGAGCGAACTCCACGCGGTCAGAACCTGTTCGCGTTCGTCCTCTTCGAGGATCGGCAGATCCGCGACTGCGGTCCTCTCGTCGGATACCACCGCACCGAGGATCCTGGTGAACCTACCCGCGAGGCTCTCCACCGTGGTGTTGTCGAACAGCTCTGTCGCGTAGTTGAATTCGACGGCGAACCCACCGGGTGCACCGTCCGCCCCCACAGTGTCGGCAACGGTGACCTGGAGGTCGAATTTTGCTGTCGCCGCGTCGAATTCGACGCCAGAGATGCTCAGACCCGATAGTTCGAGGTTCGACACGGGCATATTCTGGAACGTCAGCATCACCTGGAACAGCGGGTGACGGGCCTGCGAACGCGGTGGGTCGAGCACCTCCACGAGGCGCTCGAACGGTACGTCGGCGTGCACGAACGCATCCAGATCAGCGACACGCACCCGATTCAGCAGGTCTTCGAACGACTCCCCACCGTCGACCTCGGTGCGCAGCACGAGCGTGTTGACGAACATGCCGATCACATCGTCGAGGGCGGCCTCGCCGCGGCCGGCCACGGGAGTGCCGATCGCGATGTCCTCGGTACCGCTCATCCGAGCAAGCAGCACGGCGAGTGCAGCGTGGACGACCATGAATTCCGTTGCGCCACTGCGGCGTGCCAGATCCGCGATACCGGCACGCAGATCGCGGTCGACATCGACCCGCAGCGATGCACCGCGGTTGCTCGCGACTGTAGGCCGCGGGCGATCGACGGGAAGTGCAAGCTCTTCCGGCAGGTCGGCGAGGGTTCGTCGCCAGAACTCCACCTGCTCGGACATCAGCGACTCGGGATCGGACTCGTCGCCGAGCACCTCGCGCTGCCACAACGCGTAGTCCGCGTACTGCACCTCGAGCGGAGTCCACGACGGCGCGTTCCCCGAGACGTGCGCGCCGTAAGCGGTCACCACGTCGCGTACGAGTGGGCCGATCGAGTAGCCGTCGGCGGAGATGTGGTGCACGACCACGACCAGCACGTGCTCGCGCTCCGACACCTCGAGCAGGCACACTCGGAGCGGAACCTCGCGAGTGACATCGAATCCGGTGGTCACGATCTCCGCGATGCGATCAGGGACCTCGTCTGCGGACAGCGGTTCGGGCACCACGTCGAGCCGCGCATCCGATACCGGGAGCACCTGCTGGTAGCCGATACCGTCGATCTCCGGGTAGACGGTCCGCAGCGATTCATGCCGGGCAACGACGTCGTCGATTGCTGAGCGCAATGCCGCATGATCGAGATCTCCGGAGAGCCTTATGGCCATCGGGATGTTGTCGACGAACGATTCCGGCTGCAGGCGGTTGAGGAACCACATCCGCTGCTGCGCCGACGACAACGGAATACGATCGGGACGCTCCCGAGCTGCCAACGGCACCGAGTCGCCGCCGGCCACGAGTGCG
>BBEG01000595.1 GCA_001312645.1 Rhodococcus sp. JCM 9791
CGCGAACGGACTCTGCGCCTCCCCTCCCGATGGTGGCGAGTCCGTGGGCGACGACGACACGGACTTCACGATTGGGGTCCGCAGACGCGTCGGCGACCGCTTTCCACTCGTCCAATGAGACCAATGCGCGGATCGCCTCGACCCGCACGCGATGATCGGGATCCGCGACCGCCTCCAGGAACTGTTCGCGCCGCCCGGCATGCCGGGAACGCAGCACGTCGACGGCCGTCGCACGAACCAGCGGATCGGCCGAGCGGAGGTATGCGGCGATCCTCTCCACCTCCGGCAGGACTTCCACGAGTTCCCGCACACCCTCGGCCGCGGTGCGGCGCACCGCCGGACCTGGGTCTCCCAGCGCCTCGATCAGCGCCACGGAGAATCCCTCCGGTGTGTTCTCCGTCAGCACCGACACCGCGGTTGCCCGCACCTGCGGATCATCGCTCTGCAGAAACACCTGCAGGTCGGCGACCGTAGGTTCGTCCAGGCGCAGTAGTGCCACGATCTGCGGCGACGACGGATGCTCCGGTTGCGCCGCCGCCTGTTCACGTTCGGCACTCGGCGCGACGACCCGGATCTCGGGTTGCGCGAGCGGAATCACCGACCGATCGGCCGGCGGGAGGTGATCGTATTCGGGGACAGACACCAGGTAGGGGGCAACCGGACGCTTCAGGAATTCCATCGTCCCGTCGGCGCCGCGCCGAAGGTTCAGGTGATAGCCCCAGGTGTCATCGTTCTGTTCCGGGATATCGGCGCGCTCATGATAGAGCCCCCATCGGCTCTCGGTGCGCACCAGCGAACTGCGCGCGGCCATCTCGGCGCAATCCCTGATGAAAGTGACCTCGGCGCACCGCATCAGCTCGTGCGGTGTGCGAGCGCCCATCTCTGCGATCTCGTGGGTCATGCGGTCGAACGTCTCCACCGCGATCGACAGTTTCGTGCCGGTCTTCGGCGGTGCGACATAGTCGTTGACGAACCGGCGCAGCTTGTATTCGACCTGGGGTTGCGGTGGGCCGTCGGGATGTCGCAGGGGCCGGTAGATCAGTTCGTGGGCGTCCGCGAGTTGGTCTGCGGGCAGATCCGTCGGCGGCGGCACGTCGTCGAGAGTGCCGGTTGCGTGCGCTCCGGCGAGGTCGCCGTAGACGAATGCCCCGATCATGTAGTTGTGCGGAACACATGCCAGGTCGCCCGCGGCGTAGAGCCCCGGCACGCTGGTCGCGCCGTGCTCGTCCACCCACACGCCTGATGCCGAATGTCCACTGCACAAGCCGATTTCGGAGACATGCATCTCGATGTCGTGCGTGCGGTAGTCGTGGCCACGGTTCTCATGGAATGTCCCGCGCGTGGGTCGCTCTGTGGTGTGCAGGATCGACTCGAGCGAATCGAGGGTTTCCTCCGGAAGATGGCTCACCTTCAGATAGATCGGCCCCCGCGCCGATTCGATCTCACGTCGAACTTCCGAAATCATCTGCCCGGACCAGTAATCCGAGTCGACGAACCGCTCCCCCAGCGCGTTCACCTGGTAGCCGCCGAACGGGTTCGCGACGTACGCGCAGGCAGGACCGTTGTAATCCTTGATCAGCGGGTTGATCTGGAAGCATTCGATGCCGCTCAACTCTGCACCTGCGTGGTAGGCCATCGAGTACCCGTCGCCGGCGTTGGTGGGGTTCTCGTAGGTTCCGTACAGGTACCCGGACGCGGGGAGTCCGAGCCGGCCGCACGGACCGGTCGCGAGGATCACCGCTTTGGCGCCGACCGCGACGAATTCCCCGGTCCGGGTGTTGAGCGCGGCCGCACCGACGGCGCGTCGCCCCTGCGGGGTGTCGGCGGTGAGGACACGCACGGGCATGAGCCGGTTCTCCATGCGGATCTTCTCCCGCATGTCCCGGCGCCGAAGCACCCGGTACAGGGCTTTCTTGACGTCCTTGCCCTCCGGCATCGGCAACACGTACGACCCCGAGCGGTGCACGCGTCGCACTGCATACTCGCCGTACTCGTCCTTCTCGAACTTCACGCCGTACTTCTCGAGTCGCTGCACCATCGCGAAGCCACGGGTGGCGGTCTGATAGACGGTGCGCTGGTCGACGATGCCGTCGTTTGCGCGGGTGATCTCGGCGACGTAGTCCTCGGGCTCCGCCTTACCGGGAATCACGGCATTGTTGACTCCGTCCATCCCCATCGCGAGGGCGCCGAGTGTCTCACGTGAGCTTTCTCGAGCAACAGCACGTTCGCGCCGTTCTCGGCGGCGGTGAGCGCGGCCATCGTGCCCGCGGTGCCGCCTCCGATCACCAGCACATCGCAGTCGAGCCGCACAGCATCATCAAGATCCGGAATGTCCATCGTGTTCTCCTCAGCGCTCGAGCGCGGCGAGCAGTGCGCTGCGCACGGCGCGTGTGTCGGGACGGTCGGCTGCGTCGGCCACGCGCGGGTGCGGGACGTCGAG
>BBEG01000596.1 GCA_001312645.1 Rhodococcus sp. JCM 9791
GCGACGGGTCGCGCGGGACGCAGACGAAGTGATCTGCCGTGGGCGCCCACGGGCTACGACTCGGTGGGCGCGGCCTACTCCGATTTTCATCAGCTGAGTGACGACGAAGCCGCCGGCGTCCTGCGAGAGAGCACCCGACCGCCCCGAACATGACTTCGATACAAGCTACCAACGGGTAGCTTTCGTGGCGTACATCACGCACAATGAACCCTGAAACTTCCCAAAACCGGCAGCCCGGATGGTGCGGACGGGGACGCTCTGTGATGCAATGCACATCGCAAGTTCAAAAAGATGGAGGGGTCACAGATGGGTGAGATCACTGTTCCGCAGTCGTTCGCGATTCCGGACGACGTGTCGATGGCAGATTCGGTGTTCCGGCACGAGAAGGAGTCTCCCGACTTCGTGCCGTTCGAGCGCCTCATCGACGGCAAGTGGGTTCCGGTCACCGCAGTCCAGTTCGCCGCCGAGGTCCGCGCGGTCGCGAAGGGCCTGATGGCCTCCGGCGTCGAGCTCGGCGACCGCGTCGCGATCCTCTCGAGCACTCGCTACGAATGGGTTCTGCTGGACTACGCGATCTGGACCGCAGGCGGCGCCACGGTCGCGATCTACGAGACCTCCGCGGCCGACCAGTCGAAGTGGATCCTCGAAGACTCGGGAACATCCCTGCTCATCGTCGAGAACACCGAGCAGGCCGACATCGTCCGTGAGGTCGCCGAGGCTGCGCCGTCCGTGCGCGAGATGCTGCAGATCGATCCTGCCCCGGGCACCAAGCGCAATCGAGGAGCTCACCGCCCGCGGCGCTGCAGTCACCGACGAGCAGGTCGAGGAACGCCGCAAGCAGGTGAACGCGGAATCCGCCGCCACTCTCATCTACACCTCGGGTACCACCGGCCGGCCCAAGGGCGTGCAGCTCAAACATCGCCACTTCTACTCCGAGTCCACGGCAGCCCAGCTGGGGTTGCCCGACTCGATGGAAGCCGGTCAGCGCACACTGCTGTTCCTGCCACTCGCTCACGTGTTCGCGCGACTCATCTCCTTCGCGTCGTTCGATCACAAGGTCACTGTCGGTCACACCTCGGATCTGACGACCCTGCTCGACCAGTTCGCCGCATTCAAGCCGAATTTCATCCTCTCGGTTCCGCGCGTGTTCGAGAAGGTCTACAACTCCGCCAAGCAGAAGGCGTACGACGGCGGCAAGGGCAAGATCTTCGACAAGGCGGCCGACACCGCGATCGAGTACAGCAAGGCACTCGAAACGGGAGGTCCCGGCTTCGCCCTCAAGGCCAAGCACGCGCTGTTCGACAAGCTCGTCTACGGCAAGCTGCGCGATGCGCTCGGTGGAAACGCGACCCGGGCCGTGTCGGGCGGCGCCGCACTCGGTGCGCGCCTCGGCCACTTCTTCCGCGGTATCGGCGTCACGGTGTACGAGGCTACGGCCTCACCGAAACCACCGGCGGCATTGTCATGAACACCCCGGAACATCAGAAGGTCGGAACGGTCGGACGGCCCCTCAACGGGCACTCCGCGAAGATCGCCGAGGACGGCGAACTGCTTCTCAAGGGCCTGTTGTGTTCGACGGCTACTGGCAGAACGACGCGGCCACCGCCGACTCGATCCGCGACGGCTGGTTCCACACCGGCGACATCGGAACGATCGACGCCGACGGGTTCATCGCGATCACCGGACGTAAGAAGGAACTGCTCGTCACGGCCGGCGGCAAGAACGTCGCGCCCGCGATCCTCGAGGATTCCCTGCGTGCGCACCCGTTGATCAGCCAGGTCCTCGTCGTCGGCGACGCGAAGCCGTTCATCGGTGCGCTCGTCACCATCGACTCGGAGACTCTCCCCGGCTGGCTCGCGCGCCACAGCCTGCCCGCGGACAGCACCGTCGCAGATCTGATCACGAACCCCGATCTGATCGCGGAGATCGATTCGGCCGTGGCAGCCACGAACGCCAAGGTGTCGAAGGCCGAGGCCATCAAGAAGTACCGCATTCTCGAGACGGACTTCACGATCGAGACCGGCGAGCTGACCCCGACACTCAAGCTCAAGCGCAACATCATCCACGACAAGCACGGCTCGGCGATCGAGGCGCTCTACTCCTGACCCGTCTCCCTTACCCCGAGCACTTCTGAGCCGAAAGTGCCGTTCACTCGCCCGGTCGAGACGAACGGCACTTTCGCTCGCTCAGGGGAAGCGGTCAGCGTCGGGCGGTGACCTCGAGGACGAATTCTGCGATGTCACGGGTGACTGCACGATGGACGGGTTCGTGGAGCAGATCGTGCCCCGCGTCGGGGAATTCGTCGAGCTGCAGGTTCGGTACCTGCACAGCCCACGCCCGCACCGGTTCGATCGGCGCGAGTCGGTCGTCGATGCCGTGCACGGCAAGGACCGGAAGGCGGGAGTCGGCACATGCCCGAGCGAACTCGGG
>BBEG01000597.1 GCA_001312645.1 Rhodococcus sp. JCM 9791
TGGCCGAACAGGAGTCCGGCGAACGCGCCGATGCCGTCGCTGAGCTGCGCGCCGCAGACGATCTGCACGGCGCACAGATCTCGGCGACCGCGCGCGACGTGCTGCTCGACCGACTCGCGGTACTTCTCGCACGACACCAGGAACTGGACGGCGTGTACCGTATCGACGACCACGACCTGGGACTCACCCTGACCGCCGAACCCGGCCGCGACACCACGGTTCATTGCCCCGACGGCGATCTCACCGTGCACGGGTTGATCCTTCGCACCTCTTCGCCGCTCCTCGTGCCCACCGAGTCCGCCCCGACGATCGGGGTGTGGTGAGCACCGGTACCGCAGTCCAAGATGCCGCCCGCCGCCGCGATGCAGCCCGGGCCATGCTGCAGCGGCCGATCCTCACGGCAACCCACGACCCCGACAATTTCGATCTGGTCCGGCGTCACTCCGCTGCTCTGCGCGCAATGTTCGCTGATCGTCTCGGCTACACATTGATCGTCGAGACGGAGTTCGCTCGGCTGGTGAAGACACCGCTCGACGCCGCGGCACCTCTGCGGCCGCTGCACCGCGCGACCGGTGGGGAATTCGGCGCAATCGGATACACCTACCTCGCGTTGACTGCCGCCGCGCTGCTCGCTCCGGGTCTCGACGACCACATTCCGATGGCCGTGCTCGTCGAGCAGGTCCGCGCCGACGCTGCGGCCCAGGACATCGAGATCGCCGACGGCCTGTCGGAGCGACGGCATCTCGTGGCTGCGTTGCAAGCGCTGATGGAGTGGGGTGTGGTCGGAGAGACCGACCTCGGTGGCGATCCGAGCAGGGATGATCCGAGCGGGGACAACCGGAACGGCGACGCGGTGGTCCTCACCGTCTGCCGCTCACTGCTGCGACACCTCACAGCCTTCGCCCTGCACGACTTCCCCGGCCCGTCTGCAGCGATCACTGCGCGACCCGAGACGCCGCGACGAAGGCTGTATCGCAGGCTCGTCGAAGATCCGTTCACGGCCCGCGACGATCTCGATCCGGAGACCCTCGACGTGCTGGTCCGCGAGCGGGCCGAGATCGCACGCCAGTTGGACGAGGACTTCGGCCTGGTGCTCGAGGTACGCACCGAGGGCGCGCTCGCCTACGACCCGGACGGAAACCTCACCGACCTACCCTTCCCTGGATCCGGACGGTGAATCAGGCTGCGCTTCTGCTGATCTCCGAGCTGATCGACGTGCTCGATCCTGTACCCGGCAATGCGGTGCACGTCGACATGACCACCCTCGAGAACACCCTGACCGGTCTCGTGGCCACCCATTCCCGGAACTGGCGCGGCGAATACGTCCGCGACGTCACCGCGCTGCGCCGCGACGTCACCGCACTGCTGGTCCGTCTCGGTCTCGCACGTCCTCACGACGACGGACTCCTGCTTGCTGCTCCCGCCGCCCGGTATCGCCCGACCATCGCCGAAAGCCCCCATTCATGACCCACTCGTCCGACGTACCCGTAGTCGATGTCACCACTGCCTCACCACACCCGCAACGCTGGAAGCTCTCCCGCGCGGCATCGTCAACGTCTGGCACTACCTCGATACCGAATTCACACTCAGCGACGGTCGCATGATCCTGCGCGGCACCAACGGATCCGGAAAATCACGTGCTCTCGAGATGCTGCTGCCGTTCCTGCTCGACGCCGACCGCAAACGCATGGATGCGACAGGCGCAGGCAAGGTCGATCTCGACGAACTGATGCGTATCGGCGCGGGCGGCCAGAACAACAGGATCGGCTACCTGTGGCTCGAATTATCGCGCCCCGACGGGTTTCTCACGATCGCGCGCAGGTTCGCTACAGCGCGACCGCGCATCGCAGCGAGGTGTACTTCTTCACCGCCGACACCCGTGTCGGCACCGGCCTCCCGTTGGTCGACGAGCATCGGGTTCCGCTCTCGCGCGACGACCTCGCCGCCCGCATCGGCGCAGACCGGATCACGCGCAACCCCGAGGAACACCGCGACACCGTCCGCGCCTGGTGTTCGGTCTGCACGGCGAGTCCGGGCGCGACCGGTACACGGGGCTGCTGCAATTGCTGCACACCCTACGGTCACCGGACGTCGGGAACCGTATCGACGAGGGCCGTCTACCTCAGATCCTGTCCGATGCGCTGCCTCCGCTCAACGAGAACATGCTCGCCGCGGCGGGCGACCGCCTCGATCTACTCGGTGAGAGTCGCGCCGCCCAGACACGACTGGAATCCGCTCTCACTCGGGTCCGCCAGTTCCACGCCGTCTACCGGCGGTACGCTGCCGATCTGCTGCGCACGAGCGCGGAAGCTGCGGTGCAGGCCGCCGAGCGGGTCGCCCGGACACGGGCGGAACTCGACGAGGCCGAAGCCGAGGTCGCAGACCTCGACTGCTCAGGCAGCGCAGCCGACACCCGTCTGAGCGAACGACGCG
>BBEG01000598.1 GCA_001312645.1 Rhodococcus sp. JCM 9791
ACGCCATGCGCCACATGGTGAGCTCGGTGTCGATGCAGGCGTCGTCGTGATCGGTGAGGGCGAGAAGGACGAAGCGCCCATGCTCTACAACGGCGAGGAAGTCGGCAACGGCGACGGCCCACTGTGCGATGTCGCGGTCGACCCGATCGACGGCACCACCCTCATGTCGAAGGGCGCGCCGGGCGCGATCGCAGTCCTCGCCGCCGCCGAGCGCGGCGCGATGTTCGATCCGTCGGCCGTGTTCTACATGGAGAAGATCGCGGTCGGACCGGAGGCCGCCGAGGTCATCGACATCACCGCACCGATCGCCGAGAACATCCGTCGTGTGGCGAAGGCCAAGAGCATCGCGATCCCGGATCTGACGGTCACGATCCTCGATCGCGAACGGCACGCGGGAATCATCCGCGAGGTACGCGAGGCGGGTGCCCGCATCCGGTTGATCTCCGACGGCGATGTCGCCGGCGCCATCGCTGCGGCACGCCCCGGCTCCGGTGTCGACATGCTCCTCGGTATCGGCGGCACCCCTGAGGGCATCATCGCCGCGGCCGCATTGCGCTGCATGGGCGGTGCATTGCAGGGCCGGCTGGCTCCGACCGACGACGCCGAACGTCAGAAGGCCATCGACGCGGGTCACGATCTCGACCGTGTACTCACCACGAGTGAACTGGTGACAGGCGAGAACATCTTCTTCTGCGCGACCGGCGTCACCGACGGTGAACTGCTGCGCGGTGTCCGGTACACGCCTGGTGGAGCCGAGACGCAGTCGATCGTGATGCGCAGCAAGTCCGGCACCGTTCGTATGGTCGAGGCCTATCACCGCCTGACGAAGCTCAACGAGTTCTCGTCGATCGACTTCGCGGGTGTCGACGGCGCTGCCCCGCCGCTACCGTGACCTGACACTCCCTTTTGTGGGGTGCAAGAACGTGTTCGAGTTCTTGCACCCCACAATCGAGCTCGGCGGGCCTACCGTGGACGTATGACCGACACTTCCGAGCAGTCTTCCCCTCAATACCGCATCGAGCACGACACCATGGGCGAGGTCCGGGTCCCGGTCGACGCCCTCTGGCGCGCACAGACACAGCGCGCTGTCGAGAACTTCCCGATCTCCGGCCGCGGCCTCGACCGCGCACAGATCCGCGCACTCGGACTTCTCAAAGGCGCATGTGCACAGGTCAACAAGGATCTCGGCCTCCTCGACGCCGAGAAGGCGGATGCCATCATCGCCGCAGCCCGCGAGATCGCCGACGGTGAACACGACGATCAGTTCCCGATCGACGTGTTCCAAACCGGTTCGGGGACAAGCTCGAACATGAACACGAACGAAGTGATTGCGTCGATCTGCGCGCAGGCCGGCGTCACGGTCCACCCGAACGATCACGTCAACATGTCGCAGTCGTCGAACGATACGTTCCCCACCGCAACTCATGTCGCCGCGACCGAAGCGGCCGTGGCCGATCTCGTTCCGGCACTCCAGCAACTGGAGGGTGCGCTCAGCGACAAGGCCACCGAGTGGCGGACCGTCGTCAAATCCGGTCGCACGCATCTGATGGACGCTGTACCCGTCACTCTCGGTCAGGAATTCGGCGGGTATGCCCGCCAGATCGAGGCCGGCATCGAGCGGGTGAAGGCCACCCTGCCGCGCCTCGGTGAACTTCCCATCGGCGGGACCGCCGTCGGCACCGGCCTCAACGCTCCGGACGATTTCGGGCCGCGAGTCGTTGCTGAACTCGTCAAGGACACCGGTGTCGATGCTCTGAGGCCCGCACAGAACCGGTTCGAAGCGCAGGCAGCGCGGGACGGACTCGTGGAGGTGTCCGGCGCGTTGCGCACGATAGCGGTGTCGCTGACCAAGATTGCCAACGACGTCCGCTGGATGGGCTCGGGCCCGTTGACCGGTCTCGCGGAGATCCGTCTGCCCGATCTACAGCCCGGAAGTTCCATCATGCCAGGCAAGGTCAACCCCGTTCTACCCGAAGCGGTTACGCAGGTCGCAGCGCAGGTCGTCGGCAACGACGCCGCGGTCGCGTGGGGAGGCGCGGCGGGGGCATTCGAACTCAACGTCTACATCCCGATGATGGCGCGCAATGTTCTGGAGTCGATTCGCCTGCTCGCCAACGTCTCTCGACTGTTCGCCGACCGGTGCATCGCAGGTCTGGTCGCGAACGTCGAGCATCTTCGGACGCTCGCCGAGTCGTCGCCGTCGATCGTGACCCCGTTGAACTCGGCGATCGGCTACGAAGAGGCCGCCGCGGTGGCCAAGGAAGCCTTGAAGGAACGGAAGACGATCCGGCAGACGGTGATCGACCGCGGGCTCATCGGCGAGAACCTCAGCGAGGACGAACTCGACCGTCGCCTCGACGTACTCGCGATGGCGAAGGTCGAACCCGAGCGGTGATGGAGATCGGGACGGACGATCCCGGCCCCGGAGT
>BBEG01000599.1 GCA_001312645.1 Rhodococcus sp. JCM 9791
GAAGAACTCGCCGCAGCCAACGCGCTCGGCGACAAAGGCACCGTGTTGAACACGACCATCGGTGTCGTCGCGACCGACGCGCTGCTGTCGAAATCTGCGTGTCGCCGGGTCGCGGTGGCCGGACACGACGGTCTGGCCCGCGCGATCCGACCCGCACACTCACCCCTCGACGGCGACACGCTGTTCGCCCTGTCCACCGGCACCGCCGAGCTCCCCTCACCGGAGGGCGTGCCCGATGCGTTCCCCACTGATCTGCCGATTCTCGCGGCCGTCTGCGTGGCCGCGGCCGACGTGGTCGAACGCGCCATCGTCGACGCGGTGCTCGCCGCCGAGTCCATCGCCGGAATCCCGTCCTATTTCGACACCTTCCCGTCCGCCCGGACACTCTGACCACGACATACCCACACACCACCCGGACAGACGTCACAATGGACGCATGACCATCCCGACAGGTACACCACCGACCGAACGGCCGACGTGGCTGCGTTCCGGGCTGTGGATCGGTGGCTTCGTAGCGTTCCTCTACGTAGTCGAGATCGTCGACCGGATCCTGCCCGCGAACTTCGAGAACGCCGGAATCGAACCGCGAACCGGCGACGGCCTGTGGGGGATCCTGTTCGCGCCCATCTTGCACGGCGACTGGACCCACCTGACCGCCAACACAGTGCCCGCGCTCGTCCTGGGTTTCCTGGTCCTGCTGTCGTCCGGCATCACCCGCGGCATCGCCGCGACCGTCGTCATCTGGGTGGTCGCAGGCGTCGGAACCTGGTTGTTCGCCGGCTCCGGCGAGAACCACATCGGCGCGTCCTCGCTCATCTTCGGGTGGCTGACGTACCTGATCATCCGAGGGATCTTCACCCGCAAGGGTGGGCAGATCGTCCTCGGACTCGTCGTGCTGTTCGTCTACGGCGGCATGCTGTGGGGTGTCCTCCCCAGCGACCCGTTCGTGTCGTGGCAGGGTCACCTCTTCGGGGCAATCGGAGGTGTCGTCGCGGCATGGCTGGTCTCGTCCGACGCGCGCCGCGCCCGGACGGTCCGAACAGCCGATCCGCTGCGCTGAACTCAGCGACCGGCGTCACGTCCGGACGGGGTGCGGATCCGTGCGTCACAGCATTGTTGTAATTGTGAGTCCACCACGAAAACGGGTGTTGACTTCATCAGGACTCTTCGGCATGGCAGCATGACCTTTATGCGCATGACCGTTCTGGGGTGCTCGGGCAGTGTGGCCGGGCCGGATTCTCCCGCATCCGGGTACCTGCTCACCGCGCCCGATACTCCGCCCCTGGTCATCGACTTCGGTCCGGGAGTGCTCGGAGCCTGCAACGCCACGCCGATCCCGGCGAGGTGTCCGTGCTCCTGTCGCATCTCCACGCCGACCACTGCCTCGACATTCCCGGCCTCCTCGTGTGGCGCCGCTACTCTCCGAACGCCCCCACCGGTCGGGTACCCGTCTACGGTCCTGCCGGCACCGCGCAGCGTCTCGGTGTCGCCTCGGCCGAGGTGGCAGGAGAGGTCGACGACGTCTCCGACACCCTCGACATACGACCCCTGAGCGACGGCGGAACGTTCCGCTTCGGTGCCCTCACCATCAGCCCCTCGAAGGTCGACCATCCCCCGAAGCCTACGGATTCCGCATCACCAGCGACTCCGGTCGCACGCTCGTCTACACGGGCGACACCGGCATGTGCGACCAGGTGATCGAACTGGCGCGCGGCGCCGACGTCCTACTGTCCGAAGCATCCTGGACCCACGCACCCGGGGTGCGACCCGACGGCATCCATCTGTCGGGAACCGAGGCGGGACAGGTTGCTGCCCGCGCAGGCGTCGGTGAACTGTTGCTCACCCACATCCCGCCGTGGACATCGCGCGAAGACGTCATCGCGGAGGCGAAGGCCGAGTTCCACGGTCCGGTCCACGCAGTGACCTCCGGAGACGTCTACCGCATCTGACCGGTCCTCCGAGGTGTTTCGGGGCGCATCCCCTAGGCTCGTTCGGGTGACGACACGAGTAGACGGCAGGGAAGACGACCAACTCCGCGACATCAAGATCACCCGAGGGTTCACCAACCACCCCGCGGGTTCGGTCCTCGTCGAATTCGGACAGACCCGCGTGATGTGCACCGCGAGCGTCGAAGAAGGCGTACCGCGGTGGCGTCGGGGATCGGGCCTGGGCTGGCTCACCGCCGAATACGCAATGTTGCCCGCCGCAACCCACACCCGCAGCGGACGCGAATCCGTCAAGGGCAAGGTCGGCGGCCGCACCCAGGAGATCAGCCGACTCGTCGGCCGCTCGCTGCGCGCGTGCATCGACCTCGCGGCCATCGGTGAGAACACCATCGCGCTCGACTGCGATGTCATCCAGGCCGACGGCGGAACCCGAACCGCAGCGATCACCGGGGCCTACGTGGCACTCGCCGACGCCGTGACCTGGCTG
>BBEG01000600.1 GCA_001312645.1 Rhodococcus sp. JCM 9791
ACCCATACCGCCGCGGGGGTGGGTGCGGTGGTGGTGACGGTGCCGGCGAAGGGGTCGTCGGCATTATGTCCGGGCTGCAACGAGGAACTGGCCCGGCCGAAGGGGTATCACGATGCGTGGTGCGAGTCGTGTCGACTCGGTGGGAATCGTGATCATGTGGCGGGGGTGAACCTCGCCAAGCGTGCTCTCCTCGGCCGAGGTGCCTCGGTCCGCACCCGTGCTGGGGGTCTGGAGATCCGGACCACCGAGCATGCTCCGGTGCGCAAGTGCGGGGACAAGACCGGTCCGACACCGGGCAGGCCGCGGCATCGGCGTGTCCGCCGTAGTGTTCCGACCCCGTCGGCCTCTGAGGGGGTGAACAAGGTGAAGTCTTGTCCTGCATCTGAAGCGTCGGTGTGGGGCACGGTCGAGCCCGCGGTGTCGCAGGATGTTTCGGGTAGCCGTGAGGGACGTGGATCTGGACCGCCTGGCATGTAGGTGGCAGGAAGTATCAGGTTTACGTAGACGCTGTCGAGTTCACGTATCGCTGCACACGAACGTGTCACCATGGCAGCGAACATCCGGTCACCCCGTTCGGTCCGGGTGCCGAAGGCGCACCCGAATACAGCGATGAGCGGACCTTGCAGAGCGCCGAAGCGGTAGTCGTCCCAGCACTCGGAGAACGCATAGCGTTCCACGCCGCGCTCCACGAGCCTGCGGTGGTACGCGGTGACCAGATGGTGTTCGTGTCGCCGTGCAGCACCGTGAAACGCTCACTGCGAGCGGTCATCCACTGTTCGGTGGCATCGACACATGAGCGCAGGTGTCGCTGTCGCTGTCGTCGAGCAGGTCGCCCAGATCCGCGACGAAGGTATCCACCGCAGGCCCGTACAACTCTGAGAGCATGCGGGCTTGCGCCTCGTCGGGCCGTCCGAGCCATTCCAGGCCGAGCAGATCAGCGTCGTTCCACCGCGGGGCGTGCAGGTCGGCGAGATTGCGAACGGCGTCGAGTGCTTCTGCCGGTGTACATCCGCGGATCTGATCACCCTGCCGGGCGGGGGCGAGATCCTCGAGCAGGAGCGTGAAATTCCCGTCGTCGCCGAGTGCCGCGAAGTGACATCGGGGAGCACGGACGGAGACGGTCGCTGCGAGATCGGTGTAGAACCGGACTTCGCCGCGGTACGCGCCGGCGAGCATCGCGCGCATGCCGGTGTCGGCTGCGGGTAGCTTGGCGACGAGTCGTTCCGGCACCCCGTCGCCGGTGAGTTCGAGCCGGTGGCATGTGCCGATCTGCTCCGTCGGCGGTGCGACGCAGGTACGGGAACGTGCCGGCGGGGCCATCGTGGCCGACTGCCGCGTCGCCGCGGAACAGCGTGCGGAGAAGCCCGACGTGTCGTCGAGCCGTGCCGACGACACCCTGGGAAGACCCATCAGGTCGAACAGGGCATCGAAGCCGCGGCCGAGCCCGAGGGCGTAGCGACCTCCACTGAGCCGGTGTGCGGTGGTAGCCATCGTCGCGGTCACCATCGGATGGCGGGTCTGGGGATTCGTCGCGGCGGTACCTATCCCGATCGATTCGCTGATGGCCGCGGCTGCTCCGGCGAGCACGCCCGCGTCCTTGGTGTCGAATCGTTCGGACAGGAATACCGCTCCGAGACCGAGTTGTTCGCCGTAGCGGATCTCCTGGAGTAATTCGCGTGGGTCGGGGGCGTGCCCGGCTAGCGCATAGAAGCCGAGTTCGGGGAACTCCGGTATGTCGGTCGTGGTCACGACCGCGTCGCGGCTCGGCGTTTGCCGAGCACACTCCCGACTGCGTTGTCCATCTTCGTTCCGAGTGGCCAACCCACATAGTGCGACAGGAACAATGCGATCTCTCGCAGCTGCTCCTCGTCGAGTTCTTCGTTCTGTAGGGCAGCACCGATCTGGATCTCGGCGACGTCGCTGAGCCCTTGCGCGGCGAGGGCGCCGAGCAGCAGCAACCGGCGGTCGCGGATGGTCAGGCCGGGGCGCGACCAGATGTCGGCGAACAGGTGGTCGGCGGTGGCAGCGAAATGTGCGCCCGGCCCGTCCTGGAATTCGAAGCCGTAGACCTTCCCCATCATCTCGAGTCCGCGCTGACGCTTGTCTTCGGTCACCGGGACCTCGCCAGGATGCCCCGTCGTTCACGGCAGGGAGGAATGGCGTTCGACATGTCGGACCCTTCTGTTGTCATAAGGAGATGAGGACCGCGTACAAGGTCCGGGCCTACCCGGACCCCGAACAGTCGGCGCTGCTGCGCCGCACATTCGGCTGCGTGCGCGTCGTGTGGAACAAGACCCTCGCCGACCGGCAACGCCGGTACACCACCGAACAGAAATCGACCTCGTACAAGGACACCGACGCCGCACTGTCCGAGTGGAAGAAAACCGAGGAGCTTGCGTTCCTCGGC
>BBEG01000601.1 GCA_001312645.1 Rhodococcus sp. JCM 9791
GAGGCCGACCACGCGCAGACCCTCGCGCTCTACGACTCCACCCCGGGCGGGCAGGACGAGCTGCGCGCGGCGATCGAGGCATCCGGCGATCTGAGTGACCGGGACGCGCTGACCGCGCGTCTACGGGACGCTGAGAGGCTCAGAGCCGAGCAAACTGCCGCCCTGCGCCGCGCGCGTCCGCCGCGGACAATGACCATGAGGAAGGGATCGACCATGTACGACGAGCCGATGACACAACAGCGCCGGGAAGCGTTCTGGAGGACGTTCGGGTGGAGCCCGGACCTACCGGAGGACCAGCGCAAGAAGATCGAGGACTACTGGAGCGACCCGGAGATCCAGGAGGCCGAAGCGCTCGGCTTCTGATCAACGGCCAGCAGATCACCCCCGTGGCCACGCACACCCTGCCGGACTCCACCCGAGCAGGACTCGAGGCCCGTGGCCTGTCCGCGCCGCCGCTGCATGAGCTGGCACCGGCCGATTCCGGGATCTACCGCGAACAGATGCTCGAGCTGACCCGCAAGAACCCGCACGCCGCGTCGGTCTACGTCTACGACGAGGACGAATACCGGACCATGCGGCTGCTGGTCACCGACGACGGCAAGGCCGGTGTTGCCCTCAAAGGCGACGAGGTCGTCTCCGCATTCGCGCACAAGGACTGCGCACACCCCCGAGCTTCCCGTGCCATGCTGCGTCACGCGACCGCGCTCGGTGGTCGTCGTCTCGACTGCTTCGACACGGTCTTGCCCAAGTTCTATGCCGACGCCGGTTTCGTTCCGGTCGCGCGGCTGAAGTGGAACGACGAGTACGCCCCCGACGGCTGGGACTACGACACCTTCCGCACCTTCAACGACGGCCGCCCCGATGTGGTGTTCATGGCGTATGACCCGGACCGTGTCGGTGGCAAGTACACGCCCGGAGTGGGGGAGTACGTCGACGACTACGACGACGGCATCGCCCGCGCCCAGCAGTACCGGCCGCACTGACGACCCTTGCCGCGTGCTGTGGCTCGAATCCGTCCCCGCACCCGATGATTCGGGCGCGGGGACGGAGCGCCCGGCGCCGTGATCGGCACAGGGGCCTGTCCTTGGCAGCGCTGACGTCAGTGAATCCGATGGTGACCTGCGGTGAGGGCATGTCCCGACGCGGTCGGCGATCGGGAGGTGTTCGCGCGTGTGAATTCGTGCGTCGCTCGGAGTTGACACGTTACAAAACAACATTGTATGGTTGTGGAACACCGACGAAAGGGGAATGACATGGCAGGCAAGAGCATCGAGGTCCTTCACGCGGACTACGCAGCCGCAATCGCCAGCGGAAACCACGAGACCTTCGTGTCCGCGAAGGTGGCGCTGATCGAGGCCAAGACCGGCCGCGCCCTCACCGCCGACGAGATCGCCTACATCTAGACCGGGCGACAAGGGGTCCACCGGAAACGGTGGGCCCCTTTCTTTTTCCCTTCCCCCTGTCCTGTTCCCGCCGATAACACTCGGTCGCTCCCGGCCGCGCTCCTGGATGGCCGGTGCGGGCGAACCTGGTCGGCACAGGTGCACATGTCGCGCGTCGGCTTCGTCGACACTCGCAGGCACGCGCATCGACTGGGGGCTCGATGTATCCC
The DNA here is from genome assembly GCA_001312645.1 of Rhodococcus sp. JCM 9791. GTDB lineage: Bacteria > Actinomycetota > Actinomycetes > Mycobacteriales > Mycobacteriaceae > Rhodococcus. Next base: position 1,613 of record BBEG01000601.1, read on the forward strand.
GAAATAGCCCTGTGAGCTGCACTGATGACACGTCCCACACCGCCGCGGGCGTGAGGCCGGCCCGCGTGGCACCTCATCTGTAGAAGGAGAATCATGGCCGCAGTGACCGGACTGCTCGTCGACCGACTCGGCGAGATCCTGACCACGACCGTGCGGTGTCCGTGCGGCGCGAGCGTCACCGCACGCCGCCGCGTCGTACTCGATACCCGCAACCCCGCACTCAATACCTGCGTCGATCTCGATTTCGGTCCCACACGAGCGTTTCTGATCGAGCATCGCCCCCATCGCGCCAGGGGGAATCGGTGACGGGTGCCGCGCTCGGCTGCGCGCCACGGTCGGTGTCGTTTCTGTCTGTGACCTGGGGTGATGGCACGTCCCGGTGGCGCGCCGGGCCGCAGGAGTGGCGTAGCGGGCGCGCCGGGCGAGGTGAAATCCCGTCCCCCGGTTGCAACAATACAAAATGACATTGTATAGTTAAATCGTGCGGCAGCCGGAAGGTCCGATGCGACAGTCGGATCCCCTCGCTGCGCGCGCCGCGCACTGCTTACGCCTGAAAAGGCAACGTTCCCGAGTCAAACAATGCAAATACTGTTTGTTATGTCATCGCCGAGTCGGCGGGAAGAGGAGCACGACCATGACGAACACACTCGCAACGGTCCGGATCGACCTCGACCCCATCACCGCACCGCACCCCGCCCAGATACTGCGCCCGCCCACCGACTACCGCACCCTGCTGCGCCTGCGCCGCAGCCTCCCCGCCGCCGCGCTCACCAGCGCATTGGC
>BBEG01000602.1 GCA_001312645.1 Rhodococcus sp. JCM 9791
GCCCGAACGCACGGTGCGGCGGCAACCTCGTCGGGTGCATGCTCAGCACGCACCACGGACGGCGCCGCAAGCGGGCTGATCCGCACGGTGCGCTGATCGTCGAGATTTGCGGTGGAGATGCTGTTGGTTCGAGTGCTCATCGGGTTTTCGGTTCCTGTTCTCAGGCCGACCCTCGAGGAAGCTGTGATACCCAGCGAGCCGGTCTGTAATCCGGCTCGTAGGTGGAAGAAGTCAGCGCGTGGTAACGCCGACCGGCCCACCCAGGGCCGGCCTGCTAAACCAGAAATATGCGCGCTGCATGACGACGAGCGTAACAGAAGGTTCCAACGAGAGGTTGTGACGGCCGCCTCACCCTCACAGGACCCGGCCGCGCCGATCGTGTGCGTGTGGAGATCCGACGTCCGCTACATCCAGTAGGCCTGTGACTTGACGTGCTTCTTGGGGATCTTGAACTCGCCTTTGAACGCGGAGGCGATCGCGCGCGTCCACTTCGCTTCCGCCGCAACCCAACCGAAGTGGTCGTGCGCATCGAAGGTCTCGGCCTTCACCGCGTCGGCGAGACTCCTTCCCTCGTTCGCGCGCTGGATCCACTTCACCGTGACGTTCGGACCTGCGTCGAGTGGGAGAGTGCGGTCTTTCTCGTGCACCCATTCGATCCACACCGTCGCGGGTACGTCACCGATCGAGGCGAGCAGAGAATTGATGGCGGGCAGTGAGGCGATGTCGCCGGCGACGAGGTAACCCGCAGGCGTCACGTCGGGTACCTCGAACTTCGATCCCATCACGGTGGCGCCGATCTTCTCGCCGGGCGCCACCGTCTGCGCCCACCTCGCAGCGGATCCGTCGTGTATCGCGAAGTCGATGTCGAAGGTCCCCGCGTCGACGTCGATGTCGACGAGGGTGTAGCCCCGTTGGTGCACCTTGTCCCCGTCGGGAAACCACATGCGGATCCACATGGTGGGGTGCACCGGGTGTTCCGCGAGCAGGCCGCCGTCGGTGAATCCGATCCGCAGATAGTGCTCGGTGATCTCGGTGCGGCTCGTGACGGTCAGCTCGTAGTCGTCGGCGCGGAGCAGCTTGAGAACCGCACCTTGCCATCCGCGAGACTTCTCGGCCATACCGCCACCTATCCATCATCGGTCGACGATCCCCCACCGGAATCGTCGACCGATCCTAACGCAGCGACGATAGGTTTGCCTTACATAACTTCGCACCGATCAAGGTCGGGGGAGGTGCCTCGGGTTCGCGACACGCAGTCGCTGGACGACCGCACCGATCACCGCGGAGTGCACATCTCGATCGGAGACATCGAGCATCCCGCTTCGAAGGCGAAGAGCCAACTCCGCTTCGTTGCGACAGCCCACACGAAGAAGACGCCCGGCGTGCACTGCCCGCTGGCCGGAGCCGAGCTGTTGTTCCCTCCGCGCGACCTGCAGGAGACTCGTGCAGATCTTCAGGCGATACGCCGCACCGGGATCGGTGAGCGACGGAGCGATACCACCGCCGAGTTCCTCGATCACCGCATCGAGCAGATCGGAGACGCCGGGAAGCCCGTGCAGGTCGCCATGGGGTTCGGTCTCAGGCACCGGGTCCGGGGGCAGCACCGCGCCGTCGACCAGCCCCAGGATGCGAAGCACGTCCCATTCGGATTCGCACACCCGCCTACCGATTGCCGCGAACTCGGCAGAGGGCTCTGCTCCCGAGATGTGCTTATGCGCCTGGAACCGGCCGAGCACGAGCCAACGCAGCGTGCCGAAGACCTCCCACCAGTGCAGATCCTCCGGGTCGGGACGCCACCCGGCGACACGCTCGTATCCGTCGAGCAGGTCGTCACGTGTACCGATCCCGGCCACCGGCGCGTCACCACCGAAACGCCAGGCGCGCACGCACAGCCACCCCAGATCCTCGACCGGATCTCCGACATGTGCGAGTTCCCAATCGAGAACGGCTTCGGTGCCGCCGGGTCCGATCAGTAGGTTCCCGAGCCTGAAATCACCGTGCACCAGTGCTTTACCACGCATCGGCGGACGATGCCGATCGAGCCACCGCAGGGCGATCTCGACGACGGGTCGCGGCTCGTCGAACGAGCGGTAGAGGTCCCGAATCACGTCGAAAGGGTCGTCGGCGCCGAGCATCGCAACCTCGGAGACGGGCACGGCATGGATACGGGCGAGTATCCCGCCCAGTTCCTCGGCCAGTCCCGCCCGCGCTTCGGAGAGCGTCTCGTCCCGGTGAATCCTCCTCGGAATGCTCTCGCCCGCTACGCGTTCCATGATGAGGAAGGGGGCGTCCAGTCCCGGTGCGGCGTCGGCCGCGACGACGACCTCCGGCACGGGTACTCCCGCCGCGCGTGCCGCGCGTAGCATGCAGCTTCCGCGCGCATCCGCGG
>BBEG01000603.1 GCA_001312645.1 Rhodococcus sp. JCM 9791
GCCGCGGCGCACGCGAGCGCTTCGTCGCGGTCGACCACGACCAGGCCCGCATCCAGCCACGCGCGGCGATTGGGCAGAGTCGTCTCTTCGGCGAGCTTCCGGTCTGCTGCGGCTGCGACACTACGCAGGCCGGCGAGTAGAGCCGCGTCACCGATCAACGCGAGGACGTCGTTCATGCAGCACAGCCTGCGCGTCCGGTGAAGACCCCGGAAGACCGATTCGCCGGTATCGCCGAATCTGTGGATAGATCAGGTGCCTGTGGACAACTCGGTGCTGTGGACAACTCGATGCGACTCGCGTGCGGCACGCCGAGACGTCATCGGCGCAGGTAGGACAACCGCCACGAAAAAAGGACGACCCTCGCCAGGGGGAGGAGGCGAGGGCCGTCGGAGTTCAGCCCCGGGGGTCGGCTGAACACTGCCTGGATATCCAGACTGTCGCGATACTACACCTCCCATACACGATGTTTGCAAGTTCAAGCATCCGCGTGGCGTGGCGCTCATCCGGGCCCCGGAAGTGGCACCGCGGGCCCTATGGTGGAGCACGTGACAGACGCGACCGCGGATCCCGCCGAGTCCGGTCGGATCGCCGCCTTCTTCGACCTCGACAAGACCGTGATCGCCAAGTCGAGCGTCCTCGCATTCACCCGCCCGTTCTTCGAGCACGGCCTGCTCAGTCACCGCGCGGTGCTCGCGAGCAGTTACGCGCAGTTGCTCTTCGTGCTGTCCGCCGTCGACCAGGAGCGCGTCGACCGAATGCGCGAGCACATCGCACAGATGTGCAAGGGCTGGGACGTGGAACAGATCCGCTCGATCGTGGGCGAGACCCTCGACGAGATCGTCACACCGTTGGTATATGCGGAGGCCAAGGACCTGATCGCAGACCACCGCGCCCGCGGGCACGACGTGGTGATCGTGTCCGCATCGGGCGAGGAGGTCGTCACACCCATCGCGCAGGCACTCGGTGCCTCGTACAGTGCTGCAAGTCGTATGAGGATCGTCGACGGACGCTATGCGGGGGAACTCGAGTTCTACTGCTTCGGCGAGGCGAAGAGCACCGCGATCCGCGAGCTCGCAGTGAGCCACGGCTACGACCTGGCGCGTTGTTATGCGTACTCGGATTCTGCGACGGACGTGCCGATGCTGCAGGTGGTCGGCAAGCCGCGCGCGGTCAATCCCGACCGAGTGTTACGCCGAGTCGCGAATGAAAATGACTGGCCCATATTGACTTTCACCCGACCGGTGCCGTTGTCGCGACGCGTCCGGCCGTCAGCGAAAGGGCTCCTCAGGCTGGCCGTCGCGGGAGCCGCGGCGGCGTTGATCACCGGTGCCGCAGTCTACCTCGCCGGGCGCCGGCACGGCCCCGGGCAACACCTTCGCCTTACCCCACTCCCCGGCTGAATCTTTCCGAGCCAGGGGCTTGCCGACGCCGAAAGTACGGGGTACAAATGAGTTACGGAAACACGGAAGGCCAAGAGCGAATCAGAAGAGAAGATTCGATCTCCCGCCCGCGTTTCCCAGCACGGACACCGAGTACCCACGCGGAGCCGATGCCACTATAAGCAGAAGCGTTGTGGGCCTGCGAGTTCCGAGTTCTCGAAGGCAAGACCCTCGCACCCGTTGCGAGGAGCGAACCGCCGACACCCGGATCATCGCCGAGGCCGTTGACACACAACCCACACCAGCACGCATGGTAACCCGGAAAGTCCGTGCTAGCGGGTGGCGCACCGATCACGATCGGCGTGCCACCCGCTTTTGATCGTGCGACCTGAATACAGTGCGCTGCAATTCATTACATATTCGCACGGCCATCCTCACTTGCCACCGAATGCCTCGGCGATCGACGTCGCCTCGCGAGCACCGGCCTCGAGCGCACCGCAGGAGAAGATCACCCAGCCACCGACACCTTCCTCGGTGCCCTGACCGAAGCCTGCGATCCCGTCACGATAGGCCTGCACTCGCCGCATCCAGGTCACTTCGGGCACGCCGAGGTTGTGGGTGTCGAGTCCGGAAGCAACACACACCAGACGCGATGCCGCGCGCGCCACCAGACCGTCTGCCACGCCGAAGGGGCTCAGGGAACAGAGCTCGCCGTGCACCACGGCCGCGAGCACCGGGGCAGGAACAGAAGTTCTCCCCGTGACCAGTTGGGAAAGACCGTCGAGACGTTCCGCCACACCCGGCGCGGAGCGAGGCCGGCCCAGCTGCTCCGGATCGTCCACCAGGTCGGCCGCGGCGAGGAGGTGCAGCCGAGCAAGCGCCTGCAGCGGCGCACGGCGCCAGGTGGATATCTGGATTGCGAGCGCGTCACCGTCGAGGGATTGCGCGACCCGCAACGCACCAGAGAGCACGGGATCGCCGGTTTCCCCCGGGGGCGGAAG
>BBEG01000604.1 GCA_001312645.1 Rhodococcus sp. JCM 9791
CTCGGGCGCTGCGCACGCTGCCGCCGAGTTCGGCCAGCGACAGCAGCGGGTCCGCGCACCGGGCGGCGAGCACCAGTATCGCCAGAACCTCTGGCGCACCGATCTTTCCGCCGAGCGCGAGGTTGGCACCGAGCGCCAGTAGCACGGTGAAGACCGATTGCACCGTGAGGGCCGATCCGACGACCCCGGGTAGCGCCGACAACGTCGACCGGCGGGACGCGCGTTGCACTTCGCTCAGGGAGTCGTCCAGTGCTCGGAATCCTTCGGCGGTCCGCCCGCCGGCACGCAGGACCGGCTGAGCCTGGAGGTATTCGATGACCCGTGCCGTTGCCTCCTTGTCCCGCTGGTGACGCTGCGCATCGGTGGTGGCCGTCCCACGTCCCGTCAGATCTGGACGAACACCACCAATGGGACTCCTGCCAACGCAGCGAGCCCGAGCTGCCAATCGAAGGCAAGCATGACGACCACGATCGTCAGGGGCGTCACCGAAGCGAAGATGAGCGGTGCCAGAAGATGTGCGAGCACGCTCATCACATCGAGGACGCCACGGCTTGCCATGACAGACACGTCACCGACACGGTCGGCGCTGTACCAGCGAGGGGCAGTCGGGCGAGGTGCTCACCGAGACGGTGGTACATGCCCCGCAGCATCGCAGTTCCCACCTGGAAACCGGAGAGATCGCTGCGATAGCGCAGCACCGCGTAGACGGCAACGGCAGCACCGAACGCGATCAGCCACTGCCACGCACTCCGGGGATCGCTCCCGAACAGCGCCCGCAGCATCGGGACCAGCAGAGCGTAGGACAGGCCCTCGGCGATCGCAGTCACCACCATCAGCGCAATCGTGCGGCGCACAGGACGTGCGTAGTTCTCCCCCAACACGCGCAACAGCATGGGAATCATCGGAATTCGCCTCCTCGACGTACGTCGCTTTGCGCAAGTGCGGCGCGGTGAATATTCCAGAACTTCGCGAACCGACCGCTCCGCGTCAACAGATCCGCAGGGCTTCCCTCCTCGACGATCGATCCCCCATCGAGCACAATGACGGTGTCCGCGTCTGCGACCGTCTCGAGGCGATGGGCGATCACCAGAATTGTCGTGTCCCCCTGCAGGTCGGCCAGGGCACGTCGGACAGCGCGCTCGGTCTGGGGATCGGCAAAGGCCGTCGCCTCGTCCAGCACCAGGACAGGCGTGTCTGCGAGCAGTGCGCGAGCAATCGAAATCCGCTGCGCCTCACCTCCGGACAGCGTCGCGTCCTCACCGACCACCGACTCGTATCCACGAGGCAGCGCGAGGATTCGCTCGTGGATGTTCGCCGCACGCGCGGCACGGACCACCTCATCACGATCGGCAGTCGGTACTGCGAGCGTAATGTTGTCTGCAATCGACATGTGTAGCAGCCGAACGTCCTGGAAGACGAACGACACCTTTCGGTAGAGTTCCCGGCTGCCGATCTCCCGCAGATCGACACCACCGAGCAGCACCGCGCGTGAGTCGGGTCGAAGAGCCGGGGAAGCAACTGGACCAGCGTCGACTTTCCCCCACCCGACGGGCCGACGATCGCGGTGACCGTCCCGGGTTCGAGTGTCAGGTCGATTCCGCGCAGGACCTCGCGCCCCGGTTCGTAGCCGAAACGGACGTCTCGCAGTTCCACTCGGTGGCCGTGCGGGGTGATCGGCCGCGTGGGTTCCGACAGCGGCGGGGTGGCGAGGACATCACGTATCCGCTCGACGGCTCGGCCGGCAGCTCGGATGTCGTCGAAACCGTGGCCCAGGGCCGCCACCGGCGCAGTCAGTCCGATTCCGAGGAGCAGGAAGGGCAAGAGGTCGGCCGGGTCCATTCCTCCGTTCGTGATCAGCGCTGCGCCGCCGCTCAGTACGACCAGCAGCACGAACGGTGGAGACAACACCGTTTGCATCCCCGCGGCGACCCGGGCGAGTCCCCGCACCATACTGAGGAATATGTCGGCGAATCCGTCTGCGGCAGTGATAAATCGGCGATGAGCGCGCCCCCCTCCACCGAAGGCCTTGACCACCGAGATGCCCTGCACGAACTCGACGACCGTGTTCGAGATCCGTCCCATCGCCGCATCGAATGCTTGTTGCTCGGCCAACCGCGCGGAAGTCATCATCAGCGGGACGAGCGCCACCGCCAGCACCACCGGAATCAGGGTGATCAAGGTGAGCCGCCAGTCGACGGTGAACAGGTAGATCAGCGAGACCAGCGGCACCACGAAGGCGGAGACGAGCTCGCCGGGAGTGTGAGCGATGAACGGGTGCACTGTGCTCACATCGTCGCCGACCACCTTCGCCAGCTCGCCGGTCCGCGCCCGGAGAACCAGCCGAGCGGCACGCGTCCCAACCGTGCGGCCAGCAGGCG
>BBEG01000605.1 GCA_001312645.1 Rhodococcus sp. JCM 9791
GGCGCACACCGGCCGACCTGCTCCGCTGGTGTCCACGCAGGTCGAGTACTCGCTGCTCGCCCGGGGGGTCGAGGACGAACTGATCCCCGCAGCCGCGCATCACGGTGTCGGTGTATTCGCTGCGGTCCCGCTCGCCGGTGGCGTCCTCACCGGGAAATACCGCACCGGAACGCCCGTCGACTCGCGGGGCGCCGATGATGTGCACACCGAGGAAGTGCAGCGGTATCTGACGAAGTCCGCAATCCGGGTGGTCGACGCGGTCGCGACCGCCGCGGACGGGCTCGGCACCTCACCGCTCGCCGTGGCGCTGGCGTGGGTGCGTGATCGTCCGCATGTCGCCTCGGCCCTGGTCGGGGCGCGAGATCTGGCACAGTTGACAGGGGTGCTGGTCGCAGAGGAGTTGGCGTTGCCGCCTGCGATCTCGGCCGCACTCGACGACGTCAGCGCGTGAGACGGAACCGCACCTCGCCGGTCCACCACGCAAAGGTTAGGCTGTCCTGCCAAGAGGTCTGGTAGCCGAGCAGCACAGAGAGGTGTCGATGACCGCGACCGAGATCGCCGGATTCGCCGAGCGGATCCGCATCGAGACACAGCAGGCGCATACGAACACCGAGAATTCGGTGTTCGTCACCGAACTGCTCGACGGGAAACTCGACGCCGCAGCGCACGCCGCGCTGATCGCCCAGACCTGGTTCGTATACGAAGCACTCGAACGGATCGGGCGCACCTACGCCGCCGATCCGATCGTCGGCCCGTTCCTGTCCGACGACCTGCTGCGCACCCCGGCTCTCGAGGCGACCTGACGTTCCTACTGGGACCGCAGTGGCGTGAGTCTCTCGCGCCACTCCCTGCGACCATCGCGTACGTCGAACGACTCGAGCAGGTCGCGGCCGCATCCCCGGAAGCCTTCCTGGCGCACCACTACCTGCGCTATATGGGCGACCTGTCCGGCGGCAGATCATCCGCCGCATGCTCGAACGCGCCTACGGCTACGACCGTGACGGGCTGCGCTTCTACATCTTCGACGAAATCCCGAAGACGAAGCCGTTCAAGGACTCCTACCGCACCAAGCTCGATGCCGCCCCCCTCGACGAGACCCAGCAGCAGCAGGTGATCGACGAGGCGAACCTCGTCTTCGGTCTCAACGGCGCGTTGTTTGCCGACCTGGCCGCCGATCTCGACCGTTACCGGGCGCGGGTCTGAACGATATGTTCCGTTCGACCGTGAAGGTCCTGTCGGCGCTGCTCATGTCGATCGTCGTGCTCGTGCTCGGCGGCTGCAGCACCGATTCCTCCGACGGAACCGGAACATCGGCGGCTGCCGGCGCGCGCACCGCAATCGTCGCCGACCCCGATCCACGACCGATCACCACCGATCCGTCCCCGACGCTTCCCACGACGGTGCGCAGTTTCGACGGTGTCGATACCACCGTGACCGATGTGTCGCGGATCGTCGTCGCGGACCGCTCCGGGACCCTCGCCCAGACCGTGTTCTCGCTCGGTCTCGGCGACAATGTCGTCGGCCGCTCCACCGCAATATTCCCCGCCGGTGAGCACCTGCCGAACGTCACGCCCGGCGGGCACGGCCTCAACACCGAAGCGATCCTGGCGTTGAATCCGACCGTGGTTCTCACGGACACCTCGATCGGTCCGCTGGCCGTGCAGCAGCAGTTGCGCGACACCGGCGTGCCGGTGGTGTTCGTCGATCCGGAACGCAGCCTCGACACCGTGGCGGCGGGCATCGAGTCGGTCGCCTCAGCGCTCGGTGTGCCCGAGGCGGGCGAGGCATTGGTGCAACGCACCGACGAGGAGATCGCCGCGGCGCAGGCCTCCGTTCCGGCGGAGCACCCCGAGTTCACCGTCGCGTTCCTGTATCTACGCGGCTCAGCGATCAAAATGCTCGGCGGCCCGGGGTCCGGTGCCGATGCGTTGATCGAAGCCCTCGGCGGGCGCGACGCAGGAACCGTGGCCGGTCTCGAATCGCAGTTCATGCCGATCACCAGCGAGGCCATGATCGCGTCCGCACCCGACACGATTCTGATCATGACGCACAGTCTCGAATCCGTCGGCGGACCGGAGGGCCTGGCCGAGCTTCCGGGTGTCGCGCAGACCCCGGCCGGGAAGAGCGGCAGCATCGTCGACATGGACGACGCGGTGCTGCTGAGTTTCGGACCCGAGACCGGTGAAGTTCTCGCAGCGCTCGTCGAGGCGTTCTACCCTTCCGACGCCGCGTGACCGATGTCGCGTGACCCAACACCCCCTGATCGCGTGCCCGCTGTGAGCGAGGTCGGCGAAACCACCGGGCTGCCTGCCGAAGCGCTCCGCAAGGCCGGCCCCACCCGCACCACCGTGGTGTTCGCCGGTCTCGTCGTCGCG
>BBEG01000606.1 GCA_001312645.1 Rhodococcus sp. JCM 9791
GGTGGCAGCGGTCGTTCACCGGCGGTGGCGAGCAGGGTTCGACGGTAGCCTCAACCCCGCGCCGGTCAGGACCGCCTTCGGGTCGGTCCCCGCTTCGCGCGGGCCGCCCAGCACCCGTTGTGCCAGTGCCGACGATCGTCGCGCCCCCGGGGACATCGATCGACCAAGCCACGATGTGAGGCGTCCCCGGAGCGATCTCGTGGTCGCATCCGGGACACCGGTACGGTTTGGTCGCTCGCGATCCTGGCACTGTGCGCACTGTGAACTGTTCGGATTCCGCGCCGGTAGGTCCCGACTCGCTCCGCGTGGTCCCCCAGCCGAAGGACGAGGACCCAGTGCCCGACGAATCGGCGTCCGCTTTCGCGCGTGTGCGCGACGCCTGGGGACGATTCCGTCGTGGCATGGCTCAGAACAACCGGAATTCAGTGCTCTCGGTTCCGCGCAGCGCCTCGTAATCGAGCACGAGGCAGCGGATACCGCGGTCGGTCGCGAGGGTCTTGGCCTGCGGCTTGATCTGCTGGGCGGCAAACACTCCGGTGACGGGTGCGAGAAGCGGATCACGATTGAGCAGTTCGAGATAGCGGGTGAGCTGTTCCACGCCGTCGATCTCGCCGCGCCGCTTGATCTCGACCGCGACCGTGGCACCGTCGGCGTCGCGGCACAGCAGGTCGACAGGCCCGATGGCCGTGGGAAATTCGCGGCGAACCAGGCTGTATCCTGCGCCGAGTGTTTCTACATGTTCGGCAAGCAGTTCCTGCAGGTGCGCTTCGACACCGTCCTTGATCAGGCCCGGGTCGATCCCGAGTTCATGGCTCGAGTCGTGCTCGATCTCTTCGAGGGTGATGCGCAACTGCTCCCCTGCCTTGTTCATGACCACCCAGAGCGCCTCTACCCCCTCCTCGGGCGCCTCTTCCGAGAGCCAGCACGGCGGGCTCATCCAGTTGAGGGGTTTGTAGGCACGGTCGTCGGCATGAACACTCACCGACCCATCCGCTTTCACCAACAACAATCGGCGTGCGGTGGGAAGATGTGCAGTCAGACGTCCGATGTAGTCGACACGGCAACGAGCAATCACTAGGCGCACACAGCCCACCCTAAAGGATGACCTCGTCTACTCTCGAACGACCATGTCAGCACGCAACAGCCGCACCTCGCCGCTCGGTTCCGCGATCCTGGGGCAACCGGAGGAACCGGTCCGCCGACTCCGAATTCGGGTCCAGTCGTTGCTGACATTCTCGCTCGCCGGCACCCACATCATCGGAGCATTGATCGCGGCGACCCTCATCAATGTGGTGATTCCAGGACCGTCACTGCTCACCTCCGAGTTCCTCATCGTGACTGCTGTCCTGGCACCGGCGTATGTGGTGGTGGCGATCGTCGTCGGCACCGTCCTCGGTACCCGCTACGGCGTGGATCGATTGGGTTGGGCTCTCGATGGCCGTCGCCCCACCCCCGAAGAGCAACGCACGGCCCTGAACCTTCCCTTGCGCATGACCCTGCAGCAGGGTTTCCTCTGGATCATCGGGCTCGTCCTGTTCACCACGTGTCTCGGGATCATCGATCCCGACACCATTCCCAAGGTGTCGATCACGATCCTGCTCGCGGGCACCACCGTGTGCGGATTCGTCTACGCCTTCACCGAATTCGCACTGCGCCCGATCGCGGCACGAGCGCTCGAGGCAGGTGCACCCCGCCGTCATCGCTTCGCCGGGACCACCGGGCGTGTGATGCTCGCGTGGACACTCGGCAGCAGCATCCCCGTGATCGGGCTGATGTTGATCGCCGTGTTCAGCTTCATCCGGCCGGTCACCCCGGTCCGGTTCGCAGTGACCATCCTCGCGCTCGGCAGCATCACCCTGCTCGTCGGTTCGTTGCTTCTGTTTCTCAGCGTGCGCTCGAGCATCGCGCCGATCGAATCGGTGCAGTACGGCATGTCACAGATAGAGAAGGGCGACCTGAACACCAAAGTCGTGGTGTACGACGGCACCGAACTCGGCGAACTCCAGGCCGGATTCAACCGCATGGCCGAAGGTTTGCGGGAACGGGAGCGCATCAGAGAGGTATTCGGCAGGCACGTCGGCCGGGATGTCGCGGCCGAAGCTCTCGCCAACGCCGATATCCTCGGCGGCGAGGAACGCGACGTCGCGGTGCTGTTCATCGACATCGTCGGGTCTACGACGCTCGCGGCCGAGAGACCGCCCGTCGAGGTCGTCGCCTTGCTCAATCGATTCTTCGCGGTGGTCGTCGAGGAGGTCCACCGCGCCGGCGGGTCGGTCAACAAGTTCGAGGGTGACGCGGCGCTGGCGATCTTCGGTGCGCCGTCCGGGTCGACGACGCATCCGGTCGCGCCTTGCGG
>BBEG01000607.1 GCA_001312645.1 Rhodococcus sp. JCM 9791
CGGGGTCACTCCGCGTCCGGCAGGCGCAGCCGGGACGACCGAGGGAATCTGTTCGAGACCCTCGAGCCGGAGAACCTCTTCGACGAGGTCCGCGGGCTGGCGCAGATCCGGGCGCCACGACGGTGGCGTGACGACGAGCTGACCCTTCCCGTCGTCGCCGACACCGACCTCGACGGCGCATCCGATCTGGGTGAGACGTCGCGCGGCGGTGCCGTTCGCGTAGCTGACACCCGCGATGCGATCGGGCAGGTCGATGTCCATGTGGATCGAGACGGTCTCGGTGGGCACCGAGATATCGGTCAACGTCGGTTCGACGCGACCGCCGGCGATCGAGGTGAGCAGCGACGCCGCCCGATCGAGCGCCGCGAGCCCGACCTCGGGATCGACTGTGCGCTCGAAACGCTTCCCTGCCTCGCTGCTGAGCTTGTGCCGGCGGTTGCTGCGGAACACGGCGAGCGGATCCCAGGTGGCGGCCTCGAGGAGGATGTCGGTGGTGGCCTCTCCGACCTCGGTGGTGGCGCCGCCCATGATTCCGGCGAGGGAGATGACACCACTGTCGTCGGTGATGACGACGTCCTCGGGATCGAGGGCGCGTTCCACACCGTCGAGCGTGATGAGCTTCTCCCCTGCTGCGGCACGGCGGATCACGATCTCACCCTGCAGGGTGGCAGCGTCGAACGCATGGAGGGGCTGGCCCAGTTCGAGCATCACGAAATTGGTGACGTCGACGGCCGGTGAGATCGGGCGAACTCCGGCGGTGTGCAGGCGACGCTGCATCCACCACGGCGTGACCGCCGCCGGATCGATGCCCGTGACCTTCCTTGCCGCGAATCGCGTCGCGCCGGCCTCCGGTTCGAGGCGGATCGGGTAGCTCTCCCCACCGTCGGACGGCAACGACGGGACCTGTGCCGGATCGATGAACTCGAGATCGAAACCACAGGCGAGTTCACGGGTCAGGCCGCGCAGCGAGAAGCAGTAGCCGCGGTCGGGGGTGATGTTGAGTTCGATGACGGTGTCGCCGAGCCCGAGCAGGTCGTTCGCGTCCTCGCCGGGTTCACCGGAGCCGGGTTCGAGGACGAGGATCCCGGAATGGTCCTTACCGATGCCGAGTTCGGACACCGAGCAGATCATGCCGTCGGAGACCTGCCCGTATGTCTTGCGCGCCGCGATGGCGAAGCCCCCGGGCAGCACTGCACCGGGCAACGCCGCCACGATGAGGTCGCCTTCGGCGAAGTTGCGGGCGCCGCACACGATGCCGCGGGGTGCGTCCTCACCGACGTCGACCTGACAGAACCGGATGGGTTTTTTTTGAAGCCCTCGAGTTCCGTGATCTCCGCAACTCGGCCGACGACGAGGTTGTCGACGCGCTCGAGGGTCTCGACGTCCTCGACCTCGAGACCGACCCTGACGAAGCCCGCGTCGAGTTCCTCCGGGGTGACGTTCCACTCGGGGGTGGCGCGCTGCAGGATTTCCGCCAGCCAGGATTGCGCTACTCGCACTTGAGCTCAGCTTTCTCGTTCGATGTCGGTCTCGGGTCGGGGTGTCGGCCCCGAATCCCGTCGGTCACGGGGTCAGGGCGTCAGCCCTGCACTCCGAAGGGCACGGGTCAGGGCGTCAGCCTGTACCCCGAAGGGCAGGGTGAAGCGGATGTCGCCTTCGACGATGTCGCGCATGTCGGAGATGCCGTTGCGGAACTGCAGGGTGCGTTCGAGGCCCATACCGAATGCGAATCCTCCGTACACGTCGGGGTCGATGCCGCTCGCGCGGAGCACGTGAGGGTTCACCATGCCGCAGCCGCCCCACTCGACCCAGCCTGCTCCGCCCTTCTTGTTCGGGAACCACACGTCGACCTCGGCGGACGGTTCGGTGAACGGGAAGTAGTTCGGCCGCATCCGGGTGGTCGTCTCGGGGCCGAACAATGCGCGGGCGAACGCGTCGAGCGTGCCTTTCAGGTGCGCCATGGTCAGGCCCTTGTCGACCGCGAGTCCCTCGATCTGCGAGAACACCGGAGTGTGCGTGGCATCGAGTTCGTCGGTGCGGAAGGTACGCCCGGGGCACACCACATAGATCGGGATGTCGCGGCTGAGCATCGTGCGGACCTGCACCGGGGAGGTGTGGGTGCGCAGCACCTGCCGGGAGCCCTCGGGCGCGATGTGGAAAGTGTCCTGCATCGTGCGCGCGGGGTGATCGGGCAGGAAGTTCAGGGCGTCGAAGTTGAAGTGCTCGGTCTCGACCTCGGGTCCCTCGGCGATCTCCCAGCCCATCGCGACGAACACGTCGGAGACCTGCTCCGAGATGATGGTGATGGGGTGCGCGCGCCGAGCGCGCGGCGGGTTGCGGGGAGGGTCACGTCGATCG
>BBEG01000608.1 GCA_001312645.1 Rhodococcus sp. JCM 9791
GGCCGCGAGCGGACGGTGTGGTTCGTCGATCCTGCTGCGGCAGCGGACCTTCCGAAGTCCTGATCGTCCGCTCGGTCTCACGCTCCGCGGAAGCTCATGCGGTAGTCGCGCGGGCTGGTCCCTGCGACACGCCTGAAGTGGTAGCGAAAGGTTTCCGCGGCATCGAATCCGGTTGCGCGCCCGATCGCCTCGACCGGCCGATCGGTGCATTCGAGCAGCGACATCGCCGCTCGAATGCGCTGGCGGACAACCCAGTCCAAAGGTGAGAACCCCGTGTACGCGCGGAATCTCCGGTGGAGTGTGCGCGGCGACAGATTCGCTTCGTCGGCAAGGTCCTGAACCGTCCACGGGCGGCCGACTTCGTCGCCGACCGCGTCGAGCATGCGCGTGAAGGCAGGGTCGTCGCGCACCTGAACTCGGTCGACGTCGACGAACTGGGACTGATCTGCATGGCGATGCGGGGTCACCACCAACCGCCTGGCGATGTCGTTGGCCCGCTCGACCCCGTGGTCGTCTCGAATGAGCGCGATACTGAGATCGAGGCCCGCGGATGCTCCGGCGCTGGTGAGGAAGTTACCGTCCCGCACGACGATGGCCGCGATATTCAGGTCGACAGCCGGGAATACGGACCTCATGAGGTGCTCGTGCCGCCAGTGGGTCGTGGCCCTGCGACCGTCGAGGAGCCCTGCCTCGGCGAAGGCGAACGCACCGGTGCACACCGACACCATCCGGGCACCGCGTGCTGCGGCACCGCGGAGCAGATCTGCCCACTCGGCACAGCGATCGTGGTAGCATCGCGGACGCCCGTCACGATGACGGTGTCGGCGTCGGCGATCGCTCCATCGGGAACTGCGGGACGAGCGCAGCGCCACTGAGCGTGGACACGCCCGTCTCCGGCCCACAGGTGCGCAGTTCGTAGTCGAGCTCGGGTAGCTCGGACCACCGAAATCCCAGAGCTTCGACCACGGCACCGTATTCGAGCAGCGTCATGCCGTCGTACACCGGGAGCGCCACCACATGCGTCATGACCAGATCTTACCGATGACTGGCACTGCTGCCACTGTTTCCGTTGAACCGACAGTGGTGTGCTCAGGAGTGCCAGAAGCAGTGACCACAAGGAGGCATGTCCATGAGCTCCCACTCGATGATCTCGAATCTGCGTGACTTCCTCGCGGGTCTGGACGCCGCGACCCGAATTCGTCACGGTGTTCCCATTCCGCCGGCCCACCTCGCACGCGCAGCGAAGGACGACTGCCCGCCGATCATTCCTCCGGGCCGTTCCGGTCCGTGTCGTCCTGACCCGACCGAGGCTGCGGCGTAGCCCCTCCCACGTGCACGCAACGAATCTGCGTCAGGGAACGCGGACCGCTCGTTGCGCGCAGGGTCCGCAGTGGTGACCTGGTCGGTACACATCGCGCCGTGCGTGGATCCATGCGTCGGGCTCCTCACGTGGTTGCCGCGGCCTGTCGCCGCGTGATTTCCTCTCGTCAAGTTCGACGCGGCGAAGGCCCGAACGGTTCCCTCTCGCGTCGAATAGGTCACCGCAGCCCCGGCACACTGCGCGACAATGGGTCCAGCACAACATTCTGAATGCGGGAGAGGAGCGTCACGATGAGCACTCCGACGACCACCCCCGGAGTGGTTCGGCCCGAGCAGGATTGCCCGGACGGCTCGAACCTGGTCACGTTGAAGTACCAACGAGTCGTCGTCCGCTCGCTCGGCGAGGTGTGGAGAGCTCTGACCGACCCCGAATCGCTGTCGCGATGGTATGGCTCGTACACCGGCGATCCCATGACGGGATGGATTCGACTGACCATGACCGACCAGCACGACACCAGCACCACCGATGTGCGGGTGGTGAAGTGCACTCCCCCGACAGGGTTCGTCGTCGACATCGACGGATGGTTGCTCGAGGTCGCCTTGCACTCGGTCGGTCGGGTCACCACCGTCGAGTTCTCCCATCGACACGTGCCACGGTCGCAGGTCGGGGAGATCGGCCCCGGCTGGCAGTACTACCTCGACCGATTCGAGCCGCGTTGCTCGGGTCTCGACTCCCGCGGTGGGACGAGTATCCGGATCTCGCGGACGAATACCGGTGATTCTCGCGACCTCACTGCAGGGTGATCTCGCTGAGTTTCATCTCCAGATACCGACGTTCCGGCGCGGTACCGGCGAGGCCCAGCGCGCGCCGATACGACTCGGCGGCCTCCTCGTGGCGACCGAGGCCGTACAGCAGTTCGGCCCGTGCCGCGGCATACGGGTGGTGATCGCGCAGCTCGGTTCCTCGGCCAGATCATCGAGCAGCGCGAGTCCCGCAGCGGGGCCGTCTCGCATCGCCACCGCCACCGCGC
>BBEG01000609.1 GCA_001312645.1 Rhodococcus sp. JCM 9791
CGAGAGCCGCGCAGACGATTTCGTAGACCGCGTCGCCGTCTGCGCCGCGCACCTCGAACAGATCGGCGGGGCTGCGGCTGAACAGCTCCGCGGTGGTGGGGGCATGCGGGAGGCGCGCAACGATCGTCGCGGCCGACACCCCCAGGTCGAGGGCTTCCACGGCGACTTCGACGGTGCGGATCAAGCCGTCCGCGAACCGTAGCTCGGGGTGGTCGGTCACGTAGATCCGGGACAGTTCCGCGCACAGCTCCGGGATCTCGGTGTCGGCGGCGGTCTGAGCGGGTGACTGCGTTTCCCACCAGCTCGGCGTCGGCGCGAGCGCATTCAACGCTGCGGTGCGCGCAGAACCGTAGCGATCGAGCCACGGCATGAGCTCGAGCCAGGTTCGGTCGTCGAGTTCGTCGACCGAAAGCGCACGTGACCACAACGACACGAACCGATGCTCCTCTTCGACGTCCCGTGGGAACCGTCGTAGGTCCCTCCGTGCGGAACGTCCATGCGGACGCCCGACCGCTCAGCATACCGGCCGAAACCGCGGTCTCGCCGTAAGTCGGTACTGCTGTTCGGTGAGCGGAGCCCTATCGATCCTTCGTCGGCCCACCATGTGGAGGCGCGGCCGACGTCAGGTCACTGCCGCGTCGTGAGGGGCATCATCGCCGGCCCCCTGTCCTCCGTCCTCCGGCCGCAGGCGCAACAGCACGAGCCCCGCGACCGATGCGACGATGAGCGAGCCCACTGCCCCGTTCACGTGCAAGGCGTACACGGCGATCCCGGACCCGATCAGCCCTACCACCAGTGCACACCACAGCAGCGCTTTCCCGACGAACGCTCCCATTTCTCAAATACCTTCCGGCAAGTCCCCATACAGGTCGCAACGATAGTGTCACCTGTCACAAATGCGGCAACACTCGGGCGGTGTGTCCCCGATTGGTGTACGAATCGCGGCGCGAGGATACTCGGCACAATATGGCGCGAGAGATGGGAGGCACGACGTGGATACACGGTCGACCGGGCACGATGTGATCCTGCGGGATGTGACCTTGCGCGACGGGCTGCAGCTCACCGGGAAGCTGCTCCCGACACAGCGCAAGGTCGAGATCGTACGTGCTCTCCTCGCCGCGGGGGTACCCGAGCTCGAGATCGGGTCGTTGGCCCGCGCCGACCTCGTGCCGCCGATGGCCAACACCCTCGAACTGGTGTCTGCGCTCACCGAGGAAGAGCTGGACCGCTGCTGGATCTGGGTGGCCACCCCGCGACATGTGGAGAAGGCACTCGCCGCAGGAGCGCGGCGGTTCCAGTACTGCTTCTCGGTGTCCGATTCCCACAACCGCGCGAACATCGGCCGCGACACCGAGGACAGCCTCGCGGCGATGCCCGCCGCCGTGGAACTGGCCCACGCCGCGGGAGGCAATATCCAGCTGTGTCTGGCGACCTCGTTCACCTGCCCGTTCGACGGGCCCGTGGATCCCGACCGTGTCCTCGAGATCGCATGCGACCCGCGGGCCGACGGATCGGCCGACATCGTCGTTGCGGACACCCTCGGCCAAGCCGTTCCCGGACAGGTCAGCGCGCTTGTCTCTCGCATCCGCGCGGAGTCACCCGACCGTCGGATCGTCTACCACGGCCACGACACGTGGGGTCTGGGTGTCGCGAACAGTCTCGCCGCGATCGAGGCGGGCGCGAACGTCGTCGACGGCGCGCTCGGTGGGCTCGGTGGTTGCCCGTTCGCCCCCGGAGCGAGCGGCAACACCGCGAGCGAGGATCTGCTCTTCGCGACCCGCCCGTCGTGGCTCTCACCGCAGGTGTTCGCGGACATCGTCCGGCTCGGAGAGGATGTCGTCGCCGAACTCGACGAGCCGAACCCGGTCCCGCGCCCGGCAGGGCGCACGATCGGAGGCCGACGCGTTCGAATGGGTCGTCCGCGCGTGAGGATCCTGATCGCACCCGACAGTTTCAAGGGCACCTACACCGCGGCCGAGGTCGCCGACGCGATCGCTGCAGGAGCGGAATCCGCGGGCCATGAGGCGGTCCGCATGCCCGTGGCCGATGGCGGTGAGGGCACCCTCGACGTCCTCACGGATCCGCTCGGACTCGAACGGATCGACGTCGACGCAGTCAACCCGTGGCGCGTGCCCTGTCCTGGATTCTTCGGCCTGTCCCCCGACGGCACCGCGATCGTCGAGCTTGCCACGGTCAGTGGAATCACGACCGCGCACAACGGTGTTCGCGATGCTGCGACCGCCGACACGTACGGCACCGGGATGATCATGGCCGCCGCGGCGAAACATGGTGCCCGACAGATCGTCGTGGCCGCGGGCGGGTCGGCCACCACCGACGGTGGTCTCGGAGC
>BBEG01000610.1 GCA_001312645.1 Rhodococcus sp. JCM 9791
CACGGCGATCCCCACACCGCCGGCGACGACGACGGACGCGGCGGCGACCCCGATGAGAGCAGCGGTCGCCGAATGCCACGTCCGCGGTGCGGGACCGGGATCCGATACGGGTCGGCGGCGGGGCAGGAACGCTAGGGCGAACAGAGGAAGAAGGAGAAGGAGGCCTCCGAAGATCCCCATGCGATACCAGCGATCGGTCGCGAACTCGAGAGTGACGGTGCCTTCCGTTCCCGCGGGCACGATCCAACCCTGTTGCCATCCGTCCGCGACGACCGGCGTCAGCTCGGTGCCGTCCGGCGCGGATGCGACCCATCCGACGTTCGTGCTCTCCGGCACCACGATCAGCTGATCCGAATCGGACGCGGGCACCTGTAGTTCACGCAGGTTCTCCGTCCACGTCCCCATCTCGAGTTCCACGGGATCGGTGCGTGGCGGTTCCGCACCTACGAGCGGCAACTGCAGGCTCGATGCCACGAACGCGGTGCCGGGCTCGACGTCCACATCGATCCGGCCCGGCGACATCCCGACCGCATCGGTGTCGCACAGGGTCGCAGGCACCTCCGCGCCTTCCGCGAGATCGCGGACCGACCCGGTGACGGACGTGCGGTAGGTGCGGCCCTCGATCGTGATCACGGGCCCGGCCTCGCACTCGACGGTGACGACGCGATCGTAGATCGAATCCTGTGCGCCGATCGGACCGTCCTCCCCGAGAACGGTGATCTCGGCGAGCCCCGGCGGCGTCTCCTTCGAGAACCCGAGGATCGTGCGATCGATCATGTCGTCGTGATCGACGAGGGTGAGCTGTACCCGGTCGGTGAGGTGCGGCGTCAGCTCGATTCCCGTGGAGTCCTCGTCGAGTTCCCGGACCTGCGGGCCGTTCCCGAGGTTCACCGCGACCCGGGTGGGCGGCGCGGGGAGCGCTCCCAGCGACGTCGCGAGATCGAGACCCGTCACCACCTGCGGTGACGGCAATTCGAGGGTCAGAGTGGGATGCGGCGCACCGCTCGAGGGAACTCTCCTCCGCGGTCCACGACGTGCGTGGATCACCGTCGGTGGCAGCGAACGCCGAGCCCTGCAGATCCACCACGTCGGCAGCGCCGCGGGCGACGACCCGATCGGACCGTTCGATCACCTCGTCGAGTGCCGGCCCGGGGCGTGCCCGCACCCACAACTGCGGGGTCACCCACGACTCGGCCGGTACGTTCAGGGTGCGGGTGAACAGATTCGGTTCCTCCGGCGCGGTGGCCAACCCGAACGCGCACCGCACCCGGGCGGGGGTATCGACGCAGCTACCGCGACCAGGGAACTCCTGCCGAAGATCCCAGCCCCGCACCGAGGTGCCGTCAGAAGGAGCCGGCACGACGATGCGTCGCCGGATGTCGAGGAACCGCGGGTCGGCGCGGTCTGTGTGGTCTTCGAGTGCGACCTCGGACAGCCCGAACTGGTTGCCGCGGCTGCCTCCTTCGGCATACGTCGCGGTGATCCGGATCCACGTCGTCGTGCCCAGCGGCAACGCCACGGTCTGCGGGGTGCCGGGCTTCTCGACGCGGACAGCGGTGCTGCCCCGGTCGGTGGTCACCTCGAGCCACTTCACCGGCGCACCCAGTGCGCCCGCACTTGTGGTCAAGTGCAGGATGCCCGCGTCGATGGGGGTGTCGAGGTCGAGTTGCAGCCATTGCCCGATCGCGGATTCGAGGCCGTTGCTGTGCCAGCCGGTGGTCGGGTCACCGTCGATCGCAGCGGCCGGGCCGCTGCCGACCGATGTCCCGCCGAGCTGCGTGGCGTCCGACGCAGCGCTCGACACACTGATCCGTGCGCCTTCCCATTCGGCCTGCACGAGGTCGGTGTCGGGCACGGGATAGTCGGGCACCAGATTGTGCGTGCGCCGCTCGTCGCCCTCGGCGCGGATCGTCGACGAATGATGATCGACCTGCCCGTAGTCGGTTTCTCGATCGGTGGGGGTGTCGGTCACGGTCAGTGTGTCCGGTTCCCGTCCCCCGCGTGCACTGTCGGCCGCGAACACACGCGGACCCACATGCCTGGGATCGGTGGTGTTCAGGCTCAGCAGCGACTCGGGTCCGCCCTGCACGACGGGGACCGACGCGGCGTCCACCGCGTACGGCCCGACGGGCGCGTCCGCCGGTTCGTCGACCCGGTAGATCTCGACCGCCCGATACACCGGGCGCAGGTCGCGTCGGCGACGACGCCGACGGGCTGGACACGTTCGATCTCCGAGCCGAACTCGGCGACCCGCTCGATGCCCGGTGACCCCTCGACGGCACGGTGAACCAGCGCCGGACGTGCCGCGGGGGAGGTGTCGGGATCGAGATCGTTGCGCACCACC
>BBEG01000611.1 GCA_001312645.1 Rhodococcus sp. JCM 9791
CGCGATCGTGTCGGCGTGCCTCGGCCAGGTGCCCACCAGCCCGCCGAAGTGGTCGGCAGCGTGCTCCATCGCATCGGACTCGACATCGGTCCGATGCCCGCCCACCCGGCCGGTGAGGTCACACTGTGGGAGGTGCGGTTCCCGCGGGTGGTATTGGCAATCCTCGTCGGCGCCGCACTGGGCTGTTCCGGTGCGCTGCTGCAGGGCATCTTCGCGAACCCTCTCGCCGAGCCCGGTGTGATCGGGGTGTCGTCCGGCGCTGCTGTGGGCGCGTCCGCGGTGATAGTGCTCGGCGGCGCCTTCTCCTCGGGATGGTCGCTGGCGTGGGCGGCGCTGCTGTCCGGTCTGGTCACCACGTTCCTGGTGTACGCGATGTCGCGCTCGGGGGGTCGGACCGAGGTGGTCACCGTGATCCTCACCGGTGTCGCTGTCAACGCCATGGCCGGTGGACTCATTGCGTTCTTCACGTTCATCGCAAATCCCGCGGCCCGCGATCAGATCGTGTTCTGGCAGCTGGGCAGTCTCGGTGGCGCCACCTGGGACATCGTGGGGGTCGTCGCCCCGCTCACCGTGGTCGGGGTGGCAGTCGCGATCGTGCTCGCACCCAAACTCGATGTGCTGGCCCTCGGTGAGAGCGTCGCCCGCCATCTCGGTGTCGACGTCGAGCGGGTACGCCAGGTGGCGATCGTCGCGGTCACGGTGCTGGTCAGCGGGGCGGTGGCGTTCACCGGCATCATCATGTTCGTCGGGCTCGTGGTGCCGCACCTGATGCGTCTGGCACTCGGCCCCGCCCACCGCGTACTCATGTTCGCCAGCGTCCTCGGAGGCGCGGTCGTGCTCCTCGCGGCCGATCTCGCGCCCGCACCCTCGTTCCCAACGCCGATCTGCCGCTCGGCATGCTCACCGCACTCATCGGCGGTCCGGTGTTCTTCTGGATGCTGCGGCGCACCCGCGCCAAGCAGGGCGGGTGGGCGTGAGCAGATCCTCGTTCACCTCTCCCATCGCTTCGCTCGGTCGGCTGCGCGGGCGCCACAACCTGCCCGAACGATCCGAGCCCGGTGCCGTGACACTGCGCGGCACCGGGATCCGGTTGCAGCGCGGCGAACGTGAGATTCTGCACGGCATCGACTTCGAGGTCCGCGTCGGCGAGGTCGTGGCCTTGGTCGGCCCCAACGGCGCGGGCAAGTCGACGCTCCTCGCGGCCCTGACCGGAGATCATCCGCTCAGCGGCGGGCACGTCGAGGTCGATGGACGTGATCTCGACGAGTGGACTCCGCTGGCGTTGGCGCGGCGACGCGCCGTGCTGCCGCAGCAGCACACCGTCGGATTTCCGTTCACAGCGCGGCAGGTGGTGCAGATGGGCCGGGCTGCGTGGGCACGCACCGATCGCCAGTCCGCAGACCGTGAAGTCGTCGGGAATGCGTTCGCGACGTGCGACGTCGCGCATCTGGCCGACAGGCCGTTCCCTGCGTTGTCCGGAGGCGAACGGGCCCGGGTGGCGCTGGCGCGGGTGCTGGCGCAGGAAACCCAGACGTTGTTGCTGGACGAACCGACCGCCGCGCTCGACATCGGACATCAGGAAACCATCATGCGTGTGGTTCGGTCCCGCGCCGATCACGGTCATGCCGTGGTGGTGGTCCTGCACGATCTGGGGCTCGCAGCCGCATACGCCGACCGCATCTGCGTGCTCGAGAAAGGTCTTCTCGTTGCCGACGGTGGCCCGGAGGAAGTGCTCACCGAAGACCTACTCAGCCGCGTCTACGACTATCCGGTGCGGGTCAGCGCTCACCCGGAGACCGGGACTCCGCTCGTGCTGCCGCATCGGGAAGGGCCTGCACCCACGCTGTGAGCGCCGCATCACACCGCCGCTGATCGGCACGGAGGCGCCTGCACCCGCCGGATGACGATCGGGAACACTGGATGGCGGCGGCGTCTTCAGGGCACTGCCACAGCCACAGCACAACAGCGAGGAGCAACGACGATGGGTGGACCGGTGATGCGCAGCGCCGCGGTGGTGATCGGGCTCGCGGTGACACTGGTCGCCGGATGCTCCTCGTCCGACGATGCGGCCGAATCGGTACCGACCCGCGAACCGGCCACTGCTGCGGTGGCACCCGCGGTGACCACCACCCCTGCCGGTGTCGTCACTCCCCTCGCGGAGTCGGTCGACGCGATGGTCATCGCGCCCGGTACCAGCGTCGTCGCAGCCCTCGTCGACGACGGGCAGCAGATGCTGTTGATCGATGGCGCAGGCGCAGACCCGCGCGAGGTGGTGTTGCCCGCAGCCGCAGCGACCGTCTCCCCCGGACCTGACGGAACCGTGCTGGCTCCCGCGGCGGG
>BBEG01000612.1 GCA_001312645.1 Rhodococcus sp. JCM 9791
GCGGAGGTGCACTATGCGACAGCCGACTCGATCGCCGGTTCACGCTGGCGCCGACCGGCGACCTGGTCGCGGCAAACACGAGGATGGCGCGGGCCGATATCACCCGGCACCTCGGTGCCACGGTGTGTGCGGTCGACAACGAGGGCGTTCATCTCACACACCTCACAACGAAGGAGTCCTTGTCGGTGGTGGGCGCGACGGTCGTCGACTGCACGCCGCTACGTCCGGGCACGGCACGGCCGGGAGAGGGAGTGGCTCGAATCGGTGACTGTGTTGCGCCGCGAAGCGTCCGCTCAGCGGTCGAAGCGGGATACGCACTGGGAAGCACGCTGTAATCTGAGGAAACTGAAACAAGTTCTACTCGACGATCGAAGGGAACGGCTGCAATGGGCGAATTCGACGGCAAGGTCGTCTTCATCACCGGCATCGCGCGCGGACAGGGCCGAAACCATGCCCTGCGGTTCGCACGTGAAGGCGCATCGATCATCGGTATCGACATCGCGAAGCCGGTCACGGAGTACGCCACCTACGAGCAGGCGACCGAGGACGACTTCCATGAGACGGTACGGTCGGTCGAAGAAGCCGGTGGCAAGATCGTGGCCCGCATCGGGGACGTCCGCGACAGCGCCGCGTTGAAGGCCGTCGTCGACGAGGGCGTGGCGCAGTTCGGCAGCTCGACGTCGTCGTCGCCAATGCCGGCATCTGCACATGGAGCCGCTTCTGGGAGATGCCCGACGACCAGTTCGAAGAGCTCATCGACATCAATCTCACGGGCGTGTTCAAGACCCTCAAGGCTGCGGCACCCGCGATGATCGAGCGGCAACGGCGGTTCCGTCATCGTCGTCAGCTCGGTTGCAGGACTCAAGCGATGCCCGGCCAGATCAACTATGCGGCAGCAAAATTCGGACTCGTCGGGCTCACGCAGCTGCGGCCAAAGAACTCGGCGAGTTCAACATCCGCGTGAACTCCATCCACCGTACGGTGTGAACACTCCCATGGGTACCGACGTCGCCGTCCTTAAGCTGTTCGAGAAGTACCCGTCGTGGGGTCCGAACTTCGTCCCGATCCTCACCGAGAAGCCCATCGCCGATCCCGACGACATCTCCGACTCGGTGCTCTTCCTCGCAAGCGACCGCGCGAAGACCATCACCGGAAGCCAGATGGCGCTCGACCAGGGTAATTCGAAGGTCTGACCGGTGTCGCGCGTCGTGGGCGGAGCCGATCCGCAGGACACCCTGCGGATCGGCCCGTTCACGTTGCGCAACCGAATGATCTTCCCCGCTCACCTCACCAATTTCTCGTCCGGCGGCACAGTCACCGAGCAGCACATCGCGTACTACGAGGCGCGCGCCCGCGGCGGGGCGGCCATGATCATCACCGAGGAGCACACCGTGCACCCCTCCGATCGGCCGTACGAGAAACTGATCCGCGGGTGGGATCCGGCGGTGATTCCCGGATACCGGCGACTCACCGACACCGTGCATCGACACGGAACCCGAATCCTCGCGCAGCTCAATCACAACGGCGCACAAGGCAGCTCGATGTACACCGGACGCCCGCTGTGGTCGCCGGGAACGGATCCGGATCCGTTGTTCCGGGAAGTACCGATGGCGATCGGTGAACCCGAGATCGCCGAACTCGTCGACGGATACTCCGACGTCGCGCGTCGATGCATCGACGGCGGGTTCGACGGCGTCGAGATCCAGTGCTCGCAGGCGTCGATCCTGCGTGCCTTCCTGGCGTCCGGTACCAATCCGCGCACCGACCGATACGGCGGCGACCTGCACGGACGTGCACGGCTGCTGCTCGAGGTGGTAGAGGGTGTTCGGGCCGCGATCGGGCCGGGCCGTGTGGTCGGGGTGCGGCTGAGCGGGTACGACGGCACCGACGGCGGTATCGACGTCGACGACGCGGTGCAGGTTGCCCGGATGCTCGAGACCACCGGTCACGTCGACTACCTCAACACCTCGGTGGGTGTCGCGACCGAAACTCTGCACCTCATCGAGGCGCCGATGGCGACCCCGCACGGCTATTCACTGTTCGTGCCCAGCGCGATCCGCGCCGCGGTGTCTCTGCCGGTCGTGGGTGTCGGGCGGTTCACGAGACCGGACCAGGTTCGAGCAGCCTTGTCCGACGGTGTGTGTGATCTCGTGGGTGCGGTGCGAGCACAGATCGCAGATCCGGACTTCGCCGGAAAGGCGCTCTCCGGTCACGACGACGAGGTGCGCCCGTGCATCGGGTGCAACCAGGAATGCATCGGCCGCGTCGGACTGGGCCGGTGGGATCGGCTGCACCGTGAATCCGCGCGCGGGCCGGC
>BBEG01000613.1 GCA_001312645.1 Rhodococcus sp. JCM 9791
AGTTGGCGCCCTGCCCCTGGTGGTGGCACATCGCGTGAGCGGCATCGCCGACGAGGACGACGGCGTCGGAGTGCCAGCGCTCGATGGGGTCGATGTCGTAGACGGCGCGGATGTTGACCTGGTCCCAGTCGAGGTCGCGGGCGATCGCGACGAGTCGCTCGTCGAAGCCGTCGAGCGTGGCGAGCAGGTCGTCACGGGTCATCCGCGGCGCCGGGGTGGGGTCGGCGTCGAGTGCGGTGACGTCGTAGGAGACCTGGCCGCGATGCTGCAGCGGAAGCACGTACACCTTGGTGCCGTGACCGAGGTACATGCGCAGCTTGCTGTCCAGCGGTATTCCGTGTGTCTTGTCGTTGTCGACGATGACGCGGTATGCGTGTTCACCGGCGAACACGGGTTCTGCGGTGCTGAACAGTTCGGTGCGCACGCGGGAGCGGATGCCGTCGGCGCCGATGACGAGGTCGGCGGTGACCGTCTCGCCGTTGGTGAAGGTGAGGGTGGCATGGGTGCCGTTGTCGACGACGGTTTCGAGGCGGTGGCCGAGCTTGACCACACCGTGGGGCAGGACTCCAGTGAGGACGTCGATGAAGTCGGCGCGGTGCACGAACCGGGTGGTGGTGCTGTATTCGTCGGTTTCGGGCCACGTCTCGTCGGCGATGAGGTTGCCGGTGGCGGTGAGAATCTCGAAGGACTCGCTGGGTGAGGTCACCTTCTCGACGTCGCCGAGGATGCCGAGCTTGCGGAACTGGGCGAGCGACGAGGGTCGCAGGCCGATGCCGGCACCGACCTCGCCGACGGCGGAGGCCTGCTCGTAGACGGTGACATTCGCGCCGAGGTTGATCAGGGCCCTGGCGGTGGCGGCACCGGCGTAGCCCGCTCCGACGACGGCGATGTTGAGGTTCTGGACGTCCATGGGGTGCTCTTTCTCAGCTCGTGGTCGCGAAGGTCTTGACGGAGAGGAAGTCCGCGGGGAGTTCGACGAAGATCCGGTGGATCGTGGCCTCGTCGAGATCGGCCTCGCGCAGGGCGGGGATGAGGGTGTCGAAGAGGTAGTTGACGGTGTGGCCCTTCACCCCCGGCCAGCCCAGTGGGCTGCAGTTGGCGTCGGCCGAGGCGAGTACCTGGTCGACCAGGCCGTCGCGCAGGTAGCCGAGGAAGTGGTCGAGGCGTTCTCGGCGTGGACGGCCCCAGAACGGGGGGTCGGGCAGTTCGAGGTCGTAGCCGAAGGTGTCGAAGCCGATGCGTCCGCCCTGCTCGGCGATCCAGCGGTCGCGGACCTTACCCTGGCTGACGCCGTCGTCGGCGTGGCCGAACAGGACCCGGTCGAGCGGGAGCCCCTCTTCTCGGAAGATGTCGATGGCCGGTTCGACGTCGACGGCGAGGTGCGTGAAGATCGGTACGCCGGTGGCCAGCGCGGCGCGGGCGGCGGCCCGGTAGATGCGCAGGTCGAGGTCTTTCATCCTGAAGCCGCGGCTCACGCCGACCTTGATGATGCCGGCCTTGCCGCCGGTGTTGCCGATGCCGACGGTGATCTCGTGGATGAACTGGTCGGTGAGGTAGTCGACGCCGGCTCGTTCGAAGAACGGCAGGGCGGTGTCGCCGCCGACGAATCCGGTGGAGGCGACGATGTGGACGCCGGTCTTCTCCGAGAGCGATTGGTAGTAGTTCACGTCGCGGCCGTTGCAGATGCCGGTGGCGTCGACGTAGGTGGCTGCGCCGTACGACAGCGAGTTCTCGTGGAACGTCCGCAGCTTGGGAACGGTCTCCTCGTAGCGTTGCTCCGGGGTCTTCCACCACTGCGTGTCGAGTTCGGAGCCGGGCATGCCGTAGCCGATGTGTTCGTGGACGGCGACGAAGCCGAGTTCGGCGGCCGGCACGGCGCCGAGGACGGTGTTGACGTGGGACATGGGGTTCACCTCAGTGTTCGAGAGAGTCGGGTCCGCGGGGTGCTCAGCGCACCGCGAGCAGCGCCGCCGGGTTGGTGACGACGATCTGCCGGACGGTGTCGTCGTCGACCCCCGCGCCGTCAGCGCCGGCACGAAGCTGCTCAGAACATGAGCGAAGGCGACATCGGTGGCGGGGTGTCCGAAGGCGGCGCCGGTGGCGCTGCTCGAGAGGAGGACCTTGTCGGCGTGGCCGGTTGTCGCGAGCTCGGCGACGAGCGCGACACGCTCTGCGTCGGTCAGGTATTCGGCGTCGCCGAGGTTGCCCTCGTGGTGGCCTTCGGTGCCGATGTGGTCGATCGCGATGTATGCGCCGCGCTCGGCGAGTTTCTGCGCGAGTCCGTCGGTGCCGGTGCGGTCGACGCCGCCGACCACG
>BBEG01000614.1 GCA_001312645.1 Rhodococcus sp. JCM 9791
GACCCCGAACTGCAGTTGCGTGCGTTGCGCCGACCCGACCCGCAGTTCCGGCTTCTGCGAACGCTGCGCCCGGTGCGTCGGCTGCTCGCCGCAGTGATCGTGTGTCTGGCAGTCGAGTCCGCGATCAACATCGCGTTCCCGTCGATCGTGCGGTTCGCCGTCGACCGGGGTGTCACCCCCGGCGACCCCGACATGCTGTGGATCGCTGGAGCGATGGGTGTCGGACTCGCGCTGCTCGGGTGGGTCGCGGTCGCGTCCTGACGGTACTCACCGCCCGAGCCGGGGAACGCGTGCTCTTCGGGCTGCGGGTACGCAGCTATGCGCACCTGCAGCGACTGGGCCTCGACTACTACGAGCGCGAACTGTCCGGCCGGATCATGACCCGGATGACGACCGACGTCGACGCGCTGTCGCAGTTCATCCAGACGGGATTGTCGACCGCGGTGGTGAGCGTGTTGACGCTGCTCGGCATCTCGGTGGCCCTGCTGGTCACCGACGCCTCGCTCGCCGTGGTGGTGCTCGGTGTCATCCCGGTGTTGGTGGCGGCGACGCTCTGGTTCCGGAAGGTCTCGGGTACGGCCTATGCGGTCTCGCGGGAACGCATCTCCGTGGTCAACGCCGACTTCCAGGAGAACATCACCGGACTGCGCGCGGCCCAGGCGTACCGCCGCGAGGAGACGTCTGCACGCCGGTTCGCCGAACGCGCCGACGCGTACCGCCGCAGCCGCATGCGGTCGCAGCGGGCGATCTCCCTGTACTTCCCGTTCATCACGTTCCTGTCGGATCTGGCGTTGGCGGCCGTCGTATTCGTGGGTGCGCGCGAGGTCGCGTCCGGCGCCACGACCGCGGGTGTGCTGATCGCGTTCGTCCTGTACCTGAACCTGCTGTTCGGTCCGATCCAGCAGTTGTCGCAGGTGTTCGACGGCTATCAGCAGGCACGCGTCGGGTTGCGCCGAATCGGTGATCTGCTGGCCACCGAGAGTTCTCTCGAGTCCGGACCGGCGGGCACCGTCGAGGTGTCCGGGCACCTGCGCGGCGACGTTCGTCTCGACGATGTCGGGTTCCGCTACAGCGGGGCCGACACGGCAGCGCTCGCCGACGTCGACCTCAGCTTTCCGCCTGGATCGACCGTCGCGTTGGTGGGTCGCACGGGTGCCGGGAAGTCGACGATCGTCAAACTGCTCGCCCGCTTCTACGACCCGACGTCCGGCTCGGTGCGGGTCGACGGGACGGATCTGCGCGGGTACCGGCTGCCCGAGTATCGCGGCAGGCTCGGCGTGGTGCCGCAGGAGGCGCATCTGTTCACCGGGACGGTGGCGAGCAACATCGCGTACGGCCGACCCGACGCCGACCGGTCCGCCATCGAATCCGCGGCGCGCGCGGTGGGGGCACTCGACATGATCGCCGGTCTCGACGGAGGGATGCTGCACCCGGTCGGCGAGCGTGGTCAGGGTCTGTCGGCCGGACAGCGTCAGTTGATCGCGTTGGCACGGGCCGAACTCGTCGATCCGGATCTGCTTCTGCTCGACGAAGCGACTGCCACCCTGGATCCGGCCACCGAGCAGGCCGTGCTCGAGGCCGGGGCGTCGCTCACGCGCTCACGGACTGCGGTGATCGTCGCGCACCGGCTCGCCACCGCGGCTCGCGCCGACCTGGTCGTGGTGATCGACGGGGGCCGAGTGGTCGAGAGCGGACCGCACGAGACACTGCACCGTGCAGGCGGTCTGTACACCACATTGTGGCATCTTGCTACCGGAACGCTCGTCCCCGACATCCAGGACGTCGCGGCCGACACGCCCGAACGGAACGCCGAACCGGTTGCGAGCCCTCACAGCTCGAATCTGTAACGGGGCCAGTGCTGCGGCGATGCACGTAACAGGAATAATCGGCGGTCGAGAACCGTCATCGATGGAGACCCCGTCGACTCGAGATTGTGAGGTGGCTCTCGCGCATGAACGATCGGTTCGAATCGTCACATGCCAAGGGCTAGCCTCATAACCACAGGCGCTCCGATCGGGTACCGAAGAAAGAAACGAGGCGAACAACTGCCGTGAGCAGCAGCTCTACATCACAGTTCGGACAGAACCAGTGGTTGGTTGACGAGATGTACCAGCGATTCCAGGACGACCCGTCGTCCGTGGATGCGAGCTGGCACGAGTTCCTGACCGATTACTCGCCGGAAGCAGCGGTTGCAGGAGGTGTGAACGGATCCGACACCACGGCACCCGAGAAGCCCGCACCGGCGACGTCCGCACCCGCCACGACTGCTTCGGCCACTCCTGCCCCCAAGCTGCAGCCCCGAAGGCCGCGCC
>BBEG01000615.1 GCA_001312645.1 Rhodococcus sp. JCM 9791
GTGCGTTGGCGGACTACGGAGGCTTCGCGGACGAGCGGAGGACGTCGGCCGCCAGGATCTCGGGTGCTGCGCCGAGGAGGTGCTGGTTGGCCATCAGGCTGCGACGATGCGCCGTTGGCGTGGGCGTCGCGAGCGGCCTCGTCGGGGAATGCATCGAAGATCCAGAAGGTGTCGGCGTGGGTCCTGACCGCGAACCAGACAATCGTTCCTACTTCTTCGTTGGCGAGCGCGACAGCGCCGGCGAGCAGATCGGCGAGCGCGTCGTGCTGTCCATCGGCCGCGACGATCTTGGCGACGAAGGCATACGGAAGTGATGCGGGTGTGGACATGAGGGACTCTCCTTGAAATCGGGGTTCTTCGTGGGACGAGTTCAGCGTATGACGAGCGAGGGCCGGTGGGGAGTGGCGTATACGGCAGTATTGCTATTGTTTACGTCATGCGTATCGGACTGATCGCGATCGACGGCTGCTTCGGTTCGGCTATCGCGTCGATCATCGACATCGTGCGGGTGGCCGACGGAGCCCGCAGCGATATCGACCCGCGGATCGACCCGATCGAACTCGCCATCCTCGGACCGAAACGGCGAGTGACCACGACGGCATCGATGACCCTGTCGGTTGACCACCCGCTGTCGGAGTCCGGAGAGTTCGACGTGGTCGTCGTCCCTGCGCTTGGAACCCTCACGGCCGCCGCTACCAACGACGCCTCCAGAGCCGAGATGCTCGTTCGGTCATCGCCTCGCTCGGGCGCCTCGACGAGGCGACCACCCGGATCGCCGCGGCGTGCACCGGCGTGTTCGCCGTCGCCGAGACCGGACGGATGCATCATCGGCGGGCGACGACCAGCTGGTTCCTGGGGCCGGAGTTCCTGAAGCGCTATCCGACCGTCGCCCTCGATCTCGACACCATGGTCGTGGTCGACGGGAACCTCGTCACCGCCGGCGCCGCGTTCGCCCACATCGACCTCGCGCTCTCACTCGTGCGATCGATCAGCCCCGACCTGGCCCAACATGTCGCCAAGCTCCTCATCATCGACGAGCGTCCGTCGCAGGCGGCCTTCGTCGCCTACGAACATCTCCGGCACGAGGACCCGATCGTCGTCGAGTTCGAACGCTTCGTGCGCGCCCGCCTGGACGAACCGTTCAACGTCGCCTTCGTCGCGCAGTCGCTCGGCACCAGCCGGCGCACCCTCGAACGACGAGTCCGTGCGGCGCTCAACCTCACTCCGCTCGGCTTCGTCCAACGGCTTCGCATCGAACGAGCTCGGCACCTCTCAGCAACCACGGACCTCACCTCCGCCGAGATCGCGCTACGGGTCGGCTACGCGAACGCCGAGACTCTGCGCTCCCTCCTGCGCAGGGAGCGACGCCGTTCCTGACCTATCGCCATGCCTGTAGCCAGTGTCCTAGCGCTCGGTTGGAACCACCTCTCAGCACGTCGCGTCGACGCTCCTGCGTCGCCCCTGGACGACCCACTCGACACGCCCGCAGCACAGGCCGTGTGACGTGCCCCAGCTTCCCGGACGGTCGGGGTTGGGTGGCTGTGATGTCGCTGCGTTCTCGTCGAGGGGGTCAGCAGACCCGATCAGGGTCGATTGGGATGAGCCGCGAAGGCGGTGAGGTCAGGGCGGCCGAAGCCGGCCGGCGGGGTTGTGTCGGTCACGTCGAGGTCTTTCGGATGGATGGCGTAGGAACCTCCATCGTCGGGAGACCTCGACGTCTATCTGCGGACCGACGCGCCCGACCGACCTACACCCTCATCTGGGAAGAGCCCGGTTCGGTCGCGTATCCCTGTTCCGGGGAGTTCGCGAAGAGTTCTTTGACGGCGGTGTTCTTGGTCAGATCCGTGATCGACGCCGTGACCGTCACGTGCGGTTTCACACCACCTTCGACGGGGACGAGTCCGGCGGCTTCGACGCACTGCAAGAGTTGCTCGAACGCATCCGCGGTGCGTTTGGATGCCGGCCGGTCGTCGGTGATGCCGTTCGTTTCGGGCCTCGGTGCCGACAGTGGTGAAAGCAGGTGCCGGAGGCGGGCGCCGGTGACGGCATCGAAGTCGCCTGTGATCACCACACGCCCGTGCAGGGTGGTGGAGACGAACAGTTCGTTGCGTGTGGAATCTTCACGGGGTGGTGGTCCGTCGCCGGTGCCGTAGAGGTGTTCGAGGCGGCGGATCAGCGCTCGCACGGTCGCTTTGGTGGCGACTTTCTCGCTGGCGTGGTCGATGAGGATGGTGCGGGCTTTCTCGAAGTCGCACGGGCTCATATTCCGTGGATAGTGCTGGCAGAAGTACGCGATCTGGCGG
>BBEG01000616.1 GCA_001312645.1 Rhodococcus sp. JCM 9791
CGGCCTGCTCCAGGACACGGTCCGCGTCGATGGGCAGCCCGTCCGCTGCCATACGTTCAGCCATCACTCGCAACCGCGACACGCGCTCACCGCGCAAACGTTCGAGTTCGTCGACGAACACCCGATCCGTGGGATCGAACAGATACGCCAGCAGGTGCACCGCGACCGGATACCCGTCCTCGCCGCGACCGGTGCAGGACATCTCCATTCCCCGGACCAACCGCAGACCGGAGGGCAGAGCACCGACGGCCTCGTCCCACCCCGCGGTGGTGTCGTGGTCTGTCAGAGCCACCACGTCGAGGCCCGCTGCCGCCGCGTTCCGGACCAACCCGGCGGGGGTGTCCGTACCGTCGGAGGCGGCCGAATGGGTGTGAAGGTCGATGCGCACCACACAAGTGTGTCAGGTGCAGCGACTACGATGATCCAGCGACCGGACGGCGCCTTCGACTCATGCCGAAAGCACCCCATGGGCACGTGCCGAAGGCACCTCGACACGGAAGGGAACCCGTTGCCGAACCCCTCCCTGCCGCGTCCGGAACGCCGCACGACAACCGACGTACCGACGATCCACGTCCCCGCCGAACGTGCGGTGGTCGACTGCGCGATCTACATCGACGGCACGCGACTCCCCGGCCGGTACACCCACGCCGCCGCCCTCTCGGAGGTTCGTCGACGCGGCGAGGGCTTCGTCTGGCTCGGACTCCACCAACCGGACGAACATCAGATGACGAGCGTGGCGCGCACGTTCGATCTGCACGAGCTGATGGTCGAGGACGCGGTACACGCCCATCAGCGCCCGAAGCTCGAGCGCTACGACGACCTGCTGTTCCTGGTGCTGCGCACAGTGACCTATGTCGAGCACGAATCGGTGACCACCACCAACGACATCGTCGAAACCGGGGAGATCCTGCTGTTCACCGGCCCCGACTTCATCATCAGCGTGCGTCACGGTGATCATTCCGAGCTGTCCGCAGTGCGCTCCCACCTCGAAGCCGATCCCCGGCAACTCGGTCTCGGGCCGCAGCGGTGCTGCATGCGATCGCCGATCATGTCGTCGACTCGTATCTCGCGGTCACCACCGCGGTGGAACCGGACGTCGATGATCTCGAGGAATTCGTCTTCACTCCCGACACCAGGATCGCCGTCGAGCAGATCTACCTCCTCAAGCGCGAGATCGTCCAGCTTCGACGGGCGGTGGTGCCACTCGCGGAGCCACTCCAGCGGCTGATTCGGTCACCTGGAAATCCGATTCCCAAAGACATCCGGCGCTACTTCCGCGATGTCGCCGACCACCACACCACGGTGTCCGACCGCATCGCGACCTTCGACGAAACGCTGAGCACTCTGCTCGACGCCGCGATCGCCAAGGTCACGGTTCAGCAGAACACCGATATGCGCCGGATCTCCGCGTGGGTTGCCATTGCGGCAGTACCCACGATGATCGCGGGTGTGTACGGCATGAACTTCGACCACATGCCGGAGTTGCACTGGGAATACTCCTATTACGTGGTGGTCGGTGCCATAGCCTGATCGTGACGGCTTTGTTCGTCCTGTTCCGCCGCAACAAGTGGCTGTGAGCACCACACTTCTCGAGCGCGAATCTGCTTCGGCCGGTTCGTGCCCCGGCAGGCGTTCGGTCCTGGTCATCGCGCTCGCACTCATCGCGATACAGGTCACGATCCGCGGCGTCCTCGCCTTCCGGGGCGAATTCTATTGGGACGACCTGATTCTTATCGGCCGCGCGGGAACGTACCCGCTGCTGTCACCGGAAATGCTGAGCTACGACCACGACGGCCATCTGATGCCGGGGGCGTTCGCAGTTGCCTCACTGGTCACGTGCTCGCACCGATGCAATGGTGGCCTGCCGCACTGACTCTCGTAGTAGGCCAGCTGTTGGCGTCGCTCGCAGTGTTGCGGCTGTTGTGGTTGATCCTCGGTTCACGCCGGGTGTTGTGGGGCCCGCTGCTGTTCTACCTGTTCTCGCCGTTGACGCTGCCCGCCTTCGCCTGGTGGGCTGCCGGCCTCAACTCGCTCCCCATGCAGCTGCGCTCGCCTGGGTGGCCGGTGACGCCCTGCAACTCGCGACGACGGGCCGGAGGCGGCACGCCGTCTCCGGCGTCGTGGTCACGCTCTGCGCATTGATGTTCTTCGAGAAGTCGATCCTCGTACCGTTCGCCGCGTTCGTGACGGTCGCCTGCTGTGTCGCGTCGACGGTGTTCGGCGGCCGGTCCGTGTCGCGTGGCAGCGAGCGCGCCCCTGTGGCTCGGACCGGAGTCGTGCTGGCGGTCTGGGTGGTCT
>BBEG01000617.1 GCA_001312645.1 Rhodococcus sp. JCM 9791
TGTGGGTGCCGCGCCCGGCGACTGCATCTTCTTCGCCGCCGGCGCTACGAAGCCGATGCGTGCCCTGCTGGGCGCAGCGCGCGGCGAGATTGCCCGGAAGCTCGACCTCATCGACCGAACGCGTGGGCGTTCGTGTGGGTCGTCGACGCCCCGCTGTTCGAGCCGGCGTCCGATGCGACCGCGTCCGGTGATGTCGCTCTCGGTTCGTCCGCGTGGACGGCGGTGCACCACGCGTTCACCTCACCCAAGCCGGAGTTCCTCGACACGTTCGATACAGATCCGGGCTCGGCCCTGGCCTACGCGTACGACATCGTCTGCAACGGCAACGAGATCGGCGGCGGCTCGATCCGTATCCATCGGCCCGACATCCAGGAACGCGTGTTCAAGGTGATGGGAATCTCCGAGGATGAAGCGAACGAGAAGTTCGGGTTCCTGCTCGACGCATTCAAGTACGGTGCGCCGCCGCACGGCGGCATTGCCTTCGGCTGGGACCGGATCACCGCACTGCTCGCCGGTGTGGACTCGATCCGCGAGGTCATCGCGTTCCCCAAGTCAGGTGGGGGAGTCGACCCGCTCACCGATGCGCCCGGCCCGATCAGTGAGGCGCAGCGTAAGGAGTCCGGTATGGACTTCGAGCCCGAGGCCGAGGACGTGAAGGACGCGGCGCCCGCCGCACAGTAGGTTCGCCGACTGCCTGCGGTGAGGTTCACCGCCTGACAGCGGACAGCCGCGGAAGTCTTGCCCACACCGACGGGGCGCGTTCATCTCTGTGAGCGCGCCCCGCTCGTCGTCCTGAGGCGCGGATTTCGGGTGTAACGGAACAGGTTGATATACCGAATCGGTGGCTAGGCGGTTTTCGCCTATGACAAGGCCTCCTCGGTTCACCCTTCCGAGAAGAACTTTCGAGGAGGCTGCGACACTCGGGTGCGGATTGTCCGTTTCGGTGAAATGCGTCGGTGATCAGGCGCGACCCGGTCCGCCGGGGCGATTCGCAGTCGCTGATTCGGTTGAAATGGACCTTCGTCCCGAGTCCGTGGGGAATTCCGCACGCCCTGTCGGTGACCGCAACGATGTAGATTGTTCGGTGATGACCGCAACATTGGCAGACCCCGTTTCGGAGGTAGTGCAGGCAGCGGAGACGCTGCTCACTCGTCGCACCGGCGCCCCGGTTACGCTCGCGGATCCTGTGGACCTCGGCGGCAGCGGCCGCTCGGTGGTTCTTCGCGTACGAGTTGCTGCGAACCCCTTCTCGCTGCCGCGCACCCTCGTCCTGAAGCAGGTGCCGCCCGCCCGTGGCGCCGGTCAAGTCGACCTCCGTGGCGCCGCAGCCGACGAAGAGGTTGCCTTCCTCCGTGAAGCCGTGTCGTACCAGTTCGCGACTGCGCTCGCCAAGGACCATCGGCCCGGGGCGGAGCTGCTCGCCTATGACTTCGAGACCCGACTGCTGGTGCTCAGCGACCTCGGTGACGCCACCCCGTTGGCGACATTGCTGCGCAGCGGCGACACCGACACCGTCGGAAACACGCTCATGGCGCTCGCGCAGGCTCTCGGTCGTATGCATGCCGCGACCGTCGGCCGGGAAGAAGACTTCTCGGCGTTACTCCGGCGGGCCGGTGTCGTGTCCGTCAGTGATGCCGTGGCCGAACAGGCCGTCGACGCGGTCCAGGGTGTGCCCGAACTGCTGGCAACCGACTTCGGGCTCACCGTTCCCCCGTCGGTACTCGACCGTGCGGAACGGGCCGCGAAATTGTTCACCGGTGGGCGCTTCCGTGCATTCAGCCTTCGGATCTGTGCCCCGACAACATCGTCGTCGGCGACGACGGGGTGCAGTTCCTCGATTACGAATGGGGTGGATTCCGCGACGCGACGCTCGACATCGCGTACGCGCTGACCTCGTTCCCGCTGTGTCTGTGTGCAGCACCGCTGACCTCCGAGCGGGTGCAGGCCATGGCCGATGCCTGGCGCGCCGAAGTGGTGGGCATGTGGCCCCAACTCGCCTACGACGAAGTGCTCGCCGAGCGTCTCCTCGATGCCCAGCTCGCCTGTGTCTGGTTGAGTACCCACCTGTTCCTGCCCGAGGATCATGCCCGCATCGCATCTGTGCGCGCCCACGAACTGTCTGTGGCGCGACTCCCGGCATTGAGCTCGCGGTGGTCGCTGCTGGCGGATTTCGCGACCGACACCGGGCACGACGATGTGGCAGGACATGCGCGCGCCGTCCTCGAACGCCTGGACCAGCGCGTCGCGGACTGAGGGCCCCGGTCCTGCTTCGCCCCGGTGCTAGATCGGCGG
>BBEG01000618.1 GCA_001312645.1 Rhodococcus sp. JCM 9791
CGAGGCCGCGCAGCAGGCCGCGTCGACGCCGTGAAGCCGGGCGCGCGCGCGAGGACATCGACGCCGCAGCTCGTGATCTGCTCGCTGCCGAGGGCCTCGCGGAGGTGTTCGTGCACCGCACCGGGCACGGCATCGGATTGTCGGTACACGAGGAGCCGTACATCGTCGGCGGGAACACCGAACGCTGCGGGCCGGCATGGCGTTCAGCATCGAACCGGGCATCTACTTCCGCGGCGAATGGGGTGCCCGCATCGAGGACATCGTCATCGTCACCGACGACGGCTGCGAATCGGTCAATCGGCGTCCGCACGGGCTGACGGTACTACCGGGCTGAGCGGCAACCGCCGACCGTCGGGGATGCGTTCGACGATCCCGCCGTCGAACACCTCGTAGAGCGGCAGTGTCTCGAGGTGCACGTATCCGATGTGGCAGTCGCACACCGCATTCGGGCACGGTCGCGGCCGTAGTGCACGCAGATACGTGCCGTCGTAGAGGTTGCCGAGCGGCGCCGCGACGAAATGACAGCGCCGCACCAGCCCGTCACCGTCGACACTGATCACGCTCTCCCCGGTGCGGCACGGAAGACCCGCCGCCGGGTGCGGGTGCGCCGAGTACCCGAACAGCGGATCGAGCACGGTCCACACTGCCTCCTCGGCCCGGTCGTAACGGCGGCCCTCTTCGGCGTTGACCCACAGGTAGGTGCGCTGAGGCAGCGCCGCGCGCAACGCGTGTGCGGCGTCGAGGTTGTCGGCGAGCCCGACGATCCCCACCGAATGCCGGATCCCGATCGCGTCGAGTTCGGCGGTACGCGCCACGAATTTCTCGAGGGTGGTCTCACCGGGATGGTAGGTGCACCACAGGGCGAGCCGGGTGGGGTCGGCGGCGGCGAGCCAGCCGGTGCGGCACGACAGGTTGGTCTGCACCGCGACGGTCCCGACGTGCGGGAGGTGCGACAGCGTCACCAGCGCGTCGCGGTACCACGAGCGGGTCAGCGCTTCGCCCCACGGGGTGAACAGGATCGAGAACTGCCGATGCCCGTGCGGATTGCGGGTGACCCAGTCGACGAACCGCGCGAGTGCGGCCCGGTCGGCGCGCAACGTGGCGGGACTGTCGCGACGTTTCGCGAACGGGCAGTACGGGCAGTCGTAGTTGCAACTCGCCAGCGGACCACGATAGAGAATCGTCAGCTCGGGTGCGGGCGCGCCGGTCATCGGGTTACAGCCGCGGCCATCGCCGCGCGGATCGAGGTCGACACCAGCCACGGCCCGATGACGTCGGAGTGGGCGAGCCCAGCGTCGGTCAACCGGATCCCGGTGCCACCGGCGGGATCGGGACGGTGAGTGGCCCAGCCGCGGGCGGACAGCTCGCCGAGTTCGGGGATGTCGACGGTCGGGTCGGTGCCGAAGCGGGCGGTGTAGTCGGCGGTGCGCATCCCGTCGGTGCGCAGCAGGGTTTTGATCAGCCAGCGTCGGCGCTGTTCCTGCTCGTCGAGATGCACGCCGACAGTGGCGCCGGTGAAATCGGTGGTGGCACTGTACTCGTCGAGGATGGTGCGGACCGCGGGGATCCCGACGGCATAGTCGAAGGAGTAGTGCAGGGTGTCGGTGTAGGAGCGGGCACCGCAGCCGAGCCCGATCATGCCGTCGTCCTGGCAGCAGTAGTCGGTGTCGTCGCCAGGCACATCGACGCAGCGGAACTGCCGCATCGACTGCTGTCGATATCCGGCGGCGGTGAGCGCCGCGACGCCCTGCCGATACAGGTCGAGGCGGTGGACGTCCCACTGTGGATCGCGTCGGTGCTCGTCGCCGGCGCGGCGACCGAGCCCGGTCAGTGGCCGTACATACAGCGGATACAGGTAGATCTCCTCGGGGCGCCGCGCGAGGGCCGTGTCGAGGGAGTACTGCCAGGTGTCGGGGGTCTGCCCGTCGATGCCGTAGATCAGGTCGAGGTTGACGACGGGGAACCGGCCGTCCTGCAACCGGTCGAGGGCGGCGTCGACGTCGGCGCGGTGTTGGGGACGGCCCGCCGCGTGCGCTTCGCGGTCGAGGAAGCTCTGGACACCCATGCTGACGCGATGCACCCCGCGGTCGGCGAGCACCGTGAGCCGGTCTGCGGTGGCGGTGGCCGGGGAGGTTTCCACCCCGATCGGCAGGTGCGGCAGTTCGGGGGCGAATCCGGTGAGGATGTCGAAGAGGTCGTCGAGTTCGGCCGGTTCGAGATAGGTGGGGGTGCCACCTCCGATCGCGGCGGTGGCGAAGTGCGCGTCGCGGCCCGTCGCGTCGA
>BBEG01000619.1 GCA_001312645.1 Rhodococcus sp. JCM 9791
CATCGCCGTCACCACCTTGGCTGCTGCTGTGGCGACCCGCGCGTCGTCGGGTGCCTCGTGCGCGGCGACCGCCGCGTCCACCGCGATATCCATCATCGTGGTCCGGGCAGCGAGCTGCGCCAGCTGTTGCTGGACCGCCTGGAACTTCGCGAGGGGACGCCCGAACTGGATGCGCTCGGACACGTAACGCAGGCTGTGGTCCTGAACGGCTGCGGCCGCTGATGCAGTGGCAGCGGCATAAGCGAGAGCGCCGCGGTCGAGGAATTCGTCGAGCGTGGCCGGTGAACTGCCATGGAAAACGACGGTACGTCGTCGAACGTGATATCTCCGATCGAGACACCGGTCAGGTCGGTTCCCGCCGACACTGTGACACCGGCCGCGGACATCGGCACCACGGCGACGGTCGAGCCGTCGGCGCGGGTTCCGGTGGGAGGAGCACGACGAGGGTATCCGCGTCGGCCGCATACGGGACGTCGGTGACCTTGCCGTCGAACAGGACGATGTCGCCCCGACGACGGACCGAGGACGCCGGATCACCGACGGCGGCGGAGGCGGTCGTCGATGTGAGGGTGTGCCCTGCGGTGGCCGCGAGCCACGCAGCAAGGATGCCGTGTTCGATGAGGGGCGTGAGGGCGCCGCGTCGCGCGGCGGCGGTGACGACTGCGAGAGCATCGGCGAGCGTCGCTCCACCTCCGCCTGCGTCTCGGGTACGCCGACGGTGGTGAAACCGGCATCGCCGAACAGGGTCCAGAGGCATTGGCCATACCCTCCGTCGGTGTCTCCGGATCGATACCGACGCGGTCGATCATCGATATGGTGGCCGAGGTCAACTCGGTGGTGAGCTCGCTCATCGCATCCCCAGTCCGCGGGCAACGATCCCGCGCAGAATCTCGTTGGTACCGCCCCGAAGAGTGAATACCGGTGTGTGCAGGACGCTCTGAGCCAGCATGCGGGCAAGCGGGTCGGGTGCGTCACGACGTGCCACGACCTGGCTCGACGCTCGGACGGCCTCGACCAGGTCGCCCTCGAAGATCGAGCCGAGGTCCTTGACCATCGCGGCGAGCACATCGGGGTTGCGGCCTGCGGTGAGCTCGGCCGCGACACGCAGCGACATCCTTCGTAATGCCCATGCGCGTGCCGTGAGCGTGCCCAGGGTGCGCCGCTGTTCCGGTGTGGCGCCGACGTCGACGAGGTGCGCAGCCCAGCTGCGCAGCAACGGCATCGTGCTGAGATAGCGTTCGGGACCGGAGCGTTCGAAGGCCAGCTCGCCCATCACCTGCGCCCAACCGTTGCCGCGGGCACCGAGCAACGCCGACGCGGGTATCTGCGCATCGTGGAAGATGACTTCGTTGAAGTGGGATTGCCCGTCGATGCTGCGTAATGGGCGGATCTCGATGTCAGGGTGGGGAAGGTCGACGACGAACTGGGACAGACCGCTCTGGCGGTCGCCGTGCTGCCCGTCGGTACGGGCGAGTACCACCATCGCGTGCGCGAGGTGTGCGCCGGTGTCCAGACTTTGGTGCCGTTGATCGTCCACGAATCGCCGTTGTCGACGGCACGGGTGCGCACCGCCGCGAGATCCGAGCCGGCGTCGGGTTCGCTCATGCCGATCGCGAAGAAGATGGTCCCCGAGGTGATTCCGGGGAGGTATCGCCGCTTCTGTTCGTCCGAGCCGTTCGCGAGATGCTGGGCGCCATCTGCCGGTCGGCGATCCAGTGCGCCGCGACCGGTGCTCCGTGCGCGAGCATCTCTTCGCTGACGACGAAACGTTCGAGAGGACTACGGCCATGCCCTCCGTATTCGGTGGGCACGGTCATGCCGAGCCAACCTCGTTCGGCGACGCGGGCGCTGAACCCTGCGTCGAATCCGGTCATCCAGCTGTCGGTGTCCGGTACGAAACCGCCTGTGGTGAGTTCGTGGTCGAGAAATCCGCGTACTTCGGTACGCAGGTCGTCGAGTGTCGATCCGAGGTGGTCCAGCCGGTCGGTGCGGGTTGCGGTCATGAGCGTTCCGGCCCCCGGGACGACCACGAGCCCTTGCCCTTCCGGGACATCGACCACATCTGTACCCCTCGCTCGATCTCGATGGCCGACGACCAGCCGACCGCGGGCGGACCGAGTTCGAGACGCGCGCTGGTCATGATGCGACGGGTCAGTTCAGGGTCTGCGGCAGCGGTGCGGACCAGACCGTCGACGGTGTGCGGAATATCCTCGGCCGCAACTGCGGTGTAGGCGAGCCCCCGCGCCACCGCCTCTGTCCCGGTCAGCGACTGTCCGCAGG
>BBEG01000620.1 GCA_001312645.1 Rhodococcus sp. JCM 9791
CCCGAATCCCGGGGGTGTCGGACCGCTCACCCGCGCATTCCTGCTGACCAACGTCGTCGAACGCGCCGAGCACGACGCCGGTCTCTGAGCAAACCGCAGATGGACAGTTCGGCGCGACTCACACGACTGAACCTGCCGCTGCTGGCGGTCACCTTGGTGATCGTCGCAGCGGTGGTCCTCGTGCTGGCAGATCGCTGGCGCCGCGGCGCTTTCGTGTTCGGCGGTGCGATGATCCTGGCGGGGATCCTCAGGTGGGCTCTCGACTCGGATCAAGTGGGAGTGCTCGCGGTGCGAAGCAAACGCTTCGACGTGGCCGCGATGCTCGCCATGGGCGGAGCGATCGTGACGCTGGCCGTCTCGATCGACCCGCTGGGAACGGGCTGACAACAGCGGACGGCCGCCACAATCAACGTGTGACGGCCATCCGCTGGCGGGCGAGCGCGGCTCAGTTGCGCGTGCCCACCCCGACGAGTTCGTGCTGGCCGGGTTCGTCGTCTGCCGACACGGCATCGACGAGCACTGGGGCAGAGGGTGTCTTGATGGCGGGGATGAACGCCACGATGACAGCCGCGATCAGGCGATGCCGATACCGATCGCGAGCACCATGTGGAAACCGGCTTCACTGGGCACTGCGATGCCGTCCAGCTGGATCGTCATTTGCGCGAGCACGATGCCCACGATCACGGATCCGATCGACGTGCCGAGTGAGCGCATGAGCGTGTTGAAGCCGT
The DNA here is from genome assembly GCA_001312645.1 of Rhodococcus sp. JCM 9791. Lineage (GTDB taxonomy): Bacteria > Actinomycetota > Actinomycetes > Mycobacteriales > Mycobacteriaceae > Rhodococcus. The sequence continues at coordinate 732 of BBEG01000620.1, forward strand.
TCGCGGCGGCAGTTTCGCTGTGTGGCACGGAGCTCATGATGATTGCGGGCATGGCCCCGTAGGCGAACGCGACACCGCTGTTGACGACGAGGCCGGCAAGGAGAATGCCCCATGCGTGACTCATCGCGAGCAGCGCGACGCCGTAGCCTGCGGCGAGGATGACGACACCCAGCAGGAAGGTGAACTTCGGCCCGCGTGCATCGCTCATCCGGCCGCCCACCGGCGAGAGTACGAGCATCATGAGGCCGGCCGGAGCCAGCCAGAGCCCGGCCGCAAGGATCGACTGGCCGAGACCGTACCCGGTCGCCGTCGACAGTTGCAGCACCTGCGGGAAGACGAGCGAGCTCGCGTACATCCCGAACCCGACGAAGATCGACGCGATGTTGGTCAGTAGCACGCGAGGTCGTGCGGTCGTGCGCAGGTCGATCAGTGGATCGGAGGTGCGCAGCTCCCACGTGCCCCACAAGACGAGGACGATGACGGCTGAGACCAGCAGTCCGAGCGTGAGCGGGGAGGACCATCCCCACGAGGATCCCTTCGAGATTCCGAGGATCAAGGAGACGAGGCCGACCGCGAGTCCCGCGGCGCCGATTCCGTCGAAGCGCTGCCCTCCGGCGCCGGCGGGAACGTCGGGGACAACCCTCCAGATCGTGAGTGCGATGAGACCGCTCACGATGCTGCGGCCCAGAAGAGCACGCGCCAGGAGGAGAACTCGATGAGGGCAGCAGAGATCGGCAGTCCGATCGCGGCACCGGCGCCGAGCGTGGAGCTCACCGTCGCGATGGCCGAAGAAAGCCTCTCCTTCGGCACCACGTCACGCAGCAGCGCTATTCCGAGCGGAACCATGCCGGAGCCGAGGCCTTGCAGTGCGCGACCGAGGATCATGACCTGCAGGGATGGGGCGAGGGCGCAGATGATGGCGCCGATGGTGAGTGGCAGTGCAAGCAGGAGCATCATCCGGCGCTTGCCGAAAAGGTCACCGAGGCGCCCGGAAATCGGCACGGCGACTGCCGCGGCGAGCAACGTTGCCGTGAAGATCCAGGTGGTGTTGTCGGAGGTGGTGTCGAAGATCCCGGGCAGCAGTGCGACGAGCGGTGTGACCATCGTCTGCGTGAACGCGGATGAGATGCCGGCGGACGCGAGTGCGGCGATCACCAGCCCTGGGCGGGCAACGGGTTTGGCCATAGTAGGGGAGTCCTTCCGATGAGCCGTGCAGCTAACCTGCATGCTTCATGCATATGCACTATACATATGTATCTAGCATATGCATAGTGCATATGTATGATGCATGCCCTCTGTTAGGCTTCTCACAGGACATTCAGGCTTCTCATGAGACGAGGAGGATCGCCATGGACCGTCGCATCGGCGATATCGAGTACGAGCAGATGCTGCTGAGTCGTCATACGATCGCGGGGCATCGGCGCGGACGCATGCTCGAGCGCAGTTCATATCTTCTGTTGAGCCGCATCCGGTCCGATGGGCCCCGCTCGATCGGCGAGCTGAGTGAGGCGCTGCGCCTCGACGCGTCGACGCTGCAGCGGCAG
>BBEG01000621.1 GCA_001312645.1 Rhodococcus sp. JCM 9791
CTCGGCGCCCGCGACACCCTGCGCACGGAGATGGGGTACCCCTTGCACGGGCACGAACTGTCGCTCGCGATCTCGCCGCTGCAGGCCCGCACCGGCTGGGCCGTCGGTTGGAAGAAGCCGGAATTCTGGGGTAGGGACGCCCTGCTCGAAGAGAAGGAAGCGGGTCCGAAGCGTCGCCTGTGGGGTATCAAGGCGCTGGATCGCGGAGTCCTGCGGCAGGGACAGACGGTCCTGAAGGGCGGTGCGGCAGTGGGGGAGACTACCTCGGGTACCTTCTCACCGACGCTCAGGATCGGAATCGCACTCGCCCTGCTGGACACGGACGCCGGGCTGGCAGCCGGCGACGAGGTGAGCGTCGACGTGCGTGGCCGCTCGCTTCGTGCCGAGGTGGTCGCTCCGCCGTTCGTCGAGGACCACACCAAGTAGCGTCGGAGACGATTGGTTACCATTGTCATTCATGACAGGTGTCCTCGAATTCGCTCGCGTCCCGCATCCCTCACCGACTTCCGCGGAGCGGCGCCAGGAAATCCTGGCCGATCCCGGATTCGGCCGGTACTTCACCGACCACATGGTGTCGATCACGTACACAGAGGGCACCGGCTGGCACGACGCGAAGGTCGAGCCGTACGCGCCCATCCTGCTGGATCCCGCCGCGATGGTGCTGCACTACGGCCAGTCGATCTTCGAAGGGCTCAAAGCGTACAGGCAGAGTGACGGCAGCATCGCGTCGTTCCGCCTCGATGCCAATGCGGCGAGGTTCAACCGGTCGGCCGACCGCATCGCGATGCCTCACCTGCCGGAGGAACTGTTCGCGCGGTCGATCACCGAACTGCTCGATATCGATCACGAATGGGTCCCCGAGGCCGGCGGTGAATCATCGCTCTATCTTCGGCCGTACATGTTCGCGACCGAGCCGGCTCTCGGGTTCGTCCCGCGGCGGAGTACAAGTACCTGCTCATCGCGTCTCCCGCCGGCGCGTACTTCCCGCGCGGGGTCAAGCCGGTGAGCGTGTGGCTTTCGCGCGAATACGTCCGCGCCGCACCGGGTGGTACGGGTGCTGCCAAGTTCGCGGGCAACTACGCAGCCTCGCTGGTCGCGCAGGCGCATGCCGCTGATCAGGGATGCGATCAGGTCGTGTGGCTCGACGCCATCGAGCGGAAGTACGTCGAAGAGATGGGCGGCATGAACCTGTACTTCGTGTACGGGTCGGGTCCTGACGCGCGCCTGGTCACCCCCGCGTTGTCGGTTCATTGTTGCCGGGCATCACCCGAGAGTCACTGCTCACGCTCGCGACAGACTCGGGTCTGTCGGTCGAGGAGCAGCGCATCAGCACCGACGAATGGCGTGAGAAAGCGGCCTCCGGCGAGATCACCGAGGTGTTCGCGTGTGGCACGGCTGCGGTGATCACGCCCGTCGGGAGCGTCAAGGACCGCGACGGTGAGTTCAGCATCGCCGGTGGAGAGCCCGGACCGATCACGATGGCGCTGCGCGACACGCTGACCGGAATTCAGCGCGGAACTTTCGCCGACACACACGGGTGGATGACGACCTTGCGCGCATGAGTCAGGCATGAGGAGTGGGCGTGTCCGTCGATGACGGGCACGCCCACTTTCACCCGGAACGTCAGACGGCACACGCGGCAACGATGGCGAGCAGGGCAACGCACCCTTCGGTCGTCGCACCGAGCACGTCCCCGACCAGACCACCGAACCGGGTGACGCAGTGCTTCACGAACCACCACGACAGCGTCAGTGCCACGACCACCGCGACCGGGCCGAGCCACAGGGCCCTGGAACGCACACGGCGGCGGCAGCGACGCGACGAGACTCCACATCCCGATCCTCACGGCCCCTGCGAGTCGGCTACGAGTGCTCCGAATCCGCTGCCGTCGGCGGCGGGGAGTCCTCGTCTGCACGCCGGCACGACCGCCACCCGGCCGAACGCGACTGCGAATCCGATCGCTGCCCACGAACCCGCGTCGGCGAGTACACCGAACGACGTGGCCTGCAGGCCGAGTACGACGACCAACGTGGCCACTCCGAAGGGGCCGGCGCCCCCGGATTTCATCACCTCCCGGGCACGTTCGGCAGGGCCGTAACAGCCCAGACCGTCCGCGGTGTCCGCTAGGCCGTCGATGTGCATACCGCGGGTCGCGAGGGCAAGGAATCCGACACAGACCAATCCGATGATCGCCGCACTCGCCCCCGCAACGGCGGCCAGCCACGCCACCGCCGTCGCTGTACCGCCGAGGACCAGCCCGGCG
>BBEG01000622.1 GCA_001312645.1 Rhodococcus sp. JCM 9791
CGCGGAGACAGGCTCTGCGGCCGCCGGCTGCGGCTCGGTCGCCACGATCGGGATGGGCACGCTCGGAGCGCTTTCGGTGAGCTTGCCGTCGGTGCCGACCGTGAGGAACCGAGTGTCTTTGCCCGTCCGGTAGACGACGTCGACGGCGGACTGCTGCTCGACTGCGATGGTGCGCACGAATTCGTGCACGACAGCGGACAAGGCCTTGTCCTCGGTGGCGAGAAGTTCCATCGGTGGCACGTCGCGCGGCGAGCTTCGCGCGCGCGGTCGTCGCGGAGGTCGCCTCGATTTCCACGGTCGCGCCATCGTTAGTTGATCCCGCCGAAGGCGCGGCGCCGGCCAGTGCGGTGTCCATGTCCTCGACGACGGCCTCGGTCGCTTCCAGCTCGGCCAGGGCCTTCTCGCGGGCCTTGCCTTCCGGCAGTGCTTCGATGACCGCGCGGCGTTTGGCCGAGGCGTCGCGGATCTCGGCGAGTCGGTCGCGGGTCAGTTCCTGCTTCTCGTCGAGCTTGGCCAGCCACACCGGTGAGGTCTCTTTGAAGTAGTCGCGCAGGGCCTTGATGACGGGGTCGTTGGCGCCCTTGGCGACGAACGGTCCGCGTAGCGCGGCGACGTCCTCGGTGGTGGGGGTGATCGACTGGGAGATGCGGCGGGTCATGGAGCGTCCTTTCGGTGGTGATTACTTGGATGGGTCAGGGGTGGAACAGCATCGCGTCGATGGCAGCGGTGGCGGCCGACGCCGGGCGGTACATGTCGTTCTTCGAGGTGCTCATGCGGGCGCTCCCACGAGGTCGGGTTCGGGTAGGACAACGACGCCGGTGGCGTCGAAGGTGATGCGGGTCTTGACCGTCCGGTGCCGACGGTCAGGACGGTCGAGGTCACCTCCCCCTTGGGGCTGCGGCGGACATCGACCTCGTCGACGGTGACCGGCACCAGTTCGCCGTCCTCGTCGTCGAGGAGCACGGTCTGGCCTGCTTGCACGCTCGATGCCGGGACGCGTCGGCGAAGTCGTCGTCCTCCGGCTCCGGTGCGGGGTCGGTCGCGGTTTGGTCATCGACACCGCGGCATCGTCGGGTCGTCCTGCACCGATGACGATCGGTTCCGGCACGCTGCCGTGGCTGCGGGCCCGTTTCGCCAGCGCGCGCTCGGATTCGATGAACTCGGCCAGTTCCGGCGAGTAGCAGGTGAACTGCGGCGCCTCGGTCGGCATCAAGCCGTCGATGATCGCCTTCTCACCACCCGACAGCTGATTCCATTTGTTGGGGTGCTTGTCGACGTTCGGGGTCCACCACATCTGCGCGTCGACCGGGTTGCCGTCGTCGCCGAGTGCGATGCCGCGGCCTTTGACCGAGGTGTCGACCTCACGCCCGACGGTGGAATCGCCCCACATCATCAGCGCGCCGTCCTGCGAGAGGTTGCCGAGCGAAATACGGGTGCCGAAGTTGTCACGCGCGTTGCCGGAAGCGCCGCCGAACAGGGACGCGTCCGGGCGCTGCACACCGAGCAGCAGGCGGATGCCGGCCGAACGGGCGAGCACCGCGAGATCCGCCCACGCGCCGAGCGGATCGAGTTCTTTGAGCAACGCTTTCGTTTCGTCGTCGCCGGTCTTGGCCAGGCGCTGCCACTTGCCCGACAGGATGAAGAATTCGTCGAGCACCGCGATCATCAGCGGCAGCTGCGAGCCTTCGATCTTCATCTGATGGATGTAGGCGTTACGGGCCATCATCTCGGTGTGCAGGGCGCGCACGAACATCGCTGCGCGCAGCGCGTCGTAGATGATTGCGCCGCACCCCGGGTAGCCCTCGAGGCCGTCGAGTTCGATCATCTTCGGATCGACCCCCACGAATGGAATGCCGCGGCGTGCGGCTTCGGTGAGCAGCGTGCGGATCACCGAGGTCTTACCGCCACCGGTGGGGCCGACGATCAGGCAGTGCGGCTTGTTGGAACTGGTGGACACATCCCAGAACATGATCCGGTCGGCGCTGCCGGTCGCGTAGGGAAGGTGGCGCAGGTTCTCGTCGACCAGGTCGAGCGGGTGGTCCACCCGGGTGGGCATGGCGGTGACCAGACGCATCACGAGGTAGCCCTTGTCGGGGTACCAGTCGCTGGTCCAGTTGCGGCCGGATTCGTGCTCACCGGCGAGCGAGGCGAGGGCTTCCTCGACTTTCATCTGGAAACCGGGTGAGCCGGTGTTCATCGACTTCTCGAACTCGATCCGGTATCCGGTCTCGATACCGTTCTCGTCGAGG
>BBEG01000623.1 GCA_001312645.1 Rhodococcus sp. JCM 9791
CCCGCACCAGGGGGCGCGGGATGGCGCCCGAGTCGCCGCCGGACCGACACCACGGCATTCCAGTTCCGGAACAAACTCGGTCTCTGGGCGATCTTCGCAATTCTCGGGCTCGCAGCCGCGCAATTGCTGTCGATTCAGCTGTTCCAGGCGCCGAAGCTGTCTGCGGAGGCTGCAAGTCAGCGCACGACCAGGCTCGTCGAACCGGCGACGCGTGGAACGATCAGCGACCGGAACGGCAACCCCCTCGCCTACACGATGGAAGCGAAGGCGATCACGTTCCAGCCCGTCCGCGTCCGCAACGAGCTGAGCGAGGCCAGGGCGAAGGATCCGTCGCAGCCCGAGGTGTCCGAGTACCTCGAGGGGGTGGCGGACGCGCTGCACGCGGCGCTCGGTGCTGCCGCGCCGAAGAAGGATGTCCTCGACAAACTCGAGAGCGACGAGACGTTCGTCTACCTCGCACGCGGGGTGGACCCGGGTGTGGCGGCAGGCATCGTCGACGAATACAGCATGGTGGGTCTCGAGCGGCAGGACATCCGGCTGTACCCCGCTGGAGCGCTCGCGGCGAACATCGTGGGCGCGACGGGTGGGACGGGTACGGACTCATCGGACTCGAGGCTCCATGGACTCGGCCCTCGCCGGTACCGATGGATCATCCACCTACGACCGAGGTTCGGACGGTGTGGTGATTCCGGGAAGCTGGCGCGACCAGCACCCCGCCGTGGACGGTTCGTCCATCGAGCTCACCATCGACAACGACATCCAGTACCACGTGCAGCAGCAGGTGCAGCGAGCGAAGGACCTGTCCGGCGCCGAGCATGCGTCGGCCGTGGTGCTCGATGCACACACCGGTCAGGTCCTCGCGATGTCCAACGACAGCACGTTCGACCCGTCCATCGGCGTCGCCAACAATCCGGCATCCGCAGAGCAGGGCAATCCGGCGGTTGCTTCGCCATTCGAACCGGGCTCGGTCAACAAGATCATCACGGCCGCTGCCGCTATCGAGGACGGCCTCACGACGCCGGACGAGGTCCTACAGGTCCCCGGCAGCATCGACATGTCGGGTGTCACGGTCAAGGACGCCTGGGACCACGGCGTCGTGCCGTACACCTCCACCGGAGTATTCGGGAAGTCGTCCAACGTGGGCACGCTGATGCTCGCGGATCGGGTCGGCGAGGACCGATTCGCCGACATGCTCGACCTGTTCGGTCTCGGGCAGCGCACCGAGGTGGGACTCCCGGGTGAGTCCGCAGGATTGGTACCCAGTCGCGAGCAGTGGTCGGGCGGTACGTTCGCAAACCTTCCGATCGGACAGGGTCTGTCGATGACGCTGCTGCAGATGACCGGGATCTATCAGGCGATCGCCAACGACGGTGAGCGCATCCCGCCTCGCATCGTCAACGCGACCATCGGTCCCGACGGAACTCGCACCGAAACGGAATCGCCCGAACCGATCCGTGTGGTCAGTCCACAGACGGCGGCGACGGTACGCGACATGTTCCGGTCGGTCGTCCAATCCGACACCGGAAATCAACAGGGCACGGGAGCGCAGGCCGCGATCGAGGGCTACCAGATCGCAGGCAAGACCGGCACCGCCCAGCAGATCGACCCCGAGTGCGGGTGCTACTCGAACTCGGACTACTGGATCACCTTCGCGGGCATCGCGCCGTCGGACGACCCGAAGTACGTGATCGGGATCATGCTCGATGCGCCCACACGCAGCTCCGACGGCACCGGCGGTCAATCCGCGGCTCCGCTGTTCCGAGACATCGCGTCGTGGCTGCTCCAGCGCGCTGCGGTGCCTCTGTCGCCGGACCCGGGTGGCAAGCTGATTCTCCAGGTCGATTGATTTCCGATGTCCGGACGGCCGCTCATCTCCGAGAGTGCGGACAGGTGTCGGTACATCCTCGCAGTCTGGGTAACCTGACACGTCGGTAACGTGACACTGCGGTTGTAGTCCGCACCGATCGAGAACAGCAGCGGGATGCCGCAAGAGAGGAACTTGTACCTGTGCCATCGAGTCCGGATCCGTCTGCTCCAGAGGAGGGACGCCGACCCGAGAATCCGCCGATGACCTCCCTCCGGGATCTGGCCGACGCCATCGGCGCCGACCTCGTCGCGGTGGGGCCCGGTGTGACTTCCGGTGCTACCGGGGGGGTCGTGACCGGGATCGACCTGAGCGCCCAGCGCATCCGGCCGGGTGACCTCTTCGCCGCGTTGCCGG
>BBEG01000624.1 GCA_001312645.1 Rhodococcus sp. JCM 9791
CGCTCGCGCGGTATCGAGCTCGGCGCCGTCCGCGGCAACGACGTCCGCCAGCCGCATCCCGTTCTCGGTGAGCGTGCCGGTCTTGTCGGCACACACGACATCGACGCGGGCGAGTCCCTCGATCGCGGGAAGTTCCTGCACGAGGCACTGGCGGCGGCCCAGCCGGATCACGCCCACTGCGAACGCGATCGACGTCATCAGAACGAGACCTTCGGGCACCATCGGCACGAGCGCTGCCACCATGCCGCTGAGCGCCGGTCCGAGAGCTTCACCACTCGAGAACAACTGGTTGTAGATGATGAGCAGACCCGCGGGAATCATCAGGTAGGTGATGAACTTCAGGATCTTGTTGATGCCGGAATTGAGCTCGGAATGTACGAGAGTGAACTTGCTGGCCTCGTCCGCGAGCCGCGCGGCGTAGGCGTCGCGTCCCACCTTCGTCGCCCGGTATGCACCACTGCCCGACGCCACGAAACTGCCCGACATCACCGTCGACCCGCGAATCTTGTCGATCGCGTCGGCTTCACCGGTGAGTAACGATTCATCGAGTTCGAGGGCGGCTGCGTCGACCACGACGCCGTCGACCACGAGTTGGTCGCCGGGGCCGAGTTCGATGATGTCGTCGAGCACCACCTCGCGCGGTGCCAGCTCTGCGGACATGCCGTCCCGCCGCACCACCGGTTTGGCCTGACCGACGATCGCGAGCTTGTCGAGTGTGCGTTTGGCGCGCACCTCCTGGATGATGCCGATCCCGCTGTTCGCGATGATCAGCAACCCGAACATGCCGTCGATGATCGACCCTGTGAACAGCACGATCAGGAAGAGCACACCGAGGATGGCGTTGATGCGCGTGAACACATTGCCGCGCACGATGTCTTTGACGGACCGTGATGCCCTGTCGGGAACGTCGTTGGTCTCGCCCCGCGCGACCCGTTCGGCGACCTGTTCGGTCGTCAATCCGGTCGCAACATGGACGGGATCCGTCGTCACGACCGTCTCACCCGGCCCGACCGTCACGGTGGGCTCTTCAGCTGTCATGCCGATCAGGTTATGCCAGTCGGCCCGCGTTTCCTCAGGGTGCGGAAAAAGACAGATACACACCTTCCGAGGGCGTGTATCCGTCTTCCACGGTTGTGGCGACGATCAGCCGGTGAGGTCAGCTGAGGTCGGCCCACCACGGCTCGTCCGTCCGCGGCCGCGACACATCCACCCGCTGTCCCGGTATCGGCACGGCCGTCGCGACACCGTCGGCCTCCGCGGCAGGCAGGAGTCGGGCGATCGGTTCCGACCAGTCGTGGAACGCGAGGTTGAACGTGCCCCAGTGCACGGGCACGAGGAGGCTGTCGCGACGCTCGGTCCCGCCGAGGTCGAGGTGGGTGCGCACCGCCTCTTCCGGGTTCATGTGGATATCGGGCCACCGCAGGTCGTACGCCCCGACGGGGAGAAGCGTCAGGTCGAACGGCCCGTACTTCTCTCCGAGATCGGCGAAGCGGCGCGTGTATCCGCTGTCGCCACCGAAGAACACCGAGTGCGCAGGACCGGTGAGCACCCACGACGACCACAATGTGATGTTGCGCTGCAGACCCCGGCCCGAGAAGTGCCGGGCCTCGGTGCACGTCACCTTCAGTCCGCCGATCTCGGTGTGCTGATCCCAGTCGAGTTCGACGATGCGTTCCTCGGGGATGCGCCACTTCCTCAGGTGCGCTCCCACCCCGACGGGCACGAGGAACTTGGTCCGGGGCTGGGTTGCCGCGAGCGTTTCGACGGTGAAGCGATCGAGATGGTCGTAGTGGTCGTGCGAGATGATCACCGCGTCGATCTGTGGCAGTACCGACAGTTCGACGGGCGGGCGGTGCAGGCGCATCGGACCGACCGTCGACGAGGGCGAGACCCTGTCGCTCCACACCGGGTCGGCGAGCACCCGATATCCGTCGATCTCCACCAGGGCGCTCGAATGCCCGAACCACGTGACCGCGAGCGGCCCGGAGTCCACGGGTGCGACATACGGGGCGATCGGGACCTCCCCCGACGGCTTTCCACGGGAACCGCGAGCGAGCAGGTCCTTGACCAACCCACCACCGGCCTCCGGATCGAGGGCAGACGAGGGCTCGGTGTTGTGGAACCGTCCCTCCCGGTACTGCGGCGATCCGGCCGCATACGGGCGGATGTCGGACACCGATGCACCGATCGATGTGGGCAGCCCGCGTGCTGCGCGGG
>BBEG01000625.1 GCA_001312645.1 Rhodococcus sp. JCM 9791
CCTCCGCGCCGTAGACCGCGGAGCCGGCGACGAAGCAATCGACACCGGCTTCGGCGGCGGCCTCGATGGTGTCCGCGTTGATCCCACCGTCGATCTCGACGATCAAGCGAAGTTCGCCGGAATCCACGAGCCGCCGCACCGCGCGGGCCTTGCCGAGCACGTCGGGGATGAACGACTGGCCACCGAATCCTGGTTCGACACTCATCACGAGGAGCGTGTCGAATTCCTTCAGGAGTTCGAGATACGGCTCGATGGGTGTGCCGGGCTTGACGGACAGTCCCGCCTTTCCACCTGCTGCACGAATATCCCGCGCGACGGCAACAGGGTCGTCGGTGGCCTCGGCATGGAAGGTGACGTTGTGTGCACCGGCTTCCGCGTACGGGGGCGCCCACCTGCCCGGATCCTCGATCATCAGGTGGCAGTCGAGAGGGATGTCGGTTGCCTTCAGCAACGACTGCACGATCGGCAGGCCGAGAGTCAGGTTCGGTACGAAATGCGCGTCCATGACATCGACATGCAACCAATCGGCGCCGGCGACGGCCTGAGCCTCGTCGGCGAGGCGTGCGAAATCCGCGGACAGGATGGAGGGGGCAATCATCGGGTGGGCCACATCGGTCGAGTCTAGTGCGCGCGGTGACGTCCGTGTCGGTGCGGGCACGACACTGAATCGGGGACTTTCTGCCCTGGTCAGCGTGCCGACGGGATGGTTCCCTGAAGGAAGGTCACGGTACTGTGCCCGCTACCGCGGGTAATCCGCCGAACTCGGCGAGGTGCCATCCGACCTTGTCCACCGCACCATCTCGGTCGCGGTCGCCTCAGCGCCGCAGGGGGGTGCTCCGGTGATCGCGACCGCGGTGCGGTCGTAGAGGATGCGCGCTCCGCACCGGAGATCGCATCGGTCGACGGGCACGACGCACGCAACGTCGATCACGCCGGCACGCCGGTGGGTTGTGCGCGCCCCAATCCCACCGCACGAGTTGCCTGCACCAAGGAACGGGCCGCTCGTGCGGCGAAGGAATCCGACACCGGAATCCGCACCGGACGTATCCGGCCGTTGTGGATCGCCGTGAACCGCCACCCCTCCACGGTTCGAACCGCAACGATGGTGTTGCGGGTCAGTCGCCGTTTCGGCGGTTGCGACCGCCATGCAACGACGACCGAACCGGTACCGTACAGCAGCGCGACATCGTCACCGAGGTGACGTATCGAGTCGATCTCGCCGACCAGGGCGCTACCGAACAGCACACCTCGGAACAGCGCGTCGTGGGATTCGACCACCGCCCCGCGCCCGATGATTCGGGTGCCGTCGAACGAGACATAGTCGCAATCCTCGGTGAAGCACGCACCGTAGGCCTCGGCGTCGCCGTCGGTCCACGCTCGGCACATCCGATCGAACAGACCCCTGAGCTGAGCATCATCGGTCATGATCATTCTCCTTTCCTCTCGATATCGCCTCTGCGCGCATGATCGCGGCCCGTCGGTACGAGAATTCGATGCTGCGGGAGAGGAACTCGGCAATAGTGGCGAGTTCGTGATCGTCGAATCCCGCGACCAGGCCGGCAGCGTCGTCTCGGATGCTCCCGAACACCTCGGCGATCTCGGGCGAGGCATCGAACACCGGACGCAAGATCTGCTTACGCCCGTCACGAGGGTCGGGCTCACGTGTCACGTGCCCCGCCTTCTCCAGCCGCGCGACGACCCCGGTGACCGCGCCAGTGGTCAACCCTGTGATTGCCGCCAACTCGCTGCCGGTCATCGCCCCCCTCTCGTACAGCAGATCGAGGCACTTGTGGTCGGTGGGACCGAGCCCGAGCCGTTCGGCAACGGCGTGATGAAACAGGACAGTGGCCGTGCTCAACCGACGGGAGAGATCACTCGTGACCACGTCGGCCAGATCGCCGCGGCCTCCCACATCGACCCGTTCACATCTCCCCCTTCCGATTTCACTTAGCATCTAAGCTACTTGGTAAATATGTTTGCGACAAGGGCGAATGTCTTCCGGGAGCGCCAGGGTGCGCCCATACTCGAACGCAACCGACGAAGGAGCACCGATGCGCGCTCCAGATTCGACATCCCTGTCCGGCCGAACCATGATCATGTCCGGAGGCAGCCGAGGGATCGGCCTCGCCATCGCGCTGCGCGCCGCGCGCGACGGCGCCAACATCACACTGATCGCCAAGACCGACACCCCGAATCCGAAGCTTCCGGGCACC
>BBEG01000626.1 GCA_001312645.1 Rhodococcus sp. JCM 9791
ACCTGATCGAGGCGGGCACGCATGTGCGGGGTGCAGCGCGGGCCCGGTTTGGGTTTACACATCGGCGGCCACCTGCGCGGTGACCTGGTCGATGAGGGTGGCGAGGGCGCGGCCGATCCGCTCCACCCGCTCGGGGTGTGGGGTGCGCGGGTCGGTGAGGTAAACATCGCGCCGCAGCTCGATCATCACCGAGGTCACGCGTTCGTCGCGGCCGTAGTGGCGCAGCGGCACGTAACACCCCGAATACGGCGTGTTCTCGCCGATCTCGTCGAACTCGGGCAGGGACGCGAATGCGCCACGGGTCGCCTCGGCCAGCCATTCGGGGGTGTGGACCGGTCGGTGCCGATGCACAGTGCGGGGCGGGCGGCGGCGGGGTCCTCGAACCCGGACGGTGTCTCGGGGTAGGAGTGCAGGTCGATGATCACCGCGCGCCCGCACACGCGCAGCCGCTCCTCGACCGCTTTGGTGACGGCGTCGGCGTAGGGACGGAAATAGCCGTCGATGAGGTGCTCGGCGTGCGGGTACGGCTCGGGTCGTAGCGGCGTGCCGGTGCAGGTGCGGGTGTAGACGGCGCCCCGGCCGACGGCGTTGGCCGTTCCCCGGCGTCGGGGAACCGTTCGGGGTCGATCACCAGGCGCGAGAGTGTGTTGACCACGGTCGTGGGCCTCAGGTGGGTGTGGCGCAGTGCTGCTGCTGCGATCTCGTCGGTGGCGGTGTCGGTCGATTCGTCGAGTTCGGCGGCCAGTTCGGTATCGGTGAGCAGCAGGTCCGCGCGCACCTCGGGTGGGATGATGCGGGAGGCGTGCGGGACGTGGATGAGTACCGGCGACCGGTCGTCTCCGGGTGTGATGAGTGCAGTGCTGGGCACTGGGTTCCCCCTTCTCGGGTGTCGAGGTGGTGACCTCGCGGCGGGCCGGGGCACGACGGTGCACCCGGGGACGCGAATTGTCCTCGAGGTGGGGGCGATTCACCAAGCAGGTGGGGTGGTCAGGCGCTGCGCTGTTTGCGGGCGCGCACAGAGGATTCGCGCACGATCCAGGTGCTGCCGACGCGGATCGCGGGCAGCGAGCCGGTGGTGATCGCCTTGAGGACGCCTGGCGGCTGATACCGAGCTGGTCGGCGGCTTCCTGGACCGAGACCAGCGGCGGGACGTCGATCGCGTCGACGAGCCGGTCGTAGTCGCTGGTCGCAGCACGCGCAGTGAGCGCAGCGGCCAGGGGTAGGTCTCGAGGATGGCCAGGGCGGTGGTGGTGGCCTGCCGGAGCGTCTCGGCCGGGAGGGTGAAGACGACTTCGGTGTGGCCGAGTTCGGAGCGGCCGGCGGATCCGCTGTAGTCGGCGATGGGGTCGAGCAGCTGCTCGGCGGTGTGTTCGTCGAAGCTGACGTCGATCTCGGCTACGACGTTGTACGACTGTGCGGTCGTCATGGCGCTAAAGTCCTTCCTGTGCTGGTTGTGGGGCTGTCGGGTGCGGTGGTGGACAATGGGGATCGGGCCGGGGGTGCTAGGTACACCCCCGGCCCTCGCCGGTGTCAGCGGCGCGGTGGCCACTCGAACCCTGCGCGCCTCAGCGGCGCGAGGGAGTTACGGAAGGCGCGCGAATCGCTCGCGGTACCCGAGAACGTGCTGATCAGCATGTTGTCCTTGTAGACCATCGGGTGGCCGCTCTTCGCTCGGCGAATCACGAATCCTGCCTCCTCGAGTGCCTTGAGCACTTTGCGGGTGTCCTTGTCGATCCCCTTGAACCGGTCCAATACTTCCACCTCCGTTGTTGCTTGACAACTTGACCATACATGTCTAGTTGTCGTTTGACAACTCCTGAGGTGTCCGAGTCGATGACCAGCACATCCCGCTACAACACGAAGTTGTGCACCGCCACACGGGCCGGGACCCCCTCGGCGCCGCCGAAACCCCACGACCGGACCGCCTCACGCACCCGCATAGGCACCTCTGCGTCGCGCCCGCTCGCGGCGTACCACGCCTCGGGGTCGAGCACGTACAGGCCCAGGTCCGCGCGGTGCGCGACCGGGTGCAGGTACCAGGTGGTTCCCTGCGGGGTGCCCAGCCAGCCGGTGGCGAACACCGTCCGCGTGCGGCCACCCGGTTCGATGGTGGTCACTTCGGTGGCCCAGTCGACCGAGACCAGCGCGTAGAGCGGTACGCCGATCACCCCGGTCTCCGAGACCGAGGTCTGCGCGCCGCGCAGCGGC
>BBEG01000627.1 GCA_001312645.1 Rhodococcus sp. JCM 9791
CCCGAGCGCGAAGCTGAGCGGGGCCGGTGGCGGTCGCGGTCAGCGCCGCGATACCGAGTGCGATGCCGGTGATCGCCGCTCCGATCCACACCGGGAGACGTGGAATCAGGGACAGTGCCGGCGCGACGGCTGCGACAGCGAGGAGCACCAGTGAGGCGACGGTCAACGGTCGGCCCTTTCGAGGAGTCGGTGCAGGAGGGCGCGGCCGGCGAATTCGGCTTGCCACCCGGCAGTGAGCAGACGCTGGGACACAGCCTGTTTGCTGATGGCGAGTCGGGTGGCGATCTCGGCCTGGGACAGTCCGGTGCGGGCAAGTGCGACAGCTTCGACACCGTGATCGGTGCGGCGCAGCACGATCGTCGCGAGCAGGGTCAGAGCGGCGTCGACGTCGGATGCGCATTCGGTGTCGGCGCGTCGGCAGCGATACGGCCGGGTGCGTTCTTGGCGCGCTCGACGGCAGTTCGGGCGTGCTCGAACGCGGGACGCGACCGGCGCGGGTCTGGGCGGCAGTGGTGTCTCGACGGGACCGATCCCGATGCCGATGCTCCAGTGGTTCCGGTCGAGGAGAGCCAATGCGAGATCGACGACGGTGCCGGGGTCGTCGGACACGGCCTGGACCTCGTCGCCGGCGGTGCGTTCGAACTTGCGGAGCATGGGAGCGTCGCGGAGTTCGTCGAGCAGATCTGCGACGCGGTCGACGTCGCGGCGACTGCCGCGTTGGTCGACCGTCAGCACGTACATGAATCAAGGATGGAGCCTTGAATGGTGAAAATCAAGCCTTCAGGCTTGCCTCGTCCACGTTCTCTTCCGGGTCGGTGATGGCATCGAGTGCGACCCTGCCGGCTGAGGCAGCCGCGCCTCGAGTAGAAGTCCGCCGACGCCGAGCGTGATACAGATCGCCGTCACCACCATCAGAGCAGGACTCGACTCCCCGGTGAGCACATCCCCCAGAAGCACCACGGCGACCGTGCCCGGCAGAATCCCGACGATCGTCGCGAGGGTGTAGGGGAGCAGACGAACCGCCGACACCGCGCAACAACAGTTCACGACGAAAAACGGCGCCGCGGCGATCAATCGCAGTGATCCGACCGCGAGCCAGCCGCGTCGCGCGAGGCGCAGATCGACGGCCTTTGCTGCGGGGTGCGTCAGATACGACGCCACGACGTTTCGGCCCAGGGCTCGTACCAGCACGAACGCGAGAATTGCGCTGACGGTGGTTGCTGCACCGGTGACTGCGATGCCGACCACGGGACCGAACAGCACGCCGGCGCTGAGGGTGAACACCGTGCGCGGTATCGGGCTGATCGTCACCAGGGCATGGACGGCGAAGAAGATCAGGATCAGAAGGGGGCCGTCGACCGATTCCGACCATTCGCGGATCTGAGCGATCGACGGATGGGGGAGCAGAAGCGCTGCTGCGACGAAGCCTGCGAGAAGAACGAGGATGCCGATGACCCTGCGGTCGCTGAGAATCCTCATCACAGGACGCCAGCCTACCTGCCGCCGTGCGCCCACACCGGCACGGAGGGATACGGACTGCAGGATCACACCGCCGCATCCATCCGGTTAACGATCGTTAGAGAAACTGTGGTGATCCCCACGTGAGCGGACCGGAGTGTGCGGCTAGCATCACAACCACATCGGCTTAGTGTCTTGCGAGGCGTCATGCCCCGCGGCCCACCCCGGCCGCCCGAGAGCCTGCCCACCCGCAGTAGGAGGAAATCGCACGTGTCATTAGCAGCAGAGGCCGAGGACGCCGCACGCGCATACGCGCAGTGGCAGCAAGCGGTCGCGGGCGTACTCGCGAAGTCGCGCCGCGTCGATCCGGCAGAACTCGGCCCGGAGCCGCAGCGTCTGCTCGAGACCACCACCTACGACGACGTGACGGTCGCCCCGCTCTACAGCGGCCGTGACGAACGCCCGGAGGCACCCCTGCCCGGGCAGTTCCCGTACACCCGTGGCGGCTCGTCCACCCGCGACGTCAACGCCGGTTGGCTGGTCAGTGCCCGATTCGACGGAACCGACGCAAGAACCTCAACGAGCGCATCCTCGACGCCCTCGAGAACGGCGTCAGCGCGCTGTGGCTGCAGGTCGGCGACGGCGCACTGCCCGTCGCTGGACTGTCCGCGGCACTCGACAAAGTGCTCGTCGACCTCGCGCCCATCAGTCTCGACGCCGGCAGTGACCTCGCTGCCGCCACCGAGG
>BBEG01000628.1 GCA_001312645.1 Rhodococcus sp. JCM 9791
GAGCAGCGTCGCGAGGACTTCGTCGCCGTCGGGGCGTCCGTCGTCGTCCGCAAGCCACACTCGGTCGGCGCCCAGCGACAGCGCGTACAGGATGCCGAGCGCGAAACCACCCGCACCGCCCAGATTGTGCTTCGACCCGAGATACGTCGTGGGCATTTCGACCGCGTCGACGAGGCACGCACCTCGTCTTCGTCTGCGTTGTCCACCACGACGAGGTGGTCGAGCGGGCGCGACTGCGTCGCCAGCACCTTCAATGATTCGGCCAGCAGTTCGCGTCGGCGATGGGTGACGACGACGCCGATGATGCGTTCGTCAGGCACCGTTACCGCCCGTCGACGACGATTCGGTGGTGGTGCGTTCACGCGCGAGTTCCTCGAGGACGGTGCGCACATGGTCGCCTGCGTCGTCACCCTCGTAGGCGCGCACCACGTCCTCGATGCCACCCTCTTGGCGAATCTGGCCATGATCGATCCACATGGCCCGGTCGCACAGCTGCGCGAGGAACTCGTTGGAGTGGCTCGCGAAGACGAGGATGCCGGAACGCGCCACCAACTGCTGCAGCCGGACCCGCGCCTTCTTCATGAACTCGGCGTCGACAGCACCGATGCCTCATCGAGCAACAGGATCTCAGGATCGATGCTCGTGACCACACCCAGCGCGATGCGCACCCGCATACCCGTCGAATAGGTGCGCAGCGGCATCGACAGGTAGTCACCGAGCTCGGTGAAGTCGGCGATCTCGTCGACCTTCGTGAGCATCTGCTTGCGGCTCATGCCGAGGAACATGCCGCGGATGAGGATGTTCTCGTAGCCGGAGATCTCCGGGTCCATGCCCACACCGAGGTCGAAGACCGGCGCGACCCGCCCACGCACCCGCGCCGCACCGCGCGTCGGCTCGTAGATACCCGACAACAGACGCAGCAGCGTCGACTTGCCGGCACCGTTGTGCCCGACCAGTCCGACACGGTCGCCTTCCTTCAGCGACATCGTGATATCGCGAAGCGCTTCGACGACGACGACGTCGGAGTCGTTACGGCCGATCGCGCCGCCGGCCTTGCCCAGGAACGCCTTCTTCAGCGACCGGGTCTTGGCGTCGAAGATCGGAAAGTCGACGCATGCGTTTCGGGTTTCGATGCTGACTCGGCTCACGATGCTGCTCCAGACGCTGACACGAGTTTCGAGCCTACCGGTCCGCTTCCAGCGCCCGACGACTACAGGTACTGCCCGGTACCCGTGTGGCCGTGACCCTGCTGATCATCCGGCCCGCCCTGAATGTTCAATCCCGGCGGCAGTGCACCCTGACGCATCTGCTCGAGCTGCGCGCGGGCCGCCATCTGCTGGGCGAACAGCGCGGTCTGGATTCCGTGGAACAAGCCTTCCAACCAGCCGACAAGCTGAGCCTGAGCGATGCGGAGCTCAGCGTCGGACGGTACGGATTCTTCGCTGAACGGCAACGCGAGCCGCTCGAGTTCGTCGCGCAACTCGGGAGCGAGGCCCTGCTCGAGCTCCCGGATCGACGAGTGATGAATCTCCTTGAGCCGGGCACGGCTCGCATCGTCGAGGGGAGCGGCCTTCACCTCTTCGAGCAGTTGCTTGATCATCGTGCCGATGCGCATGACCTTCGCGGGCTGCTCGACCATGTCGGAGAGCGTCTCTCCGGTGCCCGCCTCGTCCTCGGACGCTTCCCTCGGACGTGGTGCATCGGACTGTGCCTCGTCACCACGAGGAACACGGACGGGCCGGCCGTCCGGGCCGATCACCACAACATCGTCATTCTCGGGATGCATCATGAGTCAATTCTGGCCTTTCCCGGCGATCGCTGTGGCGCCGACCCGATACGAAGAGCGGAATGTCCGCAATTTCCCTGTCCCGAGCCTACCGATCGGTAGATGGTTGCCCGGGAGCGAGCAACCACCGATTGACTCCAAGATTTAGAGTGTCTGCCATGGCTTACGACGTTGCCCGGATTCGGGGGTTGATCCCCTCACTCGGCGACGGTTGGATCCACCTCGATCCTCAGGCCGGCATGCAGATCCCCGACGCGGTGTCCCGCACCGTATCGACAGCGTTCCGAAATGCTGCAGGATCTGCGGCGGGCCGACACATCTCGAACCGTCGAAGCGCAGGGATTCTCGACGAGGCGCGCACCGCGATCGCCGAGTAGTGGGCGGCAACCCCGCTGCCGTGGTCCTCGG
>BBEG01000629.1 GCA_001312645.1 Rhodococcus sp. JCM 9791
AGGGCGCACTCGCCACAGCTCTCGGAGTGCTGCGCTCGACTCCGGGCACCGACCAGGCCGCGCTCGCTGCGGCCGAAGCCATCGCCGGTGCCCGAGGCAGCGCCGTCGATGCAGCCGAAGACACACCACTCGGTGCATACGACGAGATGACAGAGTTCCTGCGCGCCTTGGGAATACAACCCTTCATGTACCCCACCGGCGCACCGTTCTGCACACCCGACGGCAACCTGCCACTCGGCATCGCCCCGGCGATGGCCGGCGCCCTCCCCGGACCGTGGCCGAACCAGGAGATCCTCGGTCAGACCCTCAACGTCGTCGATCCCGCGCAGACCCTGTTCGCCTTCGTCCCGATGGGACTCGAGGACGATGCGAACGCCGACGGGATCCAGCTTGCGTGGCTCAACGTCAACACACTCCAGGGCGGACTGGTGCCGATGGGAACACTCGAGGAGGCCGGGTCCGCCGCAATCCCCGAGAACGTGACAGGGCCGGCCCGCGCCTTGGCGGAGCAGGCGGTCGCCACCTTCCTGGCCCAGGCCGTTCCGTTCGGAGGCGTACGCGTCGCGCCCGTCGACACCGGCGCAGGCACCGTCCTCGCCGCGGTGTTCGGCACGGTACAGAACGGCGACTCGTCGTGCTTCTTCCTGCCGACCGTCGGCATCGTCGACGTGCCCGCCTGACGCCTACCGGAACCGGCTGCAGCGGGTGGGCTCAGCTCGCCCGCTGCAGCCGTTCGAGGCGATCGAAGACCAACCGGACCGCGGTGTCCATGTGGACGAGAACGCCCTCCGCGCTCTGCCGCCCATTGGCCCAGGCGACCAGGGTCGACATCCATACGTCCGCAACGATGCGTACCGCGTTGAGCACCTCTTCGGTGACGATCTCGATACCGGCCGACTTCGCGAACAGCTCGGTGAGCACATGTCCGAGTCGGTCGAGTTCGGGCGCCGACGACGCATCGGCGAACATCACGGCACGCACCAGCGCGTCGTATTGTTGCGGGTCCTGCTCCAGTCTGGAGACGGATGCGTGCAGGACACCCATGATCCGCTCGTGCGGCGTGTCGCCGGGAAGCTCCGCGCCGGAGAAATAGTCGCCGACCTCTTCGAACTGGGTCACCATCGCCACCACGAGCAACTGATTCTTCGACGGGAAGTACCGATAGACCGTACCGAGCGCGACACCCGACCGGTCGGCGACGGCACGCATCTGCACGGCGTCGTAGCCGCCCTCGGACGCGAGCTGTTTCGCAGAGTCGACGATCCTCAGATACCGCGCACGCTGCGCCGGCTTCAGCCCGGCCCCCGGCGACTGAGCAACCGGACGTTTCCGCGCCTCGCCTCCCATAGTCGACTCTTCCGTCATCACGCCACCTTCCGCTAGTGCAGGTCCAGGGTAGTGGAGAGACCTCACCGACCCGGAAATACTAGACACCTGTCCGGAAACCCTTCCATCCAAAGGTAGAACGCGTTACATTTTCTGCGTCATCCGATGAGAGGGGTCACTGTGCGCCACGGAATCACCCTGTTCACGAGCGATCGGGGAATCCGACCCGACGCCGCCGCGAAAGCCGCAGAAGACGCCGGCTTCGACAGCTTCTACGTGCCCGAACACACACACATCCCGGTCCGGCGCGAATCCGCCCACCCCGGAACCGGCAACGAGACCCTCCCCGACGACCGGTACATGCGCACCCTCGACCCCTGGGTCGCGCTCGGCCTCGCCGCCGCCGTCACCTCCACCATCAGACTGGGAACCTCGGTAGCACTCCCCCTCGAACACGACCCGATCACGCTCGCGAAGACCATCGCCACGCTCGATCATGTCACCGGTGGCCGCGTCGTCCTCGGAGCCGGGTTCGGCTGGAATGCAGAAGAACTTGCAGACCATGGGTCCCACCGAAGAAGAAGCGCACGGCGCTGCGCGAATATCTCGAAGCCATGCAGGCGTTGTGGACCCAGGAGGAGGCATCCTACGACGGAACGTTCGTGTCGTTCGGACCGAGTTGGGCGTGGCCGAAGCCGATCCAGCAGCCTCGCCCGCCGGTACTGCTCGGCGCGGGCCCCACCGATCGAAACTTCGAGTGGATCGTCCGCTCCGGCGACGGTTGGATCACGACCCCCAGAGAGCAGGACATCGTCGACCACGTGCGACGCCTGCACAAGATGTGGGCCGACGCGGGCCG
>BBEG01000630.1 GCA_001312645.1 Rhodococcus sp. JCM 9791
GCCGCCGCGACCGCGCAGGCGCACCTGCGACTCCACCAGCACGTTGTGCACGAAGCCGTATGAGCGCCCGGTTTCCTGCGCCAATGTCCGAATACTCGCGCCCGCCTCGTAGCGTCGCTTGAGTTCGGCCTGTAACCGGTCTCTGGACTCCCCGGTCACTCTGGTTCCCTTCGCATACGAAGCTGCCCAGTGTCAGGATTTCGCGCCATCGAATCCTCCCGTCGCCTCGCCGAAGGTCTCACAACCAGGCTAGTTCACGCAGGCAGCGCCCGGAGCGGATCGCGAAACGCCGACCGGATCGACGGAAAGAAACCTCGGGCCGGGAGCATTTGCTCCCGGCCCCGGTTGTCATGCGAGCTGGATCAGCTCGAGGTAGTCCTGCGACCAATGGTCCTCGGTGCCGTCCGGCAACATGATGACGCGCTCCGGATTGAGCGCTCGGCAGCTCCCGGATCGTGCGTCACCAGAACCACGGCGCTTCGTAGCTCCGCAATGCATCGAGTACCTGCTCACGCGAGATCGGATCGAGGTTGTTGGTCGGTTCGTCGAGCAGCAGCACATTCGCCGCGGACGACACCAGACCGGCGAGCGCCAGACGAGTCTTCTCACCACCGGACAGTGTACCGGCCGGCTGATCGAGCTGCGGACCGGTGAACATGAACGCACCGAGCAGACCGCGCAGGTCCTGTTCTCCGGCGTCGGGCGCCGCGTGCCGGATGTTTTCCCACACCGTTGCCGCGTCGTCGATCGTGTCGTGTTCCTGCGCGAAGTAGCCCACCTTGAGACCATGACCGGGCTCGAGCTCGCCGAGATCGGGGGTTTCGACACCCGCAAGCAGGCGCAGCAGCGTCGTCTTGCCTGCACCGTTGAGTCCGAGGATCACGACGCGGCTGCCGCGGTCGATGGCCAGATCGACACCGGTGAAGATCTCGAGGGATCCGTACACCTTGGTCAGTTCCTTCGCCATGAGCGGTGTCTTGCCGCAGGCCGCGGGCGTGGGGAACCGGATCTTGGCGACCCGGTCGGCCACCCGCACGTCGTCGAGGTCGTTGATCAGTTTCTCGGCGCGCTTGGCCATGTTCTGGGCGGCGGTGGCCTTCGTTGCTTGGCACCGAGCTTCGCTGCCTGCTTCTGCAGGGCCGAGGCCTTCTTCTCCGCGTTGGCGCGTTCGCGGCGACGGCGCGCCTCGTCTGTCGCACGGGCGTCGAGGTACTTCTTCCACCCCATGTTGTAGATGTCGGCCTCACCACGCACGGCGTCGAGGAACCACACTTTGTTGACCACGTCGGCGAGAAGGTCCACGTCGTGGCTGATGACCACGAGGCCGCCCTCGTGGCTCTGCAGGAAAC
The DNA here is from genome assembly GCA_001312645.1 of Rhodococcus sp. JCM 9791. Taxonomy (GTDB): domain Bacteria; phylum Actinomycetota; class Actinomycetes; order Mycobacteriales; family Mycobacteriaceae; genus Rhodococcus. The sequence continues at coordinate 1,350 of BBEG01000630.1, forward strand.
CGCGCAACCAGGTGATCGAGTCGGCGTCGAGGTGGTTGGTGGGCTCGTCGAGAAGCAGGGTGGTGTCCGACTTGCCGCCGGATCCATCGGAAGCGGCGAACAGGATCCGGGCCAGTTCGACGCGGCGACGCTGGCCACCGGACAGGGTGTTCAACGCCTGACCGAGGACGCGATCGGGAAGACCTAGGCTGTGGCAGATTCGGGCGGCCTCGGACTCGGCGACGTACCCGCCGAGGGTCGAGAACCGCTCCTCGAGCGACCCGTACTTGCGCACAGCCCGGTCGCGGACCTTGTCGTCGGCCGCTTCGGCCATCAGCGCCTGCTGCTTCTCCATGCTGCGGAGAATCTCGTCGAGCCCCCGCGCGGAGAGCACTCGGTCCTTGGCGAGGACGTCGAGGTCGCCTTCCTTCGGATCCTGCGGGAGGTATCCGAGGTCACCCGACCGGATCACGGTGCCCGCGTACGGTTCGCCCTCCCCCGCGAGGATGCGCAGCGTCGTGGTCTTCCCGGCGCCGTTGCGCCCGACCAACCCGATCCGGTCACCCGCCTGGATGCGCAGCGCTGATCCCGGTGAGGAGAGCAGCGTCCGCGCGCCGGCGCGGACTTCCAGGTCGGTGGCGGTGATCACGCGTGAAGCTCCTCGATGGGTGAGACTGGTGTGTGGGTCATCATGCCGAACATGCGGCACACGAACCATTGATTTTACCGCGCCACGCGCTGTTTCACGAGGTGAGATGCACTACGTCGGCGCGTGAGCGGTTTACTGTGGCGCCATGATCACCGCGAGGACCCAATGAGGGCGGCACGGACCGCGGATGTCCTGGTCGCGGG
>BBEG01000631.1 GCA_001312645.1 Rhodococcus sp. JCM 9791
GCAGGTACGTCGCGCGGCCGGCGCTGCCTCCCGCGCGTTGGCCGGTGTGACCACCGTGGCGACCACCCTGTCGGCCGTCGACCTCGGTGCTGCCGCGGAGGGCTTCGCACTCGGCGCGTACACCTACACCGAGTTCCGCTCGGAGAAGTCAGCGCCGGGCGCCGACAAGAAGCCGCCGTCCCGGATCGAGCTGCTCGTCTCCTCGCCCCGTGACCGCACCGCCAAGGCCGCGTTGGTCCGATCGACCGCGATCGCGGAAGCGGTCGCGACTGCCCGCGAGTTCGTCAACACTCCGCCCAGCCACCTGTACCGGCGTCGTTCGCAGAGCGCGCGAAGACTCTGGGCGAGGCAGCGGGACTGAAGGTCGAGGTACTCGACGAGAAGGCCCTCGAGAAGCAGGGCTTCGGCGGCATCGTGGGTGTCGGCAAGGGTTCGTCGCGCCCCCCGCGGCTCGTGCGCCTGTCGTACGCCTCGAAGAAGCGCAAGGCCCCGAAGGTCGCGCTCGTCGGCAAGGGTGTCACGTTCGACACAGGCGGCATCTCGATCAAGCCGGCCGCCGGCATGGAGGCGATGACCTCCGACATGGCAGGCGCCGCAGCCGTCGTCGCGACCGTCGTACTCGCCGCGAAGCTGGGGGTTGCCGCCGACGTCACGGCCACGGTGCCGATGGCCGAGAACATGCCCTCGTCGACGGCGCAGCGTCCCGGCGATGTCCTGACCCAGTACGGCGGCACCACCGTCGAGGTGATCAACACCGACGCCGAGGGCCGGCTGATTCTCGCCGATGCAATCGTGCGCGCGTGCGAGGACAAGCCCGACTACCTGATCGACACCGCGACGCTGACCGGTGCGCAGATGGTGGCGCTCGGTACTCGCACGCCCGGTGTGATGGGCACCGAGGAGTTCCGCGACCGGGTCGCGGCGCTGTCGCAGGAGGTCGGGGGAGAACGGCTGGCCGATGCCGCTACCGCGGTACATGCGCGCGGATCTCGAGTCGCGCGTCGCTGATCTCGCGAACGTCAGCCCGAACCGGTGGGGCGGCATGCTCACCGCAGGTCTGTTCCTCGAGGAGTTCGTCGCCGAGGGCGTGCAGTGGGTCCACATCGACGTCGCCGGCCCGGCCTTCAACACGGGCGGCCCGTTCGGCTACGTGGGTAAGGGCGGCACCGGTGTACCGGTGCGCACGATGCTCGCCGTGATCGAGGACGTCGCAGAACACGGATGACGACAGTCGCCCATCGATGCCGCGAGTTCGGCACGGCCGTCCTCCTCGAGACTGGTGGGACGGCCGCGTGGGGCCGGACACACCGCGAAAGCGGTGTGAGCAGATCCGCCCCTCGTCGAACATGAGCCGGGGACGAGTGCAAGGATGGTTCCGGGCGTGCCTCCTCCGGTATCGGCCCAAGAGAACACCTGAACCAACCGCACGAGTCCCCGGCCTCGAGCACAATGGGAGCGCGACCACACAATGGTCGACACCCACGAGTCGGTACAACTCAACACACCCGAACACAACCGTCGAGGAGTCAACAGACATGGCCTTCTCCGTCCAGATGCCAGCGCTTGGTGAGAGCGTCACCGAGGGAACTGTCACGCGATGGCTCAAGCAGGAAGGGGACACGGTCGAAGTCGATGAGCCGCTGCTCGAAGTCTCCACGGACAAGGTCGACACCGAGATCCCGTCCCCCGCTGCCGGCGTGCTGATCAAGATCGTCGCTCAGGAAGACGACACCGTCGAGATCGGCGGCGAGCTCGCGCAGATCGGCGAGGCAGGCGAGTCCGCAGGTAGCGCACCCGCTCCGGCAGCTGAGACACCTGCCCCCGCTGCAGCACCCTCCGCAGAGACCGCACCGGCCCCCGCCGCTGCAGCACCCGCCCCGGCAAGCAACGGTGCGGGCACCCCCGTCACCATGCCCGCGCTCGGCGAGTCCGTCACCGAAGGCACAGTCACCCGATGGCTCAAGGCCGTCGGCGACGAAGTCGCAGTCGACGAACCCCTCCTCGAAGTCTCCACCGACAAGGTCGACACCGAGATCCCGTCCCCCGTCGCCGGAATCCTCACCGAGATCTCCGCACAGGAAGACGACACCGTCGAAGTCGGCGGCCAGCTCGCGTCATCGGCTCCGAGACGCCCGCAGCGCAGCCCGCGGCAGCACCCGAACCGACTCCGGCACC
>BBEG01000632.1 GCA_001312645.1 Rhodococcus sp. JCM 9791
CACGACCAGGTCGGCCTCCTGACCGAGCCGCACGTGCGGCACCTGCGGCACATCGGTGAACACACCCGTGTGTACCGGGTTCCCCGAGAGTGCTTCGAAGGTCGCGCGCCCGACGAATTCCAGAGCGGATTCGGTCGGCACGACACGAACCTGGTGTCCGGACTCGGTGAGTGCACGAATCAGGGCACAGGACTTGTAGGCGGCGATGCCACCGGCAACCCCGACGACGACGCGACGGCGCCCGGAGTCCGGGGCGCCGTCGACAGCCGGAGCGTTCACTCGCCTTCGGTGTGCTCGAGCAGATCCGAGTGGATCTCGCGCATCGCGATCGACAGCGGCTTCTCCTGCAGGCCCGGCTCGACCAGGGGGCCGACGTATTCGAGAATGCCGTCGCCGAGCTGGTTGTAGTAGTCGTTGATCTGGCGGGCACGCTTGGCCGCATAGATCACCAGCGCGTACTTCGAGGACGCACGCTCGAGCAGCTCGTCGATCGGCGGGTTGGTGATACCCAGCGGGGTGTCGTAGACCGGGAGGGCGTTGCCCGCCATGTCGGTCGCGGCTGCCTGAATGCTGCTCACTCGGTGTTCTCCTGAGTATTGGCGGGATTGAAAAACTGTGGCGGACGCGCGCCCCGACCGCCCTCGACCGACGGGTCGGTCGTGAACATCGGCTAGGTGGCGTGGGGTCCAACCAACAAGGATACCAACTCTGCGCAAGCGCGGTCGACATCGTCGTTGACGATCACAATGTCGAACTCGTCCTTCGCGGCGAGTTCGGTGCGCGCGGTCTCGAGCCGGCGGGCCACCACGTCCTCGGATTCGGTGCCACGACCGGTCAGTCGCTCGACGAGCACCTCCCAGCTGGGCGGTGCGAGAACGCGAGTGTGGCCTCGGGCATCGCGGCGCGGACAGCGCGGGCTCCGGCGAGGTCGACCTCGACGAGCACCGGCCGACCGGACGCGAGCGCTTCCTCGACGGGAGCCGCCGGGGGTTCCTGATCGTTGCAGGCCACCGTGGATGTCCGCCCATTCGAGCAGATCGCCGCCTTCGATCATGCGATCGAAGGTATCCCGGGTGACGAAGTAGTAGTCGTGTCCCTCGACTTCACCGGGTCGCGGGTCGCGGGTCGTCGCCGACACGCTGAACAGCAGGTCGGGAACCAAGGTGCGCAGGACGCGCACGACAGTCGACTTCCCGACGGCGGAGGGGCCGGCCAGAACGACCAGCCGGCCCCTTCGCGTCTCGGGCGCGCTGTCCGACACGGGTTGTGCGTCAGCTACCACTGTGCTCAGGCTTCGAAATCGAACCTGGCAAGCAGCGCCTTGCGCTGGCGATCGCCGAGTCCGCGCAGACGGCGGGTCGGAGCAATCTCCAGTTCGGTCATGATCTCCTGCGCCTTGACCTTGCCGACCTTCGGCAGTGCCTCGAGCAGGGCAGACACCTTCATCTTGCCGAGGATCTCATCGCTCTCGGCATCCTTGAGCACCTGCTTGAGGTCGGTGCCGCCGCGCTTCAGGCGCTCCTTGAGCTCCGCCCGGACACGACGGGCAGCAGCCGCCTTCTCCAGAGCAGCGGCGCGCTGCTCGGCAGTCAGCTGGGGAAGGGCCACGGTTCCTCCGTCTCATCGTTGGAAAACAGTCTTCGACCGCTGTAACCAGCGGCGATAGCGACCGTACTCAGACGCGCCGACGATTGCGAACCCGACCCCCGCCGTTCCACTCGAATATCCGTGCGGTAGTGCATTCCGATCCCGTGGTCGCGAACCCGCAGGTCGACGCACGACCGGACCATCCAACATCTCCACTGTCGATGAAAAAGCCCTGGTGAGAGGCACGTCTTGTCGTGCGCGCCACGTCACCGCAGCTTGTGCACCCCAGCACCGCACATCGAGCGCGACCCGTTCGAAGCACAAGTTGAAAAAATCTGTGCCCTGCGCGTGTCGCGCAGGCACAGAGCTGCACAAAGACATGCACTGTGCATGTTCAGGCCTGGAGGAACGCGAACCCGTCGACCGTGCGGGCGACCGCATCGCGCAACGCTGCGACGGACGGACCGGCTCGCAGGACCTCACGTGAGACGTTCGGCACCACCGACCGGAGCGCATCGCCCGCGAGACGACGCACATCGTCGGCGGTACCGCCCTGCGCACCCACACCGGGCATCAGGAT
>BBEG01000633.1 GCA_001312645.1 Rhodococcus sp. JCM 9791
GCCGGATCGTCCACCGAACCGAGCAGTGCGCGCTGCCAGAGCGCGTACTCGGCGTACTGCACCGTGAGCGGCGTCCACGCCGGGCGCTCACCCGCAGCGCGGGCGGTGTACGCGACCATCACGTCGCGCATCAGCGGCGCCATCGAGTATCCGTCGCCCGAAATGTGGTGAACCACGAAGACCAACACGTATTCGTCGCCACCGAGGTGGAACAGCCGTGCCCGCACCGGGACGTCACGGGCCACGTCGAACGCACGCGCGATGAATTCGGTTGCCAGAGAGATCATGTCGTCGTCGGACGCCGGAACCGGGGTGAGATCGAGGGTCGCCTCGCGCGGCGCCAGGACCTGCTGGTGCCCGGTGCCGTCGACCTCGGGGTAGACGGTCCGCAAGATTTCGTGGCGGCCGATCAGGTCGGCGACCGCCGCGTCGAGCGCATCGACCTCGACGGCGCCGGACAGGCGCACCGCGATCGGGATGTTGTAGGCGGCCGAGTCCGGAACGAACCGGTTGAGGAACCACATCCGTTGCTGTGCCGGCGACAACGGCACCCGTTCGGGGCGTTCCCCCGCCACGAGAGGGAGTCGTTCTCCACCCGCGGTCTGTTCCAGTACTGCGACGGCGAGGTTTTCGACCGTCGGGTGCTCGAACAGCACCCGCACCGGGACGGTGGTGCCCAGTTCGGCACCCAGACGTGCGGTGACCCGGGTCGCGCTCAGCGAGTTGCCGCCGAGCGCGAAGAAGTCGTCGTCGACGCCCACGCGGTCGAGTTCGAGTACGTCGCTGTACACGCCGGCGACGATCTGTTCGACGGGTGTGGATGGCGTCCGGAACGGTCTCGTGTCGAAGGCCGGCGCGGGCAGCGCACGCCGGTCGACCTTGCCGTTGACGTTGAGCGGCAGCGCGTCGAGCACCACCCAGGCCGACGGCACCATGTAGCTCGGAAGTCGAGAGCTCAGCGCCTTCCTCAGGACATCCGTGTCGAGGGTCCGGTCTCCCACGACGTATGCCACGAGTTGCTCGCCGAGCCGCGGATCGCGGTGGGCGACGACCACGGCCTGGGCCACGGTGCTCTCGTTGCGCAGCGCGGTCTCGATCTCCCCGAGTTCGATACGGAACCCGCGCATCTTCACCTGGAAGTCGGTGCGGCCCAGATACTCGAGGGTTCCCTTGTCGGTCCAGGTCACGAGGTCGCCGGTACGGTACATCCGCGTTCCCGGGGTGAACGGATTCGCGACGAAGCGGTCCGCGGTCAGATCGGCGCGTCCGATGTAGCCGCGCGCCAGCTGTGCGCCCGCGAGGTACAGCTCACCCGGCACTCCGACCGGTACCACCTGGAATCGCTCGTCCAGGACGTACAGGCGCGTGTTCCATTCGGGTCCGCCGATCGACACGGTGGCGGTGTCGTCGTCCGTGACGTCGTGGCAGGTCACCGACACGGCGGCTTCGGTGGGGCCGTACAGGTTCGACAGGGTCGGCTCGGGTGCTGTGCTGCGGATGCGCTGCGCGAGATCGGGCGGCAGGGCCTCACCGATCGCGAGCACACGACGCAACGATGCGGGTAGCTCACCTTGCGCTGTCAGTGCTTCGAGCATCGACGGAACTGCGTGCAGGGTCGTCACCGCGGAGTCGTGCATCAGTGCCGCAAGGTAGGCGGGGTCGCGGTGGCCGTCGGGTTCGGCGATGACGAGCCGCGCCCCGGAGACGAGCGCAGACCAGAACTGCCACACCGACAGGTCGAACGTGGCCGCGGTGGCGAGCAGCACGGCGTCGCCGGCGCCGAGCGCAAATTGTTCACGCTTCCACTGCAATTGGTTGACGATCGCGGAGTGCGACACCGCGACACCTTTGGGACGGCCTGTGGACCCCGATGTGAAGATCACGTAGGCGGTGTGGTCGGGTCGCAGTGGCGCGACACGTTCGTTGTCGGCGACGGGTGTCGCGGGAAGGTCGCTGGGTTCGTCGACGTGCAGCACCGGGTGTGTTCCGGTGTCGAACGTGTCGTCGGCGGTGAGCACGCAGACGGGTGCTGCGGTGTCGAGGATGTAGGCGGTGCGGTCGGCGGGTTGGTCCGGGTCGAGGCGGCAGGTAGGCGCCGCCGGCCTTCGCGACCGCATACATGCCCACGACGAGTTCGACGGAGCGACGCATGCCGAGCGCCACGACGG
>BBEG01000634.1 GCA_001312645.1 Rhodococcus sp. JCM 9791
CGCGGGAGCGGAGGTCATTGTGGTCTTCTCCTTGGCTGCCGGCCGGGGGGCAGGCGTGTGCGGGTTCGGTTTTCGCGACCGGGGTTGTTGCTGCAGGCGGTTTCGCCGCCGGGGATTGCGCCGCAGAGGGCTTCCGTGCGGGTGTTCCGGTCGCAGACGGTGCCTTCGCGGCGGCCGGTTTCGGCGACGTCTTCGTCGCCACATCTCGGGTGAAGCGCAGTTCATCGGTTTCGAAGGGGAGCTCGTCGTTGACACCCTTGGGGCGGACGGTGACCGTGGTCCCGTCGATCGAGATGACACGCGCCGACGTACCCGGCCCTATCCCGAGGCTGGAAATTCCCTCGACGAGATATACCGTGGCGCGGCGATCCTCCGCGAGGGCGGAGCTCAATTCCACGAGTTGTTCCTCGGTCAGATGGTCCGCACGTCTACGGGGCGGCATGCCACGTCCTTTCTCGGCTCTGCTGTGCGATCGACGGCGCCCACTCTCGCACATCTGTACGACACTCCGTCCGTCCGGACGTACGGCGATCGTCTCGCCGCAGGGAACCCGTCGTGTGCCCCGAACCACGACAAGGAAAGATGTCGGTTGTGAACTCGCCGGAGCAACGACCGAAGCCCGGCCCCGACATGCTTGCCGCCATTCAGAGGGAGCTCGAACGCAGCCTGCTCGGGGGCGAACGCCGCTATACGGTGGACGAGGTCGCCACGATGGCAGGTATGTCTCCTGCGCGGGTTCGACGGTTATGGCAGGCGTTGGGATTCACCGTCGACCCCGAACCCGACGCGGAGATGTTCACCGACGGCGACATCGGTGCGCTACGCGATATCGCGGCGATCGTCGGTAGCGGCGTGATCGACGAGAACCTCGAGCTCTCGGCGGCCCGGTCGCTCGGTCAATCCATCTCACGACTCGCAGAGTGGGAACTGACCCTGTTCAACACTCACCTCTTCGACAACCTCGTCGACGAGCATTCCGACGTGTCGGCCGAGGAGATGCCCGACCTCATCGATGCTCTCGTGCAACAGCTGTCGATGCGGGCCGAGACCCTGCAGAGCCACATCTGGCGGCGTCATATCGTGAGCACCACGGAGCGTTCCGTCTGGCGCCCCGAAGGAGACGCACCTCTTCGCGAGTCGTGGTCGGGTTCGCCGACATGGTCGGCTACACGCAGCTCACCCGCCGCATCGATGCGGGCGAACTCAACGAACTGCTCGAGTACTTCGAATCCGAGGTCACCGCGGCGATCACCGGACACCACGGGTGGGTCATCAAGACCGTGGGCGACGAAGTGATGTTCGCGGCCGAGGATCCGGCCGACGGCGCGCGGATCGCGCTCGAACTGCAGGAGACCTTCGGCGCGAGCAAGGACACCCCGGAGCTCCGGGTGGGACTGGCATGGGGACCGGTGCTGGCACGCTTCGGCGACCTGTTCGGCTCCGTCGTCAACAACGCCGCTCGTCTCACGGGTGCGGCCCGGCCCGGCTCGATCCTGCTGGACGAGAAGCTCGCGGCCGAGCTCGATCCGGAAGAGTTCCGGATCCAGCCGCTGCGCAGGCTCAGGGTCAAGGACTTCCGCCGGTCGCGGCCGTTCGTCCTGCGGGCGCCGGACCGGCGACGCTGGGCACTCTGACCGGATCCTCTGCCGGACTATCCTCTCGCTGCACGACGAGCCGCGAGGAAGTCGTCGACGATCTGTTCGCATGCCGCCCGACCGATGGGCGGCAGGGTGACGAGCCGGTTGAACACGACCGGACCGACCAGCTGGATGAGGGCGAGGTCGTAGTCGAACTCGCCGAGTTCCTCGCGTGTGGACTCGGTGCCGAGCACACGGTCGAACGACGAACGGTAGCGTTCGACGAGCTGCTCGCGCAGCGACTGCAGTTCGGGTCGCGCCTGCGCTTCCGGGTCGGCCGGGCGACTCGCGTGGACGAGTTCCGGCCCCATCCCCAGCCAGCACATCGCAGCGAGAGGAATGGGTACTTCCTCGACGATCCGCGCCTGGCCGATGAGCAGTTCGACGAGTTGTTCGCGCAGGTCGGCGTTCTCGGGCACGGGTGGCGCCGGCGGGATCAGCCGCGCGAAGGCGGCGGCGACGAGTTCGGTGCCGTTCGCGAAATGCCGGTACAGCGTCGCGCGACCCACCCCCGCGCGGGTG
>BBEG01000635.1 GCA_001312645.1 Rhodococcus sp. JCM 9791
ACGTGGTCGTACGGCGGCCGCGCGGTGGCTCCGGAACTGCGAGCGAGCGTCCGCGACAAACTACTCGTGTCGGTGCGCAACAACCTGGCGGTCGATACGACGCTGCACTGGCACGGGATCCGCATCCGCAACGACATGGACGGTGCGGCGCCGGTCACGCAGGATCCGATCGGCCCGGGTGGTGATTTCCTGTACGACTTCGTCGTCCCGGACCCGGGCACGCACTGGTACCACTCGCACAGCGGCCTGCAGGCCGACCGGGGACTGTTCGGCGCCCTCATCGTCGAGGATCCGCACGATACCTCCGGCGCCGACGTCGACGCCGTGCTGGTCCTGAGATTGGGTCGACGGTCTCGGTACCACCCCCGAGGCAGTGCTGACGGCGCTCAACCCGGCGATGTCCGGCGGTCACGCAGGGCATGACGGAGGCGGCGCACCGGCCGAACACACCACCGACGAAACCTCTGCCGCGCAGTCGCTCGTGTCGGGAGGCCACGGTTCGTCGGGGTCTCTCGGTGGGATGACCCAGCACATCGGCTACCCGTTGCACCTGATCAACGCGTCCGCCCCACGACCCCGAGACAGTGACCGCGGCGCCCGGGAGCCGGGTGCGGCTACGGATCGTCAACGCAGCCGCCGAGACGCGTACCGCTTCGCCGTCGCGGGTCACGAACTGACGGTGATCGCTGCGGACGGCTTCGACTGTGTGCCGACCACCACCGACACCCTGATCGTCGGCATGGCCCAGCGGTACGACGTGCTGCTCACCATGAAGTCGGGTGCGTGGCCGATCGTGGCGAAGGTGGAGGGCCGGGACGGATACGCGTCGACGGTGCTCCGCTCGAACGACGCGGCGCCCCTGCCGAATCCGGATGTCGGCGGACTCGTCCCGGAATTGTCGGGTCGTCTGCTCACAGAGAGCGAATTGCGACCGGCCGACGCCGTCCGGCTGGATTCTCGCGCCGCAGACCGGGACTACCGGGTGGAGCTGATCCAGGCCGGCGATCGGTACGTGTGGGGTATGGCAGGGCGCGATGCCGGAAAACTGGTGATGCGGCAGGGAGAGCGGATCCGCATCACGATGGCGAACAACACGACGATGTGGCATCCGATGCACACCCACGGGCACACGTTCGCGTCCCCGACTACGGCGGCTCCGACGCGACACCGTCAACGTGCTACCCGGAACCGAACTCGCCATCGAGTTCGACGCCGACAACCCTGGGGAGTGGATGTTTCACTGCCACAATGCCTATCACTTCGAAGCCGGGATGACCGCGAACCTGCGATACATCCGATGAGAGGACACCCGTGAAGAAACTGCTCCCACTCGCTGCCGCGCTGATCGCCACCGTGGGACTGACCGCGTGCGGTTCGTCGTCGGCGGCCACCGAACCCGCCGTGGTGATCGACGTGACGAACATGTCGTATTCACCCGCCTCGGTCACGATCGAGCAGGGCCAAACGGTCCAATGGAGGTTCGACGACAACGGACTTCCCCATGACGTCGCCGGCGACGGCCCCCTCGAAGGCCTCTTACAGAGCGAACTGCTCACCGAGGCACCTACGAGTTCACCTTCGACGACCCCGGCACGTACACCTATCACTGCACGCCGCACGCGTCGATGGTCGGCACCGTGATCGTCCAGTAGTGCGGCCGTCCATGATGCAGGGTCCCGGGCGGGCATGGAGCTGGTGGACACTCACAATCGGCGTCGCGGCACTCGCATCGACCGGATGTTCCGCCGCCGAGCGGCCCGAGACGGTGATCGAGATCAGCAATGTGCAGTACCACCCGATGGATGCCACGGTGTCCGTCGGCGACACCGTCGAATGGCGATTCGACGACGGCGGCGTCCTCCACCGCGTGGAGTCACCCGGTGAGTTCGACAGCGGTATCACCGGCGAGGGCATCTATTCGCACACGTTCGACAGTCCGGGCGTCTACAGCTACATCTGCTCGATCCACCCGTACATGACCGGAACGGTCACCGTCCGCTGATACCCGAGCGGGAATTACTACACAGCAACGATTCTGGAGGTTACCGATGACGACTGTCCTCACTCATGAACCGATCGACACCGATCTACCCGATATCCGTCCGACTCTCGCCGGTTCCGTGTCGGCGCAGACCCGCATCGGCCTCGCGGCAGGT
>BBEG01000636.1 GCA_001312645.1 Rhodococcus sp. JCM 9791
CTCGAGCTCGGGCGCCCGATCCGGCCGATGCTCGCGGTGCCCGCCGAGTCCGTCGAGTCGGCGCTCGACGAGTTCGCCGGTCAATGCAGCGTCGAGTACAAGCTCGACGGCGCACGCATTCAGGTGCACCGCGACGGCGACTCGGTATGGGTGTTCACGCGGACTCTGCGCGAGATCACCTCGTCGGTACCCGAACTCGTCGAGCTCGTTGCCGCGCTGCCGTGCCGCAGTGTGGTGTTGGACGGAGAGACGCTCGCTCTCACCGATTCCGGGCGACCACGGCCGTTCCAGGAGACCATGAGCCGCTTCGGGGCGAGCACGGCACGCGAACTCCTCCTCCACCCGTACTTCTTCGACTGCCTCCATCTCGACGGCATCGATCTGCTCGATCTTCCACTGTCCGAACGCCTTACCTCGCTCGATCGTGTCGCGGGTGCGCATCGGATTCCGGCGGTGGCCGCCCCGGACCGGGCTGCGGCGCACGCTCACCTCGATGCCGCCCTCGAACACGGTCACGAGGGGATCATGGTCAAGTCCCTGGCGTCTCCGTATCTGGCCGGTCGCCGCGGCCACGCGTGGCAGAAGATCAAACCCGAGCACACGCTCGACCTGATCGTCCTCGGTGCGGAATGGGGCTACGGGCGCCGCACCGGGTTCCTGTCCAACCTGCACCTCGGCGCCCGCGACCCCGACGGCGGTCCCCCGATCATGGTCGGCAAGACCTTCAAAGGGTTGACCGACGAACTGCTGCGATGGCAGACCACCCGGTTTCCGGACTTCGAATCCCACCGTGACGACCACACCGTGTACCTGCGACCAGAGGTGGTCGTGGAGATCGAACTCGACGGTGTGCAGACCAGCACCCGCTATCCGGGTGGTGTCGCGCTGCGCTTCGCGCGGGTTCTGCGCTATCGCCCCGACAAGTCTCCTGTCGACGCCGACAGCATCGACGCCGTCCGGGCCCTGCTTCCCGCCCGAGGAACGGACACGACAGCGCAGGAATAGCATGGAGCCGCGAAGGAGGGCCTGTGTTCGGTATCCAGATGACGACGGTGACGGACCCGTCCGAGAAGTTGCGTGCGCTCGTGGACGGTCGGCGCATCGCGGTCCTCACCGGAGCCGGGGTGTCGACAGATTCCGGGATCCCCGATTACCGAGGCCCGATTCACCGCCACGCAACCCCATGACGTTTCAGCAGTTCGTCGGCGACCCGGTGTTCCGCCAGCGCTACTGGGCGCGTAACCACATCGGCTGGCGCCACATGGATGCAGCGCGACCGAATGCCGGTCACCGCGCGGTCGCGGCGCTCGAACGGAGCGGAACCGTCGTCGCGTCATCACCCAGAACGTCGACCTGCTGCACACGAAGGCGGGAAGCCGTCGAGTGATCGACCTGCACGGCTCGTACGCCCAGGTCCGGTGCCTTGCATGCGAGAAGCGCCTCTCACGGTTCACGCTGCACGAACGGTTGTCGGCAGCGAACCCGGGCTTCGAGGAGCGAGCCCACGGCGTCACCGGTCTCGAGGTCGCTCCCGATGCCGACGCTGTCGTCGCCGACACCGGCGATTTCGTTGTCGTCGACTGCGACCGATGTGGCGGAATGCTCAAACCCGACATCGTGTACTTCGGTGAGATCGTGCCGCGTTCCCGCGTCGACGCCGCCTTCGAACTCGTCGACGACGCGGATGTGCTTCTCGTCGCGGGAAGTTCACTCACCGTGCAATCCGGGCTCCGCTTCGTCCGTCGCGCGGTAGCACGGGGCGTCCCGGTCGCGATCGTGAATCGTGGCCCGAGTCGCGGAGACACCCACGCGGCGGTGAAGGTCGACGCGGGTGCTTCCGAGATTCTCAGTGCACTGGCGGAGCGTTAGATACGCACCAGATCGTCGGCGTGCACGACCGGTCGTTGCAGATCCTGCGGCAACTGCCGCGTGGAGAAGCCGATCATGAAGTCGAGCTCGCTCGGGTCGTAGGCCACGACACCACGCGCGACAGTGCGTTCGTCCGGCCCGACGAGCGCAACAACGTCGCCGGCGTGGAAGCTACCACTCATCTGTGACCCCGGCCGCGAGCAGCGACCTACGTCGTTCGACGACCGCGCGCACTGCCCCCGCATCGAGATGCCAGGGTGCCGACGGTGTCGGCG
>BBEG01000637.1 GCA_001312645.1 Rhodococcus sp. JCM 9791
CCTCGCCGCGGGAGTCCCGGCGTCGGCGGTGGTCGCACTCGACGAGTCGTCGGGAATCGGAGTGGTCCGGCACGCGGGCGCAACCCTCTACCCCCTCGTGATGCGCACCGACACAGCACCGTTCGACGACAACCGGGTCCGCGAAGCCGTCCGCAATGCCCTCGACCGCGAGCAGCTCCTCGATGTCGCGTTCCTGGGACAAGGACAACTGGGCAACGACGTGATCAGTCCTCAGGACCCGGCTGCACCCGATCTGCCGCAGCGCACTCGTGATCTCGACCGCGCCCGCGAACTGATGGCCGAGGCCGGCCTGTCGGACGGTGTCGACATAACGTTGAACAGCACCACCGCGTACCCCGGAATGGACAGCGCGGCCACACTCATCGCCCAGCAGCTCGCCGAGATCGGCATCCGAGTGAACGTCGAGCTGTCACCTCCGGACACCTACTTCCAGGATGTGTACGCCCAACGTCCCTTCTACATCAGCTATCTCGGGGGTATCCCCTTCCTCGACATCACCCAGGTGGCCCTTCGCCCGGATTCCCCGACCAACGAAACCGCGTGGAGCAATCCAGCCTGGTCGGCAGGACTCGCCGAGACCGTCGCCGAACCCGACGACGCCACCCGTGATCGCGGCATCGGCGAGTTGATGACAACGCTCCGGGATGAGGGTGGTTACGCCGTCTGGGCTGTCTCCGACCGTCTGGATCTTGCCGCACCGGGCGTGACCGGAGTGCCCGAAGGCATCGGATTCGCCAGTGCGTTCATCGACCAGGTCGACCTCGAAGGGTGATCTCTACGTCACGCCATTCCGGTGGAGTGCGATTGCGTCCGCTGCTCGTCACAGCGGCGCGCGCAATCGCACTCGTCCTGGCCGTCTCGGTGATCGTCTTCGGTGTCACTGCACTTCTTCCGGGTGACGCCGTGTCGCTGCGTGCGGCAGGCCGGATGACCCCCGAGCAACTGTCGGTGCTGCGCTCCGCGGCTGGTCTCGACGAACCGCTTCCCGTGCGGTATCTCGCGTGGCTGACGAATGCGTCGGAGGTGATCTCGGGACGTCGACGAGCACCGGGCGCAGTGTGGCGTCGATGCTCGGCAACCGTGTGCCGGTGTCGATGGGCATCGTGTCGGTCGCGCTGGTCGTCATCATCCCTCTGATGGGGCTGCTCGCTGTGCTCGCCTCACACGGCGGGGGGCGTCGATCTGCCGGGTCGGCTGCCACCACCGCAATTGCGGCGCTCCCCCAGGTCGTCGTCGCAGCTCTCGTCGCCGCGATCCTGTCCGGGAGGGCAGGACTTGTGCCTCCGGTCTCCCTGATTCCCGCCGGCCGGTCACCGCTGGCGCACCTCGACCTGCTGGTGTTGCCGGCATTGACGCTGGCGCTGCCAGCGAGCGCATATGCGGCGATGATGCTGCGCGGACCGCTGGTGGATGCCGCGGAAACCCCCTACATCGTCGATGCTCGGATGCGCGGCGTCGGCCGGGCACGGCTCGCCGCGGCGTACGTCCTCCCTGTGGTGGCTGCGCCCGTCGTTCGTGTGATGTCGTTCGTCCTGGCCGGGCTGATCTGCGGAACCGCCTTGGTGGAGAATATTTTCGGGCTGTCCGGTCTCGGTGAACTGTTCGTGACCTCGATCGCCACACGCGATGTGGCGGTAGTACAGGCAATCTCGTTGCTCGCGGCAGTCGTGGTGGTGGTCGGCATGGCCATCGCTGATCTTGTCGCGGCCCGCATCGGCAGGAAGGACCCGAGGTGACCGGCCGTAGTGGGCGATCGACACGGTCGCTGCTCATGGTCTCGCTGGCCGCGGTGCTCGCCTTCGCGTTGTTCGGACGCTATCTCACCGACCAGGACCCACTCGCGACGGTGGCCCGACCCTGGACGCCGCCGAACGCAGACCAGCTGCTCGGAACCGATGCACTCGGACGCGACGTGCTGTCGCGAGTCTTCTGGGGCGGCAGCACTCTCACTGCGGTTGCGCTCGTCGCAGCCGCCACGTCGACATCGGTCGGTGTCGCCTGCGGTCTCTGGGCCGGGTGGTCAGGTCGCCGAATCGAACTCGTCGTGAGCGCAGGGGCCGATCTGTTGCTCGCGGTCCCCGCCGTTCTCGTCGGACTCGTCCTCGCAGTCGCCGTCCCGATGCCC
>BBEG01000638.1 GCA_001312645.1 Rhodococcus sp. JCM 9791
CCGTCACGATCGCGCGAGGTGCGGTCCGTGTGCACGGGATGGAGAAAATCGTCGAGGTCGCGCAGCTCGTGAACAAGCGGGTGGGCGCACCGGTCGCCGCGACGACATACATCGATCACAGCCCTCCCCCACCTCCGAAGGAGATCCTTGCGTCGGTTCCGCGCCGCGACCGTGGTGCGGGACGACCGACCAAGAAGGAACGTCGCGAGCTGGACCGCCTCCACGGTTTCAACGAGGACTAGGACCTTTCTTTGACGTCCTCCCGGCCGTGAACGACCGGGATTCCTCCTGCAGCGCTTCGCGCCACTCCGGTGGGTTCCTGTTTCACAGGGACTTACCCCCGCTGAGCGGCAGGATTTGCGGTCCCTCCGCAAGCGTTTAACCACTCGGCCCGTCCGGCCGCGTGGATGTTCTTGGCGGCGTTGAGGTCGCGCACGTGGACCACCCCGCATGCCGTGCACTGCCACTCCCGAATCGAGAGCGGATCGTCACGTCGTTCGACATTGTGCAGGTTTCGTTCAGGATCGTCATGCGTTCTCTCCGTTCTTCGGCAGCTCGCCGTACACCTCGTCGGAGACGGGTTCGAGCCATTCGTTGCTGAGATCTTCGCCCGGGGTGATGAATGCGACGTGGGAGAACCAGGAGTCGGCCTTCGCGCCGTGCCAGTGCTTCGTGCCGACCGGGACGCGAATCACCACTCCCGGCTCCAAACTGACGGGATCCTCGCCCTCTGCCTGGTACCAGCCGCTTCCTGCTGTGCACAGCAGGATCTGGTCGCCTCCACCGCCGGTGCCGTGATGGATGTGCCAATTGTTGCGACTGCCCGGCTCGAAGGAGACGTTGCTGACGGGAACGCTCCCCGAAGTGAGCGGAGCCAGGTAGCTCTGACCGGTGAAGTACTGCGCGAAGCGTCGTTCTTCTCCCCCAGCGGGAAGATCTGATCGAACTCACTGTCGTTCATGTCGTCCTTACCTTCACTTTCAGGATGTTCGAACTGGGCGGCCTCACTCCGTCTCGTCGTCCATGCAGTTCGTCGAACCGCGAGACGAAGCCGTTGTAACCGTCCGTCCCGATACACCTTTCCGTACCGGAACGCGGGGTGGGAGTGCACGGTGTTACAGGTACTCGCAGTGCCTGCCTCATCTCCACCCTCCGCATCGACCCCCGCTGATCACGTGCGATCGGCCCGTCTCCTGTTCCAGGGCACCGCGATGGGCAGAACGCAGCAACCTCACGGGCGTCGCCTCGACCCGCTTCATGGGCGCGACCGTAACCGAACCGTTACAGTTGTCGTCATGACTTCAGTCCTCGGTGTGTCGGTCGGTGCCAGCGCTGTGCGCTTCGCGCGCCGTGATGCCGAGAGCCTCGACAGCCCCGTATTCCGGTCGCGCTCGGTGGCCGCGACTCTCGAACGGCCGGAGGAACTGGTCGCCGAATCCATTGAAACGGTGCTGGCCGAAACCGACGAAATGGAGGTTCAGGCCATCGGCGTCGCGTATCGGAACGAGGCACAGGCCGACGCCGTCCACGCCGCGATGACCCGGCTGGCACTCGGAAACGTCCAGCTGGTTCCCGAAGTGACGGCCGCGCTGCAGATGCTCGAGACGTCCGGAGTGCTCGGCGAAACCGAGACGCTCGTGTTCTACGACCTCGGCAGCTCCGGCCTCACCGTCACTGTCGTCGATCGGACCACGGCGATGGTGCTCAGTACCGCACGCTCGGACCAGATCAGCGGCGATCTGGTCGACCGGCTGATCTTCGATCACCAACTCGAACTGCACCGCTTCACGCAGCCTGCCGACGCCGCAGCGCAGCGCGCTCTCGCCGCGAGGTGCCGCGATGCGAAGGAGCAGCTGTCCACCAACGGCGCGGTGTGCCTGCCAGGTGAGGGCGGTCTGCTGCTGCTCTCACAGGACAGCTTCGATTCGCTCATCGACGACTCCGTGAAGACCTCGGCCCACCTCGCTCGTGAGGTCATCCGCCGCTCGGGGCGCACCCCCGACGCAGCGGTGCTGGTCGGCGGCGGTGCAAACATTCCGCTGGTCGCGTCCGTGATGGAGTCGTGGCTCGACCTTCCGGTGATCGTGCCCGCACAACCCGAGCTGGTGGCCGCGGAGGGTGCGGCGCTACTGGCCCGCCCGG
>BBEG01000639.1 GCA_001312645.1 Rhodococcus sp. JCM 9791
CGCAGGTCGCTGCGCAGGCCGCATCCGAAGCTGCGGTGCGGGTGGCCGCGGACGCCGCCGCGCGAGCGCGTGCTTCAGAACTCTCGAACGGGCAGCGGCCCCACACGCAGCTCGACATTCCTGCACCGACGGTGACTGCGCCGACCGACACGGAAGTAGCCGAGACCGACATCTCCGAATCCGACGGTACGGCGGTCGGCGCAGAGCCGGACGACACGGGCGGTGACACCGGAACAGACACCGACACCGGCATCGAAGAGGAAGAGGACGAGGACGTCCGTGAATGGACGAACCCCGACCCCGCCGACGAGACCGGTCCGTCGACCCCGCGCGAGTCCGGCCCCCGCTCGTCCCCGCGCACGACCCAGCGTCCGACTCTGACCGGGACGGCTGCCGTCGAAACGGTGATCGACCGAGGACTGTCACAGATCGGCGTGTCCTACGCATGGGGTGGCGGTGACGAGAACGGTCCTACCCGCGGGATCCGTGACGGTGGTGTCGCCGACAGCTACGGCGACTACAACAAGGTCGGATTCGACTGTTCCGGACTGATGATATATGCGTTCGCAGGAATCGGCGTCTCTCTACCGCACTACACCGGGTACCAGTACACCGCCGGCACCCAGGTCCCCGCGTCGGAGATGAAGCGCGGCGACATGATCTTCTACGGACCGAATGCCAGCCAGCACGTAGGCCTGTATCTCGGCGACGACACCATGCTCGAGGCGCCGCAGTCGGGTGCGCACGTGAAGATCTCGCCGGTACGCTGGGACGGCATGACACCGTATGTGGTGCGCATGGTGTCGTGACGGCAACGCGGCGCAGGTCGCGCGGGGGTGACGACATGGAAGGCCGGTACCTGCAATAGTGGTGCCGGCAGGTGATTCCAGCGGAGCGACAGGCGAAAGCGGTGGATTGTTGGTGACCTCACGCGAGGGTGGGACGTCGGGGACTGCAGGGTCGAACGACAAGAGCGAATCGACCGTCCGGAAGAGCGGCGAGCGTAACAACGCAGTGAATGCCCCGGCGGGGAACAACGCGGCAGTGAACACGACGAAGGCACAGCAGGCCTCGCCACGCAATGACCGCCCGAAACCCGACGGACGTACCCAGGACGGCCAGGGCGCGCCGACGGCGGTCGATCCTGCGCAGGACGTCCGGCTCCTCGAACGGGCGATCTACGAGGTCAAGCGGGTCATCGTCGGACAGGACCTGCTCGTCGAGCGGATGCTCGTCGCGTCCTCGCCAGGGGCCACGTGTTGCTCGAAGGCGTGCCCGGTGTGGCCAAGACCCTCGCGGTGGAGACCTTCGCCAAGGTCGTCGGCGGTTCGTTCTCCCGCGTGCAGTTCACCCCCGACCTCGTTCCGACCGACCTGGTCGGCACCCGGATCTACCGGCAGGGTCGCGAAGAGTTCGATACCGAACTGGGCCCGGTCGTCGCGAACTTCGTCCTCGCCGACGAGATCAACCGCGCCCCCGCGAAGGTGCAGTCGGCACTGCTCGAGGTGATGGCCGAGCGGCACGTGACCATCGGTGGGAAGACCTTCCCGATGCCAGACCCGTTCCTCGTCATGGCCACCCAGAACCCGATCGAGAACGAGGCGTCTACCCCCTTCCCGAGGCGCAGCGCGACCGTTTCCTGTTCAAGGTCCTCGTCGACTACCCGACGGTCGAGGAAGAGCGGGAGATCGTCTACCGAATGGGTGTCGCCGCACCTGAACCCAAGCAGATCCTCGGCAGCGACGAACTGGTCCGCCTGCAGGAGGTCGCGAGCCGCGTGTTCGTGCACCATGCGCTCGTCGATTACGTGGTGCGGGTGATCTTTGCAACCCGTACCCCGGCCGAAGTCGGTCTCGACGACCTGCAGGGCTGGATCGCCTACGGCGCCTCGCCCCGCGCGACGCTCGGCATCATCTCCGCTGCCCGCGCGCTGGCACTGGTGCGTGGACGCGACTACGTCATCCCGCAGGACATCATCGATGTCATCCCCGACGTGTTGCGCCACCGTCTGGTGCTGTCGTACGACGCGCTCGCCGACGACGTCTCACCGGATCACATCATCGGCCGGATCCTGCAGACCGTCGGCCTGCCTCAGGTCGCTCCGCTTGCGTCCGCGCCTCCGCAGCCGGCACGTGTCGGCG
>BBEG01000640.1 GCA_001312645.1 Rhodococcus sp. JCM 9791
CTCACCGAGGGGCTCGAGCTGCGCGCTGCCGGAATCGACGCGCCCGTGCTGTCGTGGCTGCACACCGTCGACGCCGATTACGCACCCGCGATCGCGGCGGGAATCGAACTCGGTGTGTCGTCGCCGCGGCACCTCGCGGCCATTGTCGCGGCGGCCGAGAGCATCGGTGAAACGGCGGTCATCACCGCGAAGGTCGACACCGGACTCAACCGCAACGGCGTAGCACACGACGAGTGGCCCGAATTCGTGCGGGACGTCGCCCGCGCGCAGGCGGCCGGAGCGGTGCGGCTGCGAGGACTGTTCTCACACCTTGCCCACGGCGATGAACTCGGTCACCCCGAGATCGATTCACAACGAGACAGGCTCCACCAGGCCGCCGATGATCTCCGGCGGGTGTCGTTGCCCCCCGAGGTTGTTCATCTGGCGAACTCTGCGGCCACCGTTACCCGCCCCGACCTGCGATTCGACATGGTTCGGCCCGGAATTGCGATATACGGGCTGACGCCGATCCCCGAGCAAGGCGATTTCGGGTTCCGGCCGGTGATGACACTGCGATCGAGAGTGGCGCTGGTGAAGAGGGTTTCTGCAGGTTCGGGCGTGTCGTACGGGCACCGCTGGATCGCCCCTGCCGACACGACCGTCGCCCTTCTGCCGATGGGGTATGCAGACGGGATCCGCCGCAATCTCAGTGGCCGGATCGACGTTCTCCTCGGCGGGCGTCGACGTCCCCAGCTGGGCCGCGTGTGCATGGACCAGATCGTCGTCGACCTCGGCCCGGACGGTGGGGGAGTACAGGAGGGCGACGAAGCGTTGTTCTTCGGTGACGGACGTCTCGGAGAATCCGGAGCCAGGACTGGGCCGAACTCCTGGACACGATCAACTACGAGATCGTGACCGGGATCGGTGGCCGAACCGTCCGCACCTATATAGGTGGCGAAGGAGGCGAGTTGCGATGACGCTGATGGGTCGAATGGGTCTGCTGGGCGCGAGCCTGGTGACGCTTGCATCATCCGCAGGGCTGTACGCCGTGCGGAGCGCCGGGATGCCTGCACACGAGCTGTATCGGGACGAGGATTTCGACGCCGTTCTCCGTCTACCGAAGGGGATCGTCATGACAGATGACGGTGTCCCTCTCGTCGTGCGCGAATCCGGATCGTCACGTGCTCCGCTGACCGTCGTTTTCGTGCACGGCTACTGCCTGCGCATGCAGTCGTGGCATTTGCAGTATCGGCACGTGCTCGAGCGGTGGGGCGAGGACGTCCGGATGGTGTTCTACGACCAGCGCGGCCACGGCGAGTCCGGCATGCCCGACCCAAGTCGTGCACCATCGCTCAACTCGGACGAGACCTCGGCCGGGTCATCGACGAGACGATCCCCGGCGGGCCGGTCGTGGTGATCGGACATTCGATGGGCGGCATGACGACGATCGCGCTGGCGTCGCAGCGCCCCGATCTGTTCGAGTCCCGGATCGTGGGGGCGGGGTTGCTTGCGACCACCGCGGCGGGTCTCAGCCGGACCGGGCTCGGCCGGAATCTCGAGAACCCCGTCATCGATGCCTTTCGATATGCGGCGCGAACCGCGCCCGGATTCGTGCAGGCGGCACGCGGTATGGCGCGTGCGGTCGTCACGCCGATACTGCGCGCGGCGTCGTACGGGACGGTGGTCAGTCCGCGCCTCGTCGCGTTGTCGGATCGGATGCTCGACGAGACCTCGGTAGTGACGATCGTGAACTTCCTACGCACCCTCGAACTGCACGACGAATCCGCTGCGCTGTCCGTGCTGGGTTCGGTGCCGTCACTCGTGCTCTGCGGCGACGCCGACATGGTGATTCCGTTC
This sequence comes from Rhodococcus sp. JCM 9791, assembly GCA_001312645.1. GTDB lineage: Bacteria > Actinomycetota > Actinomycetes > Mycobacteriales > Mycobacteriaceae > Rhodococcus. The sequence goes on from BBEG01000640.1 coordinate 1,837, forward strand.
GCGAGCTCCGAGAAACTCGCCGAGGCGCTCCCCGGATCCGAACTCAAGCGGGTTCGCGGCGGTGGGCATCTCGTGCAGTTCGAGTTCCCGGAGGTCGTCAACCGTGGGATCGACCGGCTGATCCAGCGGGGCTTCGCACATGACATCTCGACGAGGCGAGCCGCAATTGTCTGATTCCGCACGCCACATCGAATTGCCGACCGTCGAGGACACCGAGGCGTTCGGGCGCCGACTCGCCCGAGACCTCCGGGCCGGCGACCTCGTAGTCTCGATGGTCCACTCGGGGCCGGCAAGACCGCG
>BBEG01000641.1 GCA_001312645.1 Rhodococcus sp. JCM 9791
TGTCGATGCGGCCGGTGCTCGCTGCCGCCCACGCGAGGTTCCCGATGCGGGTGGCACCGAGCGAATCGGCGGCGATGCTGTCCACCTCGATGTCGATGGGTGTTCCCGCGTCGAGCGCGCGGTGCAGGGTTGCAGCACCGACGGGTTCGACCCCGTAGATCATGTCGGTGTTGCGGGTTCCGGCGGTGATTCCGGCGACCAGTCCCCCGCCTCCGACCGCGACAAGCCAGTCCAGTGGCGTGTCGAGTTGTTCACGCAATTCGAGTGCGAGGGTGCCGGCCCCGGCAACGATGTCCGGTAGGTCGTAGGCGTGCAACGTCACGGCGCCGAGTTCACGGGCGAGGGTCGAGGCGTGCGCGTCGGCGTCGGCGTAGGACGCACCCACCCGGTGCACGGCCGCGCCGAGGCGCTGCAACCGGTCGAGTTTCGCCGGTGGCGTGGCTTCGGGAACGACGACGGTGCAGGGTGTGTCCCAGTATCGGGCCGCCCAGGCGGCACCGATCGCGGCGTTGCCACCGGAAGCGATGAGCACGCCCGCGTCGGGGAGCGTGCCGTTCTCACGAGCACGGCCGAGCGCGTTGAGGCTGCCACGCACCTTGAACGACCCGCCGTGCTGCAGATATTCGAGTTTGAACGCCACTTCGACCGGCCCGTTCGGGGTAGGCACCGCAGCGGTGAGGATCGGGGTGCGCCGCACGATCGAGGTGATGCGGCGCGCAGCGTCGACGACGGACTGGTGATCGACCGCCGCCGCTGCTCGGGTGTTGTCGTAGGGCAAGCTCATCGATACACGATCCACCCGAAGAGCCCGAACTGCACAATCGTGTCGGCGACCTCACCGTCGATCAGGCGGGGGTTGTCGGCGCGCAACGCTTCCCGAGTGTGAGCGTGGTGGACATCGTCGTCGAGCAGGATCGCGCAGATCCCTCGTTGCGCGACGCTCTCGTCGACGATGTGGACCGTGTCACCGGTTTCGGTGATGCGTGCGGTCGCGACACCGTCCCAGAGGTCGACCGTTGCCCATCCCGCGAGTCCGCCGCCCTCGATCGCCTCACGCAGGACCTGGCCGATCAGCTCGCTCGTCGAGTGCACGCAGCGAGCGTAGCCGGAGCAACGCACCGACACCCACTGTGGCAACGGTTCGGTGAGGGACGCGGTGCTTTGGCCTGCCTGCTCGGTCGTCTCGAGCTCGCCGCGGTGTGAGTCCGTCAGCATCCGAGGCGTGTAGGTCGCCGGGCGAGTGCTGTTGCAGTGATGGTTCTCCGAATGACTCGAGAACGGACTACGGCGTATCAGGCGGCCCCGCTTCGACCCAGAAGAACACGTGCTGTACGGGTCGGTCGAATACGGCGCTGATGCGCATCGCCACCTCCAAGCTCGGTTGCTGGTCTTCGCGTTCGAGCGAGCCGATCGTCTGCGCATGCGTCCCGGTCAGGGTCGCCAACTGGCGGCGGGACAGTCCGCGGTGGCTCCGTAGTTCTCGAACGACATTGCCGATTCGGCGTTTCGTCCTATTTCGAGGCATGAACTACATGTTAGGAAAACACAAAGTTGCAATGTGGTTTTCGAACTACTTCGACGTGTGTTCAGACGCAGGCCACCCCGCGCAGAAATCCCCGCCCACGTGCAGTGAGCGGGGATTTCGGATGACACGTGTCTCCGGTGGAGACGATCAGTTCGGCCGGCTGACCTCGTAGGTGCCGTTGTCGTCGGTGAACGTCAGCGTCACCGACCGGTGCTGCCCATCGACGGTGAGGGTGCACTCGAAGCTCGCCCCGGCCGCGACCTTCTGATCGCCCGGGCACGACACGTCACCGACTTCCTCGGCGCCGTACGACTCGGTGAGGACCTGCGCGACCCCCGCCTGCGCGGCCTCGGAATCGAGGGTGGTGCCGCCCCCGAGGGTCATGAACCGATCACCGCGGCGATCACCACCACGACGAGCAGGCCCACACCACCGAGAATCCACGGCAGCTTCGCACTGTTGTTTCCGCCGGATGTTCCCCCGGGCTGCTGCGACGGCTGCCACGGTCCGCCACCCGGGTTGCTGTTGCTGCCCCCAGAGGGCTGGCCGACCCTGCCCGGCGGCGGGTTGCTGCCAGGCCTGCCCGGGCT
>BBEG01000642.1 GCA_001312645.1 Rhodococcus sp. JCM 9791
CGGTGGGGGTGTCGATGGGGGTGGGGGCGCCACTCATCGGCATTTCCTTTCGATCGACGGCATGCCGGTTCGGCGTGGTAGCAGTCACAGTAACCATTAGGATTACATGACGTCAAGTGAGTTTTCGTAGTGAACTTTCACTTTACGTTTGGATATGTAACTGGCCTCGACGCTTGTTCTCGGTGGGTGCGCGCCATTCCGGGCCGCTAAGATCAGGGCCCATGTCCCTCCGTGCCGCCCAGAAGCAGATGACCTACGAACTGTTCCTCACGACGGCGCTCGATCTGTTCGGGTCGAAGGGCTACGCGGCGACCACGATCGACGACATCGCCACCGCTGCCGGATCGACACGCACTACCTTCTACCTGCACTTTTCATCCAAGTCTGAAGTGATCAGTGCGCTCTTGACGAAGGCCGACGCGATCTTGACCGCGCCCGACGACCCCCCCTTGACCGAGGTCGTCGCCTCCGGTTCACGCCCGGATATCCGGACCTATCTCGATCGCAAGTTCACCCAGTGGGACGAGATCAAGCCCTATCTCACGGCGTCGTATCAGGCCGCCCACGAACCGGATGTCGCTGCGAGAACCGAACAGTGGTTCGAGGATGCGGTCGGTGAGATGACCGAAGGATTGAACCGAACGAACCGTTTCGCGGAGGATCGTCGCCGGATCCGCTGTGTGCTGGCATTCGGCCAGCTCGAACATCTGTCCCGCCGCTACTTCTCCGTCGGCTGGAACACCCCCGCGAGATCTGCCTCGACGAACTGACCGACTCCTGGTGTCATCTGCTCGCCTCGGGCGCCTGACGGTCAGCCGCCCGACCCGAATGCGGACGCCTCGACGAGGATCGTGCGCAACCAGTCGATGAACTCCATGTCCGCCAGATGCGGGTTCCACACCATGTCCACGCCCAACGGCGACACCGGCAGGGGAAACTCCTCGACCCGCAGGGCGATCCGCTCCCCCATCGCGGCGGCGACCCGGAAGGTGTGCACCGCGACGCCCCCGGCGGTCGCCACCAGGTGCGGCACGAGAAGGAAGTCGGAGATCAACCGTCCGATGCGGTACTGCACACCCTGCGCGTCCAACGTGGCGTACGGGGGCACCCGATGTTGCGAGTCGTACGCGACATGCGGCAGCGAAGTGAGCAGATCCAGCGCGGAGGCGTCGGGATCGGTGTCGGGGTGGGCGATGACCACCCACCGGTTCTCGTGGAGCCGCTCTCGGGGGTAGGGCGAGGTGAAGGCCTCGGACAGCAGGACGACGTCCACGCCGTCGTCGGTGAAGTCGCCGGCCTGCGGCTCGACGAAGTTGCGGATCCGCAGTGTCGCATGCGGGGCGCGCTCGGCGATCAGCCGCGCCAACGCGGGGCCGAGCACGAACGCGGTGCTGCTGGTCATCGCCACCGTGATGGTGCGGCCGTCACGTGCGGGATCGAAGCCGGGGAAATTCACCACTCTCGCGGTGTGCCGCAGTACCTCCCGCAGCGGAGCGATCAGTTCCAGCGCGCGGGGGTGAGCGCGAGGCCGCTCCCCTGCCGGGTCACCAGATCGTCTCCGATCAGGCGCCGCATCCGGCTCAGTGCGTGACTCATCGCGGGTTGGGTCATACCCACCCGGGCGGCCGCGCGGGTGACCGACCCTTCCTCGAGCAACGCCAGCAGCGGAACCAGCAGATTGAGGTTGACCGCGGCAAGGCGCGCGAGGTCGGGGTCGGCGCGGTGATCCGTAGGTGGAGTCATCCACGCGGACTCTACGCGGCGGTATTCCCGGGGGCGGCCACCTGTCCGGTCGCCGCGGCACGCCGAAGTTTCGGAATGGAGATGCGGTGATCGACGGCGACCGCGACCCGTGCCCGTCGGGGTGGCGCCAGTGCATCAGTGCCGATCCGTGCGGATCGTCACCGACCAGGAAGTCGGGGGCACCGGTGACCGGCAGGTGCCCGACCGCCTTGAGGTGGAGCCCGAACTGCTCGGTCCAGAAGTACGGTGCAGCGTCGAATTCGGGTGCGGAGTCGCCGGTGAGCAATGCGACCGCAGCGACCTTGGCCTGGTCGACAGCGCTGCTCCACAGAGGGATCCGGCGGATACTCCCGCGGGTCGGGAGGGCTGCGACG
>BBEG01000643.1 GCA_001312645.1 Rhodococcus sp. JCM 9791
CGCGACTGCTGCTGTAGCTCCGGTCGCCATCCCGTCGTCGACGATGACGGCGGTCCGTCCGTTCAGCGCGACACGTTCGCGACCGGAACGCAGCAGTGCGCCACGGCGATCCAGTTCGACCTTCTCACGCGCCTGAATGTGTTCGATGGACTCGGCGCCGATCCTGGCGAGCCGGATCACGTCGTCGTTGAGAACACGGATGCCGCCTTCGGCGATCGCGCCCATTGCGAGTTCGGGATGCCAGGGCACCCCGAGTTTGCGGACGACGAGGACGTCGAGGGGAGCGCCGAGAGCGCGAGCGACTTCGCGGGCCACCGGAAGCCCACCGCGGGGTAGAGCGAGGACGACGGTGTCCGCTCCGCGAAGATGCTCGACCGAGCGCGCGAGTCGCCGTCCGGCCTCTTCTCGTGAGGGATACCGCCGCACTACCTCAGTATGAACTCGGCGCGAGACGAAATCAGCTCGATTCGCCGGACCTCGATTCGCCGGACGGAGACGAGTAGTGGACCGGGAACGATGCCCTCGGTGCGAGCGAAGGTCCGGCGCGGCAGACGCGTCGGTCTGCCCCCGGACGTAGCCGAGTTCGACGGTGTGTTTCCGGGGTGATGACGGCGGGCGCGCTCCACTGTTCTACCAGCGGGTAGAGTCCGGTATCGAGGCGTCTGATGAGTGCCGACACACCCCTGCTCGGGGCGTGTTTCGGCACACTCTTGCATGGGTCTGGTACGGAATCGGCGTGCCATCCGATAAACTGCTGGTCAAATGAGTGAAATTGAAAACGCCCCCGACCAGGAGACCGCATCCCTCACGTTTGCCGATCTCGACATCGACGACCGTGTGCTGAAGGCTCTTTCGGACGTGGGTTATGAGTCCCCGTCGCCGATCCAGGCGGCAACCATCCCACCACTGCTGGAGGTCGGGACGTCGTCGGTCTCGCTCAGACCGGCACCGGCAAGACTGCCGCGTTCGCAGTGCCCATCCTCTCCCGGATCGACACTTCGAAGAAGCGGCCCCAGGCGCTCGTGCTTGCGCCCACCCGAGAACTCGCGCTGCAGGTAGCGGAGGCTTTCGGTAAGTATTCGTCGCACATCCCGGGCCTGCATGTGCTGCCCATCTACGGCGGTCAGGCCTACGGTGTCCAGCTCGCCGGGCTGCGCCGCGGTGCTCAGGTCATCGTCGGCACCCCCGGACGTGTGATCGATCACCTTTCCAAGGGCACCCTCGACATCTCGGAGCTCGAGTTCCTCGTCCTCGACGAGGCCGACGAGATGCTCACGATGGGCTTCCAGGAGGACGTCGAGCGGATTCTTGCCGACACCCCCGATACCAAGCAGGTCGCGTTGTTCTCGGCGACGATGCCCGGCGCGATCCGCCGGCTGTCGAAGCAGTACCTGAACAACCCGCAGGAGATCACGGTCAAGTCGAAGACCACGACCTCCTCCAACACGACCCAGCGCTGGTGCTCGTGTCGCATCAGCGCAAGCTCGATGCACTGACACGCATCCTCGAGTCGAGTCGTTCGAGGCGATGATCATCTTCGTCCGGACCAAGCAGGCCACCGAGGACCTCGCCGAGCGGCTGCGCGCACGGGGGTTCTCCGCTGCCGCGATCAACGGCGACATCGTGCAGGCGCAGCGTGAGCGGACCATCGGTCAGCTCAAGAGCGGAGCCTGGACATCCTGGTCGCCACTGACGTCGCGGCCCGCGGTCTCGATGTGGAACGCATCAGCCACGTCGTCAACTACGACATTCCCCACGACACCGAGTCGTATGTGCACCGCATCGGCCGCACCGGTCGTGCAGGGCGCAGTGGTGACGCACTGCTGTTCGTAGCGCCCCGCGAGCGGCACCTGCTCAAAGCGATCGAGCGGGCCACCCGCCAGCCGGTCGCCGAGATGCAGTTGCCGAGCGTCGACGACGTCAACGCGCAGCGTGTGTCCAAGTTCAACGACTCGATCACCGAGGCGCTGACGTCCGAGCACCTGCAGCTGTTCCGCACGTTCATCGAGGATTACGAGCGAGAACACGACGTTCCGCTCGCCGACATCGCGGCCGCGCTGGCCGTGCTCTCGCGCGACGGGGATTCGTTCCTCATGGAGGAGCAACCGGAACCGGT
>BBEG01000644.1 GCA_001312645.1 Rhodococcus sp. JCM 9791
CACTGCGCGGTCGAGCCGATCGAGCCCGATCCGATCCACGTCGTACACCTCGAGAGCGGCCTGCGCGATCTCCAAGGTGACGATGCCGTCGGCGCGGACGTCGGCGTAGTCACGGACACGCCGCAGCAGACGGTTCGCGATGCGTGGTGTTCCGCGGGAACGACCGGCGATCTCCGCGCTCGAATCCTCGTGCAGCTCGATACCCAGGATGCGCGCCGAGCGCTGCAGAATCCGCTGGAGTTCCGGCGGGTCGTAGAAGTCCATGTGGGCGGTGAAGCCGAACCGGTCGCGCAGCGGACCGGTCAGAGCACCGGAACGGGTGGTCGCGCCGACCAGTGTGAACGGGGCGACCTCGAGTGGGATCGACGTCGCACCCGGGCCCTTGCCGACGATGACATCCACGCGGAAGTCCTCCATCGCCAGATAGAGCATCTCCTCCGCCGGTCGGGCGATCCGATGGATCTCGTCGATGAAGAGAACATCTCCTTCCACCAGGTTCGACAGCATCGCGGCGAGGTCACCGGCACGTTCGAGCGCCGGCCCTGATGTCAGCCGGAGCGAAGACCCGAGTTCTCCGGCGATGATCATTGCCATCGAGGTCTTCCCCAGTCCGGGCGGGCCGGACAGAAGGATGTGGTCGGGCGTACCGCCGCGCATCTTGCTCCGCGCAACACCAGCTGCAGCTGCTCTCGCACCCGAGGTTGACCGATGAAGTCGTCGAGATTCTTCGGACGCAGACTCGCTTCGATCTCGCCGTCGGACGAGGTGTACTCCGCAGTCACCGGCGACTCGTCGACGAAAGGGTCGGGTGTGTCGTCGTCGGTCATCGCGACCTACCCAACGCCGACAGGGCCGCACGCAACGCGGCGGACGTGTCGGCAGCAGGGTCCGCTTTCAACACTGTGTCGGTCGACTGCTCCGCCTGTTTGAGCGGGAAGCCCAGTCCGACGAGAGCCTCGACGACCTGCTCCCTGATCGGCGAGGACATCGTGGACAGCGCCGGCGCGTCCTCGTCGACGCCGTACGCGGCAACCTTGTCGCGCAGCTCGACGATCATGCGCTCGGCGCCGCGCTTGCCGATTCCGGGGACGCGGGTGAGGGCCGCGGTGTTCCCGTCGGCGAGTGCCGCACGCAGTGCCGTGGGTTCGAGGACGGCGAGTGTCGCCATCGCGAGGCGCGGTCCCACACCCGACACGGTCTGCAGCAATCCGAAGAGGTCGCGCGCCTCCGGAGCGGCGAATCCGTAGAGGGTCATGGAGTCCTCGCGGACTATCATCGCGGTCACGAGGCGTGCTTCGTTGCCGCGACGCAATGTCGCGAGGGTGGCTGGCGTGGCGTTGACGCGATACCCGATTCCGCCGGATTCGACGACGACGTGGTCGAGCGCAATCTCGAGGACCTCTCCGCGCACCGAGGCGATCACCGTGTCCCTGCCTTCCGGGCCGCGACCTGGTCGCGTAGCCGTTGCTCGTACCGTCGCTTCTGTTCTTCCGCGGCAGCTTCCGCTGCTGCCATCCGTGCCAGCATCGGAGCCCGCCAACAGTGGCAGATGGCCAGGGCCAGTGCGTCGGCGGCGTCGGCCGGTTTCGGTGGGGTGTCGAGGCCGAGGATGCGGGTGACCATTGCGGTCATCTGCTTCTTGTCGGCGCTACCGTTACCGGTGACCGCGGATTTGACCTGACTGGGGGTGTGGAACATGACCGGAATCCCACGTCGGGCGGCGGACAGGGCGACGACTCCGCCGGCTTGTGCGGTTCCCATCGCGGTGCGAACGTTGTTCTGCGAGAAGACCCGCTCGACGGCGACGACATCCGGCGTGTAGCGATCGAGCCATTCTTCAGCGGCATCGGAGATCTGCAGCAGCCGCTCGGCGAGGTCGAGATCGGGGGGCGTGCGGATCACATCGACGGCAACCGGCACGACGACCCGGCCTCGGCCGGTGTCGACCATCCCGAATCCGCATCGTGTCAGCCCGGGGTCGACACCCATCACACGCAACCGCCACACCCTTCACGCACTACGAACAGTTGTTCGAGAGCCTAGCGGAACACGCCGACGGCTGCCCGAACGACACGCGCCCGCCACCGCCCCTGCCGTGGCGGCGGCCCTCGGG
>BBEG01000645.1 GCA_001312645.1 Rhodococcus sp. JCM 9791
CGCAGGGCTCGACGCCGCGTTGGCCGACCGGTCGGTGTTCGTCGGTGCTGCCGAGGCACAGACCGCACGGGTGGTTTGCGCCGTGGAGGATCTGGTAACGCAATACCCGGAGGCGGCGACGTACTCGCCGGCTCCGATCCTGTAGATACAGGAGACGGCTACCAGGGGAGTTCGATGGGGGTAGCTGCACACAACAGGGGAGACAATGGCTTCGGAGAAGTTGGAAAACAACGGTCGGATCAGGGACGCGGCGCGCACACGCACCGCGCTTCTCGACGCCGCGCTCGAGGTGTTCCTCAGGGACGGGTATGCGGAGGCTGCGACCGAAGAGATCGTGGCTGTGGCGGGGGTGACCCGGGGCGCGCTCTACCACCACTTCGCGAACAAGCGTGAGCTGTTTCGGGGTGTGATCGAGCGTATCCAGAGGGAGGCAGAGGAAACGCTGGTTCCTGCCGAACCGTTCGACGATCAGTGGGAAGCGTTCACCGTCGCGGTACTGGCTTCGCTCGACGCGGTCTACGACCAGGCGACGCGCCGCCTGTTGCTGATCGAGGCACCGGCGGTGCTCGGATGGGCCGAGGTACGGGAGACCCACCGCGGTTCGACGTTGCGCAGCGTCGAACTGATGCTGCAGTCGTTCCGTCCCGACGGGGCGGAAAATTCGATTCGTGAATCGGTGCTCGCTCATCTGGTCGTTGCTGCCGTCGAGGAAGCGATGCTGTACCTCGCGCACAGCGACGATCCGCAGCGCGATCGAAACATCGTGGAGGCCGAATTGCTGAAGGTGCTCGGTGCTGCTCGACGCCGGCCGTCGAAGCGTAGTCCCCGAGTGAGATCCTTAGCGCCGTGAACGACTGTATTTTCTGTGCGATCGTGGCCGGTGCAGCACCGGCCAGTGTGGTACTCGACGAACCCGAGGTCCTCGCGTTCATGGACATCCGCCCCTTCACTCCGGGGCATCTGCTCCTCGTACCCAAGCGGCACGCGTCCGGTCTTGCGCAGCTCGAGCCGGATGACGGGTCCGCGGTGTTCGAGGCGGGTCGACGCATCGCCACGGCCTGCGGGCGAGTTCCCTGCCGATCGACGGCGTGAACCTCATGCTGGCCGACGGCGTGGCCGCAGGCCAGGAAGTGTTCCACGTGCACCTGCACCTCGTTCCGCGCACGAGCGGCGACGGTTCGGGATCCGCGCTCGGCCGCAGTCACCGAACCGCACGGTGCTCGACGGCACTGCCGACGCGATTCGATCCGCTCTGACGGCACCGGAGGAGTGAGTTCGTGACGTACGTGCAACCGATCGCGCCTATCGGTGAATCGATCGCGTGGTCTGCCCTGGTCGCTGTACTGCCGCTGCTGACGATGCTCGTGATGCTGGCCGTGTTCCGGGTCAAGTCCGCTCTTGCTGCGGCGGTCGCGGTGGTCGTGGCAATCGTGCTGGCCGCGACTGTCTACGGGATGCCGTTGGCGTCAGCGATCAGCTCCGGCATCGAGGGTGCCGCGTTCGGCGTGTTCCCGATCATGTGGACCGTCGTGAGCGCGGTGTTCGTCTACCGGCTGACAGTGGAGTCGGGCCATTTCGACGTGCTGACCCGTGCGTTCGCGCGGATATCACCGGACCATCGCATCCTCACGATCGTCATTGCCTTCCTGTTCGGGGCGCTCCTCGAGGCCGTCGCCGGCTTCGGAACACCGATCGTCGTCGCCACGGTGGTGCTGATCGGTGCGGGCCTGCAACCCGTCCGCGCTGCGGCCGCGGCGTTGATCGCCAACGCAGTAGGGACACCTCTCGGCGTGATGGGCACCCCGATCCTGACGATGTCGAAGGTGTCGGAGATCCCGGTCGAGGAGATCGGACCGGTGGTTGCGAGTCAGGTATTCCTGCTGGCGGTGTTCGTTCCGTTGGTGCTCGTCGCGGTCGTCGGCGGCGCGCGTGGGGTTCGGCAGACGTGGCCGGCGGCGGTCGCGGTCGGTATCGCCTTTGCCACCGCACAGTTCTTGTGCGCGAGTTACTTCGTGGTGGGGTTGAGCAACATCGCGGGTGCCGCCGCCGGGCTGGCGGCCTTGTTGGTCGTGCTGCG
>BBEG01000646.1 GCA_001312645.1 Rhodococcus sp. JCM 9791
GGGCACGGCCTCCGCACAGCACGCACACGGCGCGCAGCCATCCACAGGACACTGTGGTCGGCGCTGCGGGTCAGGCGCCGGAGAACAGGGTCGACGGCGGTGGGGACACGGTCGGTGAGCGCGAAGAGCGCATGGTCGGTCTCGCGGGTGTGTCGACGAAAGGTCACAGCTCGAACTGTAGATGCGTTGCGCCCTCTCGGTGTTACGTGCGCGCGGTACTGTCGAGGTGTGCAGCGACGAATCATGGGTATCGAGACGGAGTTCGGCGTCACGTGCACCTTCCACGGGCATCGCAGGTTGAGCCCGGACGAGGTGGCCCGCTATCTGTTCCGGCGGGTGGTGTCGTGGGGCCGAAGCTCGAATGTGTTCCTGCGGAACGGGGCGCGCCTGTATCTCGATGTGGGTTCCCACCCGGAATACGCGACCGCGGAGTGCGACGATCTGCTTCAGCTGGTCGAGCACGATCATGCGGGGGAGCGGGTGCTCGAGGATCTGCTCGTCGATGCGGAGGAACGCCTCGCCGAGGAAGGCATCGGCGGCGACATCTATCTGTTCAAGAACAACACTGATTCGGCCGGGAATTCGTACGGCTGCCACGAGAATTTCCTGGTGGCGCGGGTCGGGGAGTTCTCCCGCATCTCCGATGTGTTGTTGCCGTTCCTGGTGACTCGGCAGCTGATCTGCGGGGCCGGGAAGATTCTGCAGACCCCGAAGGCGGCCACGTTCTGCCTGTCGCAGCGTGCCGAGCACATCTGGGAGGGTGTCTCGTCGGCCACGACCCGGTCGCGACCGATCATCAATACTCGTGACGAACCGCACGCCGACGCGAGAAGTATCGGCGGCTGCATGTGATCGTGGGTGATTCGAACATGTCGGAAACCACGACGATGCTCAAGGTCGGGTCGGCGTCGCTGGTGCTCGAGATGATCGAGGCCGGAATCTCGTTCCGCGATTTCGCGTTGGACAACCCGATTCGCGCGATCCGGGAGGTCAGTCACGATATGACCGGTCGGCGCCCGGTGCGTCTGGCGGGAGGGCGGCAGGCCAGTGCCCTCGACATCCAACGTGAATATCATGCGCGGGCGGTGGAGTATCTGCGGCACCGCGAGCCGGATGCGCATGTGGCGCAGGTGGTGGATCTGTGGGGTCGGGTGCTCGACGCTGTCGAATCGCAGGATTTCGCGAAGGTCGACACCGAGGTCGACTGGGTGATCAAGCGCAAACTGTTCCAGCGGTACCAGGATCGTTACAACATGGAACTGTCGGATCCGAAGATCGCGCAGCTCGATCTGGCGTATCACGACATCAAACGCGGTCGAGGTGTATTCGATCTGTTGCAGCGAAAAGGGTTGGCGACACGGTTGACCACCGACGAGTCGGTGGATCGGGCGGTGGACACGCCGCCGCAGACGACCCGCGCGAAGTTGCGCGGTGATTTCATCGCCGCGGCGCAGGAAGCGGGCCGCGACTTCACGGTCGACTGGGTGCATCTCAAGCTCAACGATCAGGCGCAGCGCACCGTGTTGTGCAAGGACCCCTTCCGGTCGGTCGACGAGCGCGTCGATCGGCTCATCGCCTCGATGTAGCGGCGACCGCGACGTCACGCACGACAGGGCCGCTGCCCCGCCCGCACCGGTGCGGGCGGGGCAGCGCACGTCGGGGGCATTAGGGTTGGCCCGTGGCGATTTCGAAAGTCGAACGGTTGGTCAACCTGGTCATCGCGTTGCTGTCCACCCGCCAGTTCTCACCGCGGAGAAGATCCGCGCCTCGGTGGCGGGCTACGCGGAGTGCGCGAGCGACGAGGCGTTCAGCCGCATGTTCGAACGCGACAAGAACGAACTGCGTGACCTCGGGATTCCCCTCGAGACGGGGTTGGCGTCGCGGTATTCGACCGTCGAGGGGTATCGGATCAACCGGGACGCCTATGCGTTGCCGGAGATCGATCTGAGCCGGGAGGAGACCGCCGCGGTGGCGGTCGCCGCCGCGTTGTGGGAGTCACCGGAGTTGACGTCGGCGGCGCAGGGAGCGTTGCTCAAGTTGCGGGCCGCTGGAGTGCAGGTCGACGCCGACCCGG
>BBEG01000647.1 GCA_001312645.1 Rhodococcus sp. JCM 9791
GACGGGCGATCTCCCGCACGCCGACATCCTGGGCGCGCAACAGTGCGATCTCCTCACGCTCGGTGAACGACAGGTAGCGGCCCGTGGGCTCGTCCAGGCTGATCGGCGGCATGCCGCCAGCGTGACGGAACCACCGGGACCCGACCGCCCACGACACGCCGACGGCCTCCGCGGCGTCGGCAGTCGTCGCTCCTGAGGCGATCCGCCGCCAGAAATCGCGCTGCACCGCACGCAAGGGTTCCGGTCTCCCCGGTGACCGCATCGACGGGCGCAACGCCCGATCCGCCACCCACTGCCGTCGGGCACCCACCGGCGCCTGGCGTGTCTGCTTGTTGCTGCGTCCCATCGCACACCTCCGTCATCGAGGCGTTGCGACGACCGATCGAATCCACGCTGCGAGGCCTTCCAATGGGCGACGATCTTGACCTCGAGATCACGACGCCGTTGCTGACGTGGCGTCAACTCGGTGCGATGTTGCCGCGCAGCCCAGGCATAGAAGCCCGACCGCGACACCCCGATCAGTTCAGCGAGTCGTGTGACGTCATGGTCGGCGCAATCTGCGGCGATGAGCTCAAACTTGCTCACCTATGTTGCTGTGCCGCAAAGTACGCCGATACTTTTTTCAGGAACGCGATGTCTCGGTCCTTTTCGGCGACCTCCGCGCGTAGCCGCGTCAACTCCGCGCGTTCACTGGGTGACAGCCCGGAATCCGGTGGTGCGTTGCGCATATCGGCAGCGACACCGTCGCGAAGCCGTTCGGCACGCACCCATTTGCCCAACACGTTCTCGTGCACGTTCAACTCACGCGCGACCTCGGTGACCGGTCGGCCACCATCGATCACCCGACGGGCAGCCTCCACCTTGAACTCGGGTGTAAACGACCGGCGCGTCCTGGACATGTCGACATCCTTCCAGCAGGACCCTGCGTCCCGCTATCTCGGGGTGTCCACTGAAACTGGGGAGGCTCATAAGGCCTGCCCGGTGACGGTCACCAGATCTGGATCTGGCGCACTTTCCGTGAAGACGAAAGTATGCCGCTGATCAGCGGAAATATGCGATAGACCAAGATCATCCCGGTGTGACTTCGCGCCCCTAACCGCTCTCCTTCCTCACCTGAACGGCGTCGTCATCGACGCGTTCGCCGGACCGGGTCCACGATCCGGATCACGGCGCATCCACGAGGCAACGAGGGGTGGTGCCCGAAGTGCGGCACTGCGTCGCGCCGGGTGCACTCACGCTATCGGCGCCGCCCCGCAGACACGGCGATAGGCGCACATCGGTCATCCTCGATCTTGTCGTCCGCAGATTCTTCTGCGACGACGACAGCTGTAATGCAACGACATTCGCCGAGCAGGTACCGGGACTGACACAGCGCTGGGCTCGACGGACGACAGTGCTCGACACGATGATCGAGGCGATCGGACTAGCTGTGGCCGGCCGCGCCGGTGCCCGCCTCGCCGCCCGACTCGGGATACACGTCAGCAGGGACACGCTGTTACGTGTCGTGCGGGCGATCCCAGATGGGCCGATCGAGACCACACCGATCCTGGGGATCGACGACTTCGCGCTGCGCCGTGGCCACGTCTACGGAACCGTCGTCGTGGATCTGACCTCGGGCCGACCGATTGATCTGCTGCCCGATCGAACCAGCGACACCGTCTCGACCTGGCTGCAGGCTCATCCCGGGGCCGAGATCGTGTGCCGGGACAGGGCCGGTGCCTACGCCGACGCCGTCCGCAACGGGGCACCCGATGCGGTGCAGGTCGCCGACCGATGGCACCTGTGGCGCAACCTGATCGGCGCCGTGGAGAAGACCGTGATCCGGCACAGGAAAGAACTTTCTGCGCCGACCGACCACCTCGCGACGACGCGGTCATCGCCGAGGCGCCCGACGGCAGATTGGTGGTCCGGACCTGCGAACGCCACGCGGCCGTACATGAGCTGCACACCCAGGGAATGTCGATTTCGGGCATTGCTAGGAAGCTGAATCTCAATCGCAGGACCGTGCGTCGTTTCGTCCACGCACCCGACATCGACGAGTTGTTGGCCACCAGCCGAATGTCCGGAGGG
>BBEG01000648.1 GCA_001312645.1 Rhodococcus sp. JCM 9791
TGACCACGGCCGTGACCCGGTCGGTGAGCTGACGCACAGCGCGCAGTGTCGCGAACAAGCCGTGCCCCCCGCCGAGTGCCGTGATCGCCGGACCTGTCGGGGAGTCTCCGAGATACGTGCTCACTCGCGCCCCAGATCACGGTGCACGACATGCACGTCGAGTCCGGGTTCGCCGCTCAACCGACCTGCCAGGGCTTCGGTCATCGCAACACTGCGGTGCTTGCCACCTGTGCACCCGACCGCGATCGTCATGTAGCGCTTGCCCTCGCGACGGTAGCCGGCCGTCGTCAGTTCGAGCATCCGCTGATAACTGTCGAGGAATTCCGGCGCACTCTCGTGGGCCAGGACGTAGTCGCGCACCGGCGCGTCGCGGCCGGTCTGCGGACGCAGTTCGGGAACAGTGTGGGTTCGGGAGGAAGCGCACATCGCATACGAGGTCGGAGTCCATCGGCAGACCGTACTTGAATCCGAACGATTCGACCGTCACCTGGATGGTGTCGGAGGTCGCATCCCCGAAGGCCGTTTCGATCTTGCGGCGCAGTTCCGGGCCGGTGAGCGCGGAGGTGTCGACCACCAGATCGGCCGCACCCTTCACCGGGGCGAGTTGCCCGCGTTCGGCCGCGATCCCGTCTATGAGGGTGCGGTCTGCGGTGTCGGCCTGCAGCGGATGACTTCGACGGACCTGCTCGAAGCGCCGGACGAGCACAGCATCGCTGGCCTCGAGGAACAGCACACGGGTCTGGACGGGTCGCGCGGCCAACTCGTTGACGACCTGCCCGAGATCACCGGTGAACAAACGGCTGCGCACATCCATGACGATGGCGAGTCGCTCGAGCGGTGGATCGGCGCGAACCGCGAGATCGATCATCGAGATGACCAACTGCGGCGGAAGATTGTCGGCGACGAACCACCCGAGGTCTTCGAGTGCGGTGGCCGCGGTACTCATCCCGGCTCCGGACAATCCGGTGATGATGATCACCTCAGCGCGACGAGCGGCACCGTTCTCACTCGATCCGATGGTGTCTCTACCCAGATCCGTCATTGCTGCGACTCCGCTCGTACTTCCGACACGCCGACGGTGCCATCATTGCCCACCGGCGTGTCTCCTGCATCCGGGTCGGATGCCGGAGTCGAATCGGACGGCGGATTCGAGGCGCCGTTCGACGTCGCGCCGCGGAGTGCATCGTGCACGGTCTGCGCGGTCGCGCGGCCGACTCCCGGGACCGCCGTGATCTCCTCGACCGTGGCCTCACGCAGTTTCGCGACCGACCCGAAATGCGTCACGAGCGCTTGCGGCGCGTGTCGCCCAGACCGCGGATCCCGTCGAGCGCCGACGCCGTCATCCGCTGCGAACGTTTGCTGCGGTGGAAGGTGATCGCGAACCGGTGTGCCTCGTCGCGCACCCGTTGCAGCAGGTACAGCGACTCGCTCGCCCGCGGCAGAATCACCGGGTCTTCCTCGCCGGGCACCCACACCTCCTCGAGTCGCTTGGCGAGACCGATCACGCGACGTCGGTGATGCCGAGGTCGTCGAGCACTTCGGCAGCCGCCGCCACCTGCGGCGCACCACCGTCCACCACGTACAGGTTCGGTGGATACGCGAAGCGGCGCGGTCTGCCGGTGGCCGGGTCGAGCGCTGCCTCCGGCGCGGCATCGCCGCCGTCGGCACCGTCCTCACCGATCACGGCGTGTGCGGTGTCGCGGTTGTGCCGGAGGAACCGCCGGCGGGTGACCTCGGCGATCGAACCGACATCGTCGGATCGTCCTCACCGGCAGCCTCCTTGATCGCGTAGCGCCGATAGTCGGATTTGCGCGGCAATCCGTCTTCGAAGACCACCAGCGACGCGACGACATCCGTGCCCTGCACATGGCTGATGTCCACGCATTCGATGCGCAGTGGCGCTGAGTCGAGGTCGAGAGCTTCCTGGATGCCCTGCAGCGCCGCCGATCGTGCGGTGAAATCGCCCGCCCGCCGCAGTTTGTGCTGGGTCAACGCCTCCTTCGCGTTGCGCAGCACCGTCTCGGCGAGCGCCTTCTTGTCGCCGCGCTGCGGTACGCGCAGCCGCA
>BBEG01000649.1 GCA_001312645.1 Rhodococcus sp. JCM 9791
GCGCGGCGGATCGACACGCTCGCCGCCGAGCTGCGGCGCCTCGAGCGCGTGCGCGATGGCTACAGCCGCACGCTGCACACCAACTCGCAGACCGGGCAGAAGTATGTCGAGACCCACGAGCCGGCGACCGGCAGCTACCGCGCTCGGGTGCTTGCCGAGATCGAGCACACTGTCGACGAGCTCGCCTACTGGGAAGGTGTGCGCGCGGCGCAGCTCGCCGACGGTGCGGTCAACGCCTACAGCCGCGAGGTCATCGCCAAGGGTGATCTGGTCCGCTATGCCGGGCACCACCACCGGGTGCTGAGAGTCAATGCGAAGTCGGTGACCATCGGCTCGATCGTCGGCGGTTCGTGGACAGATCGCGTCCCCTACAGCGAGATCCGCGGGCTGCGCGCCGCCGACGGTCATGTGGTGCGCATCGTCGACGGCGCGCGGGTCATCGAGACCGAGGCCAGCACCGACGCCGGGAGCGCCGCCGAGACCGGCGCGGCCTGACCGCTGCTTCTCCCGGGCGCCCACCGAGGGCGCCTGGGAGAGAGCCTCACGGCGGCGTGACCTGCTCTTCTCCTAACCCGGGAGGAACTTCCCTGATTCAGGGTGCCGCACCTGGAGAAGCAGTTTCGTACGGTGCGCACCGCACATCGACCCACCCCGACAGGAAGAGATCTGCCATGACCGAGTCCTCCACGATCCCCACGATCGAGATTGCCCGTACCGACGTCGCCCTCCGGAAGGTGGGCCAGTTCTTCGCCGCCCACATCAGTGACGTGTCCGCGAAGGTGATGGGAACAGCCGAGCTGTGCGAACAGATCGAGGCTGTGGCCCTGCACATCCGTGGTCCGCACGCCCGCCGTCGCCGCGATCAACTCCCACCCCTCGCTTCGCGTACGGCGCGGTGACCTCCCTCGGTGACCGGGACGGTGCGGCGCGTCTGCTCAGGGAAACCAGGCTTCTCGAGCACCTGGCCGCCACGCCCCGCCGTCGTGGCCGCGGCTATGCCCGCGCTCCTGGCCGCCGCCGAGCAGCAGCACCGCGCCACTGACGGTGTCGAGGTGTGGTTCGGGTTCGTCGACGACCGTGAACGTGACGCCTTGGGGTTGTACCGGCACGTCGGATTCGAGATCGCCGCCAGCGCCGCAGAGCTGCCCGGCGCCGCGAACATCCTCCGCCGTGCCCGGATCAGCCGTACGGGCACGTGGATCTACAAGAAGCTCTGACCTGCGACCACTGAAGGGACATCCATGACCGAGACCCTCACCAACCGCCACGGCGACCGGATCCACCTCGGGCAGCTCTGGACCGACGACCCGCGCCGGACCACCCGCCGGACGCTGCGCGTCGACGGATTCACCGGCGCCGGCCACCTCGGTGCCCGCGCGGTGTGCACCGTCATCCGCTCCCACGACACCGACACCGGGCAGGTCACCGAACCCGGCCGGGTCGTGTCGATCAACATCGACAGCCTGCACACCACCACCGGTGGCCGCGGCTACCGCCTCGCCGCCGTGGACGATTCGCGTCCCTCGCGCTGATGTCGGAGCCGTCCACCATGATCGAAAGCCGAGGAGGAATCATGTCGTTGCAGATGCTGTCCCCGCGTGAGTGGCCGCCGCGATGCTCGTCGACGGGGCGGCCTGCATCCTCGATGTCGAGTCGTCAGGGCTGGCCGGATCGATCCTCGAGGTCGCGGTCATCGACGCCGCGAGCGGCGCGGTCCTGCTCGACACCCTCGTCGACTGCGGCCCGGTGCAGATCGAACCCGACGCGCATGCGGTGCACGGCATTGCCGCCGCCGACCTCGATGGCGCGCCGCGCTGGCCGGAGGTGTTCGCGCAGCTCGAAGCGGCCACCTCTGGACGTCTGGTGTTGGGTTACAACGCCCAGTTCGATCGTGGCCGGCTCCTGCATGACTGTCACCGGGCAGGTATCGATCCCGGCCATCTCGCCGAGGAGGCTCGTTGGCAGTGCGTGATGGCGCGGCGCTGTGAAGCACTCGGGCTCGGGGCAGAGGGGCGTCTGCGGCTCGGTGGCGGTCACCGCGCGCTCGCCGACGTCCAGGCGACCCGCGCG
>BBEG01000650.1 GCA_001312645.1 Rhodococcus sp. JCM 9791
CCGCGGTCGTGGTTCTCGACGAGGCGACCGCGGAGGCCGGAAGTGCCGGCGCCAGGGATCTCGAGAATGCGGCGGCCGCCACCGTGGACGGCCGGACCTCGCTGGTGGTGGCGCACCGTCTCACCCAAGCGGCAACCGCGGACAGGATCGTCGTGCTCGAGCACGGTCTGGTCTGCGAGTCGGGGACCCATGAGGAGTTGGTTGCTGCGGGAGGGCAGTATGCGCGGCTGTGGGCGACCTGGTCGGGGGACAGTGCGGTCGGGAACACTGTTCCCGGGGGCGAGGCCGAGGAGGGCGCTGAATAAGGCCGGCGGGCCTCGAGATGCAACAGCTTGGTGACACGCCACAGGCCAGTTGCGAGATATTCATCACATTTGGTAGTGTTTCGTTATCCGCTACGCTGCCGGCCCGGGCGTGGTGGGAGAAGAGCGGAACTTTCGGTCCATTCGGATACCGCGATCGTGCATCTCGATGACTTCGATCTTCGACGAAGCGCGGTCGAGTCCGCTCCGGGGAGGGAACGGGAGGGAATCATGGGCGAACATCGCGCCGAGTCGGGGGACCGGTCGTCACAGGGCAGGGCGTTGGCAATTCTCGTTCTGTCAGCAGCACTCATTGTCGGAACCACAGTGGTGATGGTCACCGGTTCTGTCGTGTCGGGTGTGCTCTACGGAGCGCTCACAGGCGTGTGCGTCATCGTTGCGCACCTGATGATCACGCCGGGGCCCGCAGCCGGTCGGCTACACACCGCCGGCGAACGTGTCCGGAGCATGCGCCGACCGCATCCTCGGGGAGTAGCCGGCGTTCGGGGCGGCGGCAAGCACTCCGTCGCCTAGGAGAACAGCGGTCGCTCAGGAAAGCCACCGCGACACAGCAACACCCGGTGGGTGATCCACGTCGGATCTCTGCTGGATCGGTGTACTTGCGTGCCCTCGCTTACTCTCTTGAGTCATGAGCATGGGGGACCGGTCGCTGGCAATCGATTTCGGCACGTCGAACACCGCTGCGGCCGTGACCGATCCGCGCACGGGCATCCACACGCTCTCGTTGACGCATCACGGCAATCTCATGTCGTCGTCGGTGTTCGTCCGGTCGGTCCCGGTTCGGTCGCTCGACGATATCCTCGTCGGCGATGCTGCGGTCAATGCTGCCGATTCGGACCCGGGTGCCTTCGTTCCGTCACCGAAACGGCTCGTGGGTATGCCCGCAGTGTCGGTCCACGGCACACCCGTACCGCGTGCAGCGCTGTTCGCAGCCGTGATCGGCAACGTCTACCACCGCGCATTGCGTCACAACAACAGCGTCCCGCCGTCCCACGTCGTGCTCACCCACCCGAAGCGTGGTCGGCGGACCTGATCTCCGTCCTGACCGACGCGGCGGTGCAGGTCGGTATAGATCCGTCCACCGTCGTGACGGTGTCCGAGCCCCGTGCCGCCGCGTACTTCTACACCCGCAGCACCCCGATCCCCGCCGGATCGGCGATCGCAGTGTTCGACTTCGGCGGCGGCACCGTCGACGTGGCGATCCTGCGCAGTACTCCCGACGACGAATTCGAGGTGGTCACCGCCGTCGGCGACAACGGCCTCGGCGGTAAGAACTTCGACGCACTCGTCCGCGGCTGGGCAGAATCCCAGCTTGCCGATCTCAACCCCGAACTCGCCGATTACCTGCGCGGATCCGCCCCTGATCAGTTGCAGGCGCGGCGCGCACTCGAGGAATCCGCACGTCGCGCCAAGGAAGTGCTGTCCGATGCGCCGTCCGCGACAGTATCGGCCGCCGGAGGACCGTGGCGTGAGAACCTGCTCCTGACACGCGACGAGTTCGAAGACCTCATCGCTCCGCAGATCGAGCACGCGGCAGCGCTCGTCCGCACTGCACTGACCCAGGGTGGCGTTCCACACGATCGGCTGCAGGCGATTTATCTCACGGGCGGATCCTCACGGATCCGCTGGTGCACAGTGCGCTCGGGCAGATCGGCCCCGTCGCGACCCTCGACGACCCGAAGACCGTCGTCGTCCGCGGTGCACTCGTCGCCACCGGCCGCTCCGGCCGCCCTGCGGCAG
>BBEG01000651.1 GCA_001312645.1 Rhodococcus sp. JCM 9791
GGCGAGCTGGGACGCCTCACGGAGACCGGCACCGCGCTGTGCCCCGTTGTCGACGGCGAGGTGCTCCCGGAAACGCCGTGGTCCGCACTGACCGGCGGGCACGCGAGCGGGACCGAACTGCTCGTCGGCCACACCCGGACGAATTCCGGTACTTCAGCGTCATGAGCGGACGGTACGGCACCTTCACCGAGGAGGACGCACACGCAGCCCTGGAACTGCTTGCCCCGCAGCCGGACGGTGCGCGGGCCTACCGTGCCGCGTTCCCACAGGCGGGCCCGGAGGAGCTGGTGGAGACGGTGTACTCCGACGCCCTCTTCCGCATGCCGTCACAGAAGCTGGCCGAGGCGAATGCCGCAGCCGGCGGCATCTCCTACCTGTTCGAACTGTGCTGGGTCGCCCCGGCCCTCGGCGGCATCCTGGGCGCCTGCCACAGCCTCGACGTGCCCCTGGCGTTCGGCACGCTGGACAGCCCCGTCGGCATCCAGCTCATCGGCGAGGAGCCCACTCCTGAGGCCTCCGCACTCTCCCGCGAACTCCAAGAGACATGGGTCCGCTTCGTCACCACCGGCGACGCGGGCTGGTCCGCCCACCGGCCCGGCGGGCTCCTCACCCGTGTCCTGGACATCGAGTCGAAGACGCTGCCCTACCCCGAACAGGCATCCCGCCAGATCTGGGAAGGCCACGCCCCCACCCCCTTCGATCTCTCGTAATTACCCCGGCGACGTACCACCAACGCCGCGGTGGACAGGGCGGCCGACCCTCCGGCCTACAGCCCACACTCACCTCGCTACGCTCCAGCGCATGACTGAGCCGACCCCGACCTACACCAATGTCACGCTGGACCCGCGTGCCAACGTCTACTTCGACGGCGCGTGCGTGAGCCACACGTTCCACCTTGCCGACGGAACCCGCAAAACGGCCGGGGTGATCCTGCCCTCCACACTGAACTTCGGCACCGATGCTCCCGAAGTCATGGAACTGCACAGCGGCACCTGCCGAATCCGGCTCGCCGGCAGCGAAGACTGGACCTCCTACGCGCCGGCGACACCTTCTCCGTGCCCGGCAACTCCTCATTCGACATCGTCGTCACCGACACCGTCAGCTACATCTGCCACTACGGCTGACCACGCGCCCCTTCCGAACCGAGCGTTCCCGCCGAGCACGCCGCCCTTGCGGGAACGCTCTGTTCGAGCCACCACAATTGACAACATGCTGCCTTACTGACAGGCTGCTGTCATGACTCGGACTGTTCACCTCGCCCTGTACAGCACACTCGCCGACTGGGAATACGGATACGCCGTCGCGGGAATCAACAATCCCGAATTCCAGAAGAACCCCGGAAGCCTCGCCGTGGCCACGGTCGGCGCGACCCGCGACCCGATCACGACAAGAGGCGGGTTGCGGATCACTCCGGACCTGACCCTCGACGAACTCCGGCCGCACGACAGCGCCATGCTGATCCTCCCAGGCAACGACATCTGGAACACCGACGCATACACACCGTTCACCGACAAGGCCCGCGACTTCCTCGAGGCAGCCGTCCCGGTCGCGGCCATCTGCGGCGCCACAGCGCCCTTGCCTCCGCCGGGCTCCTCGACGATCGCACCCATACCAGTAACGCGGCCGAATTCCTCGACGAAGTCGGCTACGCAGGCAGCGCCCTGTACCGCGACGAGCCGGCAGTGACGGACGGGGCCCTGATCACCGCCACCGGCATTGCACCTGTCCACTTCGCGCGCGCCATCTTCGAACGACTCGACCTCTACGAACCGGAGGTCCTCGACGCCTGGTTCGCGCTGTATTCAGACCGTGACCCGTCGGGCTTCTTCCGACTCATGGAACAGCAGCAATGACCGACCGCCCCCGAACCGATCAGGATCTGCTCAGCGGCGTCGCTCTCACCTCGTTCCGGCTCAACGGCCAGTTCCTTGCGCTCGCCGAGACACTGGCTCGGCCCGTCGCCCTGACCGCCGCGTGGTGGCAGGTGCTCGGAGCCGTGCTGCGCGAACCCTTACCCGTCGCCGCGATAGCCCGCGACATGGGGATCACCCGGCAGAGCG
>BBEG01000652.1 GCA_001312645.1 Rhodococcus sp. JCM 9791
GACGCGTGCAGTGTCGCGGTGGCGAATCCGTCGGGCCGCCCGTTCAGCAGCCATGCGGGGGCGGGGCCGGCTTCGACGGTGGTGCGGTGGAATTCGTGACCCGTCACCCGGGTTCCGGCAGGTCCGAGCAAGCCGTCGGCGGGTGCGATCGCCGTGCGGTAGCCGAGCGTGAGCCGCGACGTCATGCGCGCGGACACGTCGAGTGCACCGACCATGTCGGCGCCGTCGACGTCCCGACACAGATACAGCAGGCCGGCGCATTCGGCGACGGTGGGCACCCCGCCGGCAATGGCAGCGCGAAGATGTTCGCGCAAAGGAACATTGGCGGAGATGTCCGCTGCATGTACCTCCGGGAAGCCTCCGCCGAGGTAGATCCCGGCGGTGTCGGCGGGCAGGGTCTCGTCGCGCAGCGGGTCGAAGGTGACGGTCCGGCATCCCGCTGCGCGCAGGATCTCCTCGGTCTCGGTGTAACGGAACGTGAATGCGCGTCCGCCCGCCACGGCGATCACCGGGCCTTCGACGCCGGAACCGGGAGGTGTCCACGGCATATCGGGGAGAGGGTGTGCGGACTGCGCGATCCGGACGATCTCGGCGAGATCGATGTGTTCGGCGATCTGCGACGCGAGGCGGTCGAGTTGCCCGGCGGCCTCGACGCGTTCCTGAGCCGGCACGAGCCCGAGATGCCGCGACGGTGCGGAGATCCCGTCGTCGCGCTGCAGTACACCGAGCACGGGGATGCCGGTGGATTCGAGCGCGGCGATGACCTCGTCGGAATGTCGCGGCGACCCGGCCTTGTTCAGGATGACACCGGCGATGCGGACGGTGCGGTCGTACGATGCCATGCCGTGGACGACCGCGGCAATCGATCGCGATGCATGTGAGATGTCGACGACGAGAATCACCGGTGCACCCAGCAGTCCCGCGACGTGGGCGGTGGATGCGTATCCGTCGGTGCCGAGCATCCCGTCGTACAGACCCATGACGCCCTCGACGACCGCGATGTCGGCACCGGCTGCGCCGTGCAGGAACAGGGGCGCAACCAGGTCGTCGCCGACGAGATGTGGATCGAGGTTGCGCCCGGGTCGGTCGGTCGCGAGCGCGTGGTAACCGGGGTCGATGTAGTCGGGGCCGATCTTGTGCCCGGACACCGTGTGGCCGCTGCGGCGCAACGCGGCCATGAGACCTGTTGCAACAGTGGTCTTCCCATGACCCGATGCCGGTGCGGCAATGACGAGACGGGGAATGGCTACCACGCTGCGCCCCCTACCATTCGATGCCCTTCTGGCCTTCTGCCCCGCATCCATCGGGTGCTTGATCTTCGTCATCTCGGTGACCAGGTCGGCCACCGCGATCAGTTCGGGGTCGGCGCGGCGACCGGTGATCATCACGTGCTGATGACCGGTCCGCGACGTCAGTGTCTCGACGACCTCGTCGATATCGATCCAACCCCAATTGATCGGATACGTGAACTCGTCGAGGACGTACAGGCCATGTTGTTCGGCGGCGAGGCGTCGCTGGATCTCACGCCAACCCGCGAGCGCGTCGGCGGCGTGGTCCTCGTCGCTGCCTTCCTTGCGCGACCACGACCAGCCCGAGCCCATCTTGTGCCACTCGATGGCGCCGCCCGTGCCGCGCTCGTCGTGCAGTTCACCGAGGGTTTCGAACGCCGTCTGCTCACCGAGGCGCCATTTCGCGGACTTGACGAACTGGAACACCGCGACCGACCAGCCTGATTCCAGCCGCGCAACGCCAACCCGAACGCGGCGGTGGATTTGCCCTTGCCGTCGCCCGTATTGACCATCAGCAGCGGCCGGTTGCGGCGCTGGCGGGTGGTGAGCCCGTCGTTCGGTACGACCTCGGGTTGTCCCTTCGGCATCAGGCTGCCCTTCCACGCACGATCGAAGTGAGGGCATCGGCATGAACCTCGCCCACCTGCACATATTCGGCGCCGAGTCGGTCGGCGAGCTGCGCCGCGAGTCCCATCCGGAAGCGACCGGTCTCGGAATCGACCACCACCGCTGCGACTCCCCG
>BBEG01000653.1 GCA_001312645.1 Rhodococcus sp. JCM 9791
CTCCGGGTCGGGAGCGGGCGTCGGGGCCGCAGCGGCGGGCTCGGCCACAGGATCCGCCTGCTGGTTGCTCTTGTCACGACCACGCTTGCGACGAGACCCTCCGCCTTGCGACGAACGCCCGGAGTCCTCGGCGGGCTTCGACTCGATCGGCTCGGAGTGCACGATGATGCCGCGTCCCTGGCAATGCTCACACGTCGTGGAGAACGCCTCGACGAGCCCGGTCCCGAGACGCTTACGCGTCATCTGCACCAGGCCGAGCGACGTCACCTCCGAGACCTGATGCCGGGTGCGGTCACGTCCGAGTGCCTCGGTGAGCCGACGCAGCACGAGATCGCGGTTGGATTCGAGCACCATGTCGATGAAGTCGACCACGATCATGCCGCCGATGTCGCGCAAGCGCATCTGACGCACAACCTCCTCGGCAGCTTCGAGGTTGTTGCGGGTGACGGTCTCCTCGAGGTTTCCGCCCGCTCCGGTGAACTTGCCGGTGTTGACGTCGACCACGGTCATCGCCTCGGTGCGGTCGATGACGAGGGTCCCGCCCGACGGCAGCCACACCTTGCGGTCCAGTGCCTTCGCGAGCTGCTCATCGATCCGGTGCGCACCGAAGACGTCGACCGACGACTCCGACCGGTAACGCTCCACCCGCGGAAGCAGGTCGGGCGCAACCGTACGGATGTAGCTCTCAACGGTGTTCCAGGCCTTCTCACCTTCGATGACCAGCTTGGAGAAGTCCTCGTTGAACAGGTCGCGGACGACCTTCACGAGCAGGTCCGGCTCCTCGTACAGCGCCTTCGGCTGGCCCGATCCGTCGGACTGCACCTTGTCGGCCTGTTCGCGGACGGCTTCCCACTGCGACTGCAGGCGCGCGACATCGCGGGCGAGTTCGTCCTCGCTGACGCCTTCCGCGGCGGTGCGGATGATCACGCCGGCATCGGCCGGGACGATCTCGCGGAGGATGTCCTTGAGACGCTTGCGTTCGGTGTCGGGCAACTTACGGCTGATACCTGTCGACGAGCCGCCCGGCACGTACACGAGGAATCGTCCGGCAAGGCTGATCTGCGTGGTCAGGCGTGCGCCCTTGTGACCGACCGGATCCTTGCTGACCTGCACGACCACCTGGTCGCCCGGCTTGAGGGCCTGCTCGATCTTGCGGGACTGGCCACCGAGACCTGCCGCTTCCCAATTCACCTCACCGGCATAGAGCACGCCGTTGCGGCCGCGGCCGATGTCGATGAACGCGGCCTCCATCGAGGGAAGCACGTTCTGGACCCGGCCGATGTAGATATTGCCGACCATCGAGCCGATCCGGCGCTGGTCACGAAGTGTTCGACGAGGATGCCGTCCTCGAGCACGGCCACTTGGGTCATGCCGACGTGCGGTCCGTCGACCTTCTCGCGGACGACCATGACGCGCTCGACCGACTCGCGGCGGGCGAGGAACTCCGACTCGGTGAGGATCGGCGGGCGCCGTCGTCCGGCCTCGCGACCATCGCGTCGACGCTGACGCTTGGCTTCGAGGCGGGTCGACCCGCTGATGCCCTGGACCTCGTCCTTCACGGCACGCGCCTTGGTCCGCGGTTCCCGCTCGTGGACGACGGTGTTGGGCGGATCGTCTTCAGAGGCGGTCTCGGCGGTATCGCCGGTACCGCGGCGCCGACGACGACGTCGACGACGACGCGACGCGCCGTCGCCTGGGTGTCGTCTCCCGAGGCGTCCTCGGACTCCTCCGACGTGCTGTCCTCCGCACCGTCTTCCGCAACGGTCTCGTCCGTGGTGGTCTCCGCCGCCGGAGCGGCGGTCTCCTCGGTGCCCCCACTCTCGGAGTCACCGGGCTTCGCCTGGTCCGACTTCTCACGGTCGGGCTGCTCGGCGGACTCGTCGTCGTGCTGCTCGTTCTCGGCGCTGTCGCCGCGGCCACGTCCACGGCCACGGCGACCACGGCGACGACGACGGGGATGCTCGTCCTGCTCGTCGCGATCCTCGGCCGGAGCGGACTCCGTCGACTCGGCGGTCGCCTCGGTCTCCG
>BBEG01000654.1 GCA_001312645.1 Rhodococcus sp. JCM 9791
CACGCCGACGGTCGGGCACGGCGGCGACAGCCACCGGCTGGCTTCCGCGGTCGGCGGTGTCCTCGACACCCGCCCGCATCAGCCTGCTTCGTGGGGCCCGGTCACATACTTCCGCACGCTACGCGGCAAGCGACGGGTGTTCCCACATCTGCGCGCCTTCGGCCTGCCCGGGTTGGTCGCAGTCAACCGGCATGGGAAGCGATTCGCCAACGAATCCCTGTCGTACCACGATTTCGGTGCTGCGATGATTGCAGACAACGCGAACGAGCAAGGCACCTACGCCTACATCATCGCGGACCGGAAAGCCATGCGCCGTTATGGAATCGGATATGCAAAGCCGTGGCCGCTGCCCACCTGGTACTACCGGAGAGTCGGGTTCCTGACCCGTGCGAGGACGGTGGCGGAACTCGCGGGTCGGATCGGCGTCCCGGCAGACACCCTGCAGGCGACTCTCGACGAATTCAACGTCGATGCTCAGCGCGGTGTCGACACCCGATTTGCACGCGGTTCCACATGGTTCCACCATTTCAAGGGCGACATGAAGCACGAACCGAACCCGAATCTCGCACCGATCGACACCGGCCCGTACTACGCGGTGAAGATCGGGGTGGGCGACCTCGGTACCTACGCTGGTCTCGCTGTCACCCCGCGATGTGAGGTCGTCACCGAATCCGGAGAAACCGTACCCGGTCTGTACGCCGTGGGTACAGCAGCGGTGAGCGTCTTCGGCGGAGGTTATCCCGGTTACGGGGCGAACATCGGACCCGCCATGGTGTTCGGCTACTGCGTCGGACGTGACATCGGTGCGCGTGGGGTCACCACAACCGCGGCCGCAAGTACAGCCACAGCCACAGCCACAGAGGAGAAGGCCGAATGACCACGACATCTGCACCCGAATCCGTCACGGACTGGCTGGATCTGCGCGATCGAGTCGCCGTCGTGACCGGTGCCGCGGGTGGGATCGGCGCAGCATCGCGCTCGAGCTGGCGCGTAACGGAATGCGTCTGGCAGTGCTCGATCTGAACCGCGACGGTGCAGTCGAGACCGCCGATCGAGCAGCCGATCTCGGTGTCGCTTCGGTCGGGCTCGGTATCGACATCACCGACAGCGCGAGCGTCGGCTCCGCCGCGGAGCTCGTGACCGAGAAGTTCGGCGGAGCCGACGTACTGATCAACAATGCAGGCATCATGCGCGCCGGCGATCTCGCGACCGTGGCACTCGACGACTGGCAACGGGTCCTCGACGTCAACCTCACCGGATACCTGCTGTGCTCGCAGGCGTTCGGGGCCTCCATGCGCGAGCAAGGCCGAGGGTCGATCGTGCACATCTCGTCGATCTCGGCGTCGCATCCGCAGCCGTCGTCCGGTGCGTACTCTCCCGGTAAGGCCGCGGTGTCGATGCTCTCGCGGACTCTCGCGTTCGAGTGGGCCCTACGGAGTCCGCTCCAACGTGCTTGCGCCGGGCATGACCCGCACACCGCTGACCGAGAGCTTCTACACCACCCCGGGAGTGCTCGAAGCCCGCAGTGGCGTCGTCCCGTTACGTCGCGTCGGCACCCCACAAGATCTCGCCGACGCCGCAGTGTGGCTGGCGAGCGACCGCGCCGGTTACGTCAGCGGCCAGGAGATCCAGGTGGACGGCGGGTTCACCCAGACGCTGATGAGCCACATCCCCCGCCCCGGCTACGAGTAAGCCGCCACTCGCCCTGACGATTCACGCACCACCAGATGCGTCGGCAGCACGAGCGAGCCCGGCTCGGAGACCCGCTCGTAGGCGAGACGGCCCAGCATCTCGATCGCCTGTGCGCCTGCGTCCTCGGTTCGTTCCGCAAGCGTGGTCAGGGTGGGCGTGCAGATCGCCGATCCGAACATGTCGTCGAATCCGACCACGCTCACCTGTTCCGGCACTGAGACGCCGCGCTCCTGCAACCTGCGCAGGACCCCGATCGCGAGCATGTCGTTGTGGCAGATCACCGCGGTGGCGCCGGCCGCGAGAGCAGCGTCGGCAGCTGCAGGCCCACTTCCCAG
>BBEG01000655.1 GCA_001312645.1 Rhodococcus sp. JCM 9791
TCCCGACGGACGTGTCCGACCGGGACGACGCGCCCCCACCACACCCTCGGTGCGGCTGCGGCGGGCGCCGGGTCGGGATCTACCGCGCTGGCTCATACCTGACTTCAGCCTCGATGTTGAAACGCGGGAAGCAAGCTCGCCGGCGTAGCGGGCAGCGTCGCCGAGCGACTCTTCGATGCGCAGAAGCTGGTTGTACTTGGCGACACGCTCGCTGCGGGCCGGGGCACCGGTCTTGATCTGGCCGCTGCCCACGGCAACGGCGAGGTCGGCGATGGTGGTGTCCTCGGTCTCACCCGACCGGTGGCTCATCATCGTCTTGTAGCCGCTGCGATGCGCGAGGTCGACGGCGTCGAGGGTCTCGGTGAGGGTGCCGATCTGGTTGACCTTCACGAGCAGCGCGTTGGCCGCACCCTTGACGATTCCGTCTTCGAGGCGCTCCGGGTTGGTGACGAACAGGTCGTCGCCGACAAGCTGGATCTTGTTGCCGATCTTGTCGGTGAGCGCGACCCAGCCGTCCCAGTCGTCCTCCGACAGCGGGTCCTCGATGGAGACCAGCGGGTATGCCGAGAGCAGGTCGTCGTAGAAGTCGGCGAGCTCGTCGGCAGTGCGGTTCTTGCCCTCGAATGCGTAGCCGGTGCCGTCGGTGTAGAACTCGGTGGCCGCGACGTCCAGCGCGAGCGCGACATCGCTACCGAGCTTCAGACCGGTCTTGGCGATGGCCACGCTGATCAGATCGAGTGCTTCCTTGGTGCCCGCGACGTCCGGCGCGAAGCCGCCCTCGTCGCCGAGTCCGGTGGCCAGGCCCTTGGCCTTGAGCACCGACTTGAGCGCGTGGTACACCTCGGTGCCCCAGCGCAGGGACTCCTTGAAGGTGGCGGCGCCGATCGGCGCGACCATGAACTCCTGGACGTCGACGCCGGTGTCGGCATGGGCGCCGCCGTTGAGGATGTTCATCATCGGCACCGGCAGGATGTGCGCATTCGGGCCGCCCAGGTAGCGGTACAGCTCCAGACCGGAGGTCTCTGCACCGGCCTTGGCGACGGCGAGCGACGCACCGAGCAGGGCGTTCGCACCGAGGCGTCCCTTGTCGGGGGTGCCGTCGGCGTCGAGCAGTGCCTGGTCGACGGTGCGCTGTTCGGTGGCGTCGATGCCGATGATGGCCGGGGCGATCTCGTCGAGGACGGCCTCGACGGCCTTCTCGACGCCCTTGCCGTTGTAGCGGTCGCCGCCGTCACGCAGCTCGACGGCCTCGTGCTCGCCTGTGGAGGCACCGGACGGCACGGCAGCGCGAGCGAAACTTCCGTCCTCGAGCAGCACCTCGACCTCGACTGTGGGGTTGCCACGGGAGTCGAGGATCTCGCGGGCTCCTACCTGCTCAATGATGGCCACTGGCTGATTCTCCTTCGATGGACTTCACGCTGCGGGGTCTGCACGCTGGGGACAGCCTAACCGCCACGACCAGGCAGTGAAGCACGGGCGCGCCGCCCGGAGAAGCACGGGAGCGTCGACTCGGCCGTCACGGCCGCACACCGACCCCATATGCGGCGGCGCGGTCGCGCACCAGCGCGAGGTAATCCCCCGACAGGTTGTAGGCCATCAGCGCCGAGTCCAGCCTTCCGCCGTGGTCAGATCACCACCTCGATCGCACAGGTAGCGTCCCGCCGAGAGAGCCGCGTCGTCGATGTTGTCCGGATCGGCGACACCGTCACCGTTCGCGTCGACACCCCAGCGCTTCCATGTCTCGGGGATGAACTGCAAGGGCCCCATCGCTCTGTCGAGGATCGGGTCGCCGTCGAGTTCGCCGCCGTCCGTGTCGCGGATCTCGGCGAGGCCGGGCCCGCCGTCGAGCGGAACCCCGCGGATCTCAGGGTGGCGGTTCCGTTCTCGTCGAGGGTCGCTCCCCCGTGCCTGCCGTGGTTGCTCTCGACGCTGCCGATTCCCGCGAGGGTGGTCCAGGCCAGTCCGCATCCGTTGTTCGAGGAGGCCAGGACGGCCGCGGCGTGTCCGTAGGC
>BBEG01000656.1 GCA_001312645.1 Rhodococcus sp. JCM 9791
GGGACCGCTGCTGCCCACGGTCAGTGCAAGCGCTGTGATCTCGTCCCACGGCACCGATGCGCGCGCACGACGCTGCTGCCGCGATTCGCATCCGGTACGACGGGTGCGCTGGGGCTCGCACCGGGCACTGTCACCCTCGACGGAGACGGCGACGAGGTGATCGCCTCAGGCACCACAGTGCCTGTGCTCGGTGCGCTCGGTGCGGAGATCCTCGTCCTGGCGGGTCGGTGCCGGGAGGAGACGGTCTGGTTCGTCGTGTCGGCAACGGATGCGGGTGTCGAGCGGCTCGGGGAGGAGGGTGTCGACCTGACCCGTGACGTTGGCCGGGTGCGGTTGTCCGAGAAACGAATTCCCGCGCAGAACATTCTCGGGGCCAGGGTCGACGAGATCGCCGCTCTCAATGCGGTCCTGCAGTGTGCCGAGGCGGTGGGTGTCGCGCGATGGGCGCAGGAGACGAGCCTTGCATACGCCAAGATCCGGGAGCAGTTCGGCCGTCCGATCGGATCGTTCCAGGCGATCAAGCACAAATGCGCCCAACTGTTCATCCGCGTCGAGGTGATGACGAATTCGGCGTGGGATGCGGCGGTGGCCGCGGACGGCGACGACCGGCAGCAGATCGCACTCACCGCTGCGCGTACCGCGACGGTGGTACGACGCGAGGCCGTCGACGTGGTACTCGAGGCACTCACCCTCCTCGGCGGTATCGGCAACACCTGGGAACACGACATCCACCTGTACTGGCGCCGCGTCGTCAGCCTGCTCGCACTCGGCGGATCACAGGACGAATGGGCCCGCCGGGCGGGCGAGCTGGCGATGACCACCGAACGCGAGTCCTCCCTCGTCACCGAGGACCGCCCGGACTTTCGAGCCGGGGTGGCAGCACGATCGACGAGGCCGCAGGTCTCGACGCCGGGAAGGCGCGGGTGTTGCTCGCCGACCGCGGTCTCGTATCGCCGCACTACCCCGCCCCGTACGGGCTGGGCGCAGACACAGCCGGCCAGTTGATCATCGCGGAAGAGTTCGAGCGTGCCGGTCTGACACAGCCCAGCACGGTCATCGGTGAATGGGCGCTGCCCTCGATCCTGCAGTACGGGACCGAGGAGCAGTGCGAGCGCCTGATCGTCCCGACGTTGCGCGGCGAGATCATCTGGTGTCAATTGTTCTCCGAACCCGGAGCGGGCTCGGATCTGGCCTCGCTGACCACGTTCGCGACCAAGGTGGACGGTGGCTGGCGACTCGACGGCCGTAAGGTCTGGAATTCGAAGGCACGCGAGGCCCACTGGGGAATCTGCCTGGCACGCACCGATCGCGCTGCACCCAAGCACCGCGGCATCAGCTATTTCCTCGTCGACATGTCGACGCCCGGAGTCGAAGTACGTCCGCTGCGGGAAGCCAACGGCGACGAGATGTTCAACGAAGTCACCCTCGACGGAGTGTTCGTGTCCGACGCCGATCTCGTCGGTGCACCCGGCGAGGGATGGAAGGTGGCGCGGACGACGCTTGCAAACGAGCGGGTGTCGATGGGTCGCACGCCGGTCGTGGGACGCGATCGATTCGATCCCATCGAGGTGGTTCGCACACTCGACCCCGAGATCCGGCAGGATGCGATCCCAGCGCTCGGCCGGCTCACCTCCACGACCGGAGCGCTCGACGCGCTCGCGCACCGCAGTGTGCTGGGGCGCCTGTCCGGACGAGATCCGGGTGTCGAAGCGAGCGTGCTCAAAGCTGCTTCGGCGCAGCACATCACGGATGTCGCGGCACAAGTGCTCGAATGGTTCGGGCCGGAGGCTGCCGTCGGTAGCCTCGGAACGGATGTCAGCGGGGGAGGCCGTGCGGCCAAGGCGTACCTGTCGACGCCGTCGTTGCTGATCGGCGGGGGCACCCTGGAGATCCAGCTCAACGTGATTTCCGAGCAGATTCTGGGGCTGCCCGAGAACCACGATGAGCACACGGATTCTCGGCGGCCGGACCGCGATCGTCACCGGTGCGAGCGAGGGGCTCGGGCGTGCGAG
>BBEG01000657.1 GCA_001312645.1 Rhodococcus sp. JCM 9791
GTCGCGACGGGCTCGGCCTCC
This sequence comes from Rhodococcus sp. JCM 9791, assembly GCA_001312645.1. Classification (GTDB taxonomy): domain Bacteria; phylum Actinomycetota; class Actinomycetes; order Mycobacteriales; family Mycobacteriaceae; genus Rhodococcus. The sequence goes on from BBEG01000657.1 coordinate 22, forward strand.
GGTTCCTGCGACGTCGACGCTCCGCACGCAGTCAGCGCTCCCGCCGCCACCGCGGTACCTGCGCTCGAAAGCACTGCTCGCCGGGTCATCGGGGGGAGATTGCTACTCATCGACACTTCCGTTCGATCGCTGACACATCCCGCTCAGAGTAGTCCCGGAACGAGGCCGGGGCCGCGACCTCCGTCACGGCCCCGCCTCAGTCGAACGCCTCAGTGCATCGGGACTGTGCCCGGCTCGATCGGCTGCACCGACTTCCTGCGCGGCAGGAAGGCCGCCGGGATCAGAGCGAGCACCATGACGAGCATCGCCACAGTGAACGTGTCGCCGAAGGCGTCGGCAAGCGACCCTAGGACGGACTGCTGCACCTCGGGCGGAAGCTGCGCGAGCATCTCCGCGTCGGGCTGACCGGTCGTCCCTTCCGGCGCGCCCTCGGGTGCGATGATCCGGCTGGTGAGGATCACGGACATCGTGGCAGTGCCGATCGACCCCGACGCTGCTGGACGATGTTCATCAGCGTCGAGCCACGCGCGATGCTGTGATCGGTGAGCGTCTGCAACGCTGCTGTCATCGTGGGCATCATGGTGCAGCCCATGCCCATTCCCATGACGAACAGTGCCCCGAGCAGGAGCGGATAGCCGGTGTCGACGCCGACCTGCGTGAACACGGACATGCCCGCGATGATGAGCACGAGACCGACCAGCACGATCTTGCCCGGCCCGATGCGGTCGACGAGCTGCCCGGCGATGGGCATCGTGAGCATCGCACCGAGTCCCTGCGGGGCCAACAACAGACCGGCCATCAGCGTCGACTCTCCGTGCACCTGCAGGAAGTAGCTCGGGAACAACAGACCGGCACCGAAGAAGCCGATCGCGAACACGGTCATCGTCAGCACCGCGAAGGTGAGCTGCCGGTTCTGGAACAGCTTCAGGTCGATGAGCGGATGGACGGCACGCAGGCCGTGGAACACGAAGGCGATGATGAGCACAATGCCGACGATGCCGGGAATGAGCACCCGCGCCGATGCGACCGTGCCGGTCTCCGGCAATGACGACACACCGAACAGGAACAGCGCGAGACCCGGCGACAACAGAAGCATGCCGACGAAGTCGAATGCTTCGGACTTCCGCGGTGAGTCCTTCGGCAGCACGACGAAGGCCGTGATCAGCGCGACGGCACCGATCGGGAGGTTGATGAGGAAGATCCAGTGCCAGCTCGCCACGTCGATGAGCCAGCCACCGAGGATGGGTCCGCAGATGGGGCCGAGGAGCATCGGGATACCCAGAACCGCCATGACGCGCCCGACCCGCTGCGGGCCTGCTGCCCGGGTCATGATCGTCATGCCGAGCGGCATCAGCATGCCGCCGCCGAAGCCCTGGACCACGCGGAAAGCGATCAGCGATGTGATGTCCCACGCGAAACTGCACAGGACGGACCCTGCGACGAACAGTACGAGCGCGGTGAGATAGAGACGCTTGGTGCCGAACCGATCAGCTGCCCACCCAGTGAGTGGAATCACACTGGCGAGAGCGAGGGTGTAGCCGGTCATCGTCCATGCGACCGTCGCGTACGAGGCCTGGAACTCCGACATGAAGGTCGGGAGTGCGACGGAAACGACAGTGACGTCGAGGATCGACATGATGGCGCCGAGCACCACCACGGAGGCGATCTTCAGGACAGCAGCGTCCAGTTTTGTACTCGGCTCGGAGGATGAATCCGCAGGTGGCGCTGTCATGGGTCACTCCAGTCGGTGCGCAGGCGTCGGCCCGCAGGATGATGAGAAGACGGACGGCCCCGAGCGGCCCATCGAAATCCGAATTCGGCACCGACAGCGTGGGCGCACCGCCCGATGATCTTATCGAGGATGCGCCGTGAGCCCCACTCCATTACCGTCGCATCGCGTCCAGGAGCGACAGCCGGCGGCGACCCAGACCGACGAGAGCCGCGCGTCGGTGATCTTCACGCGCGGCCGGC
>BBEG01000658.1 GCA_001312645.1 Rhodococcus sp. JCM 9791
TCGCCGTCGGCGAGCCACGGCGCAGCGGCGGCGAGTGCGGCTGCGAGGTCGTCGCCGGGCCGGAACTCCGGTAGCCCGGTGACCGGTCGGATCTCGAGGGGACCGCCGGGTGCGTGGTCACGCACAGGGGCGTCGGTCGTGCTGTCTGCGGGCATCACAATTGCACTCCGGCAAGTTCTAGTGCGGCACGTGCCATTTCGGCGGTCGCGTCGACATCGGTCATGAGCAGGGGCACGCTCCGAACCTCGACGCCGGGGATGTCGGCGGCATCGGTCGAATGCACGAGCCAGCCGTCGAGGATTCCGGTGCCGCTGCGTGCTCCGAAGTGCCGGCCCACGGCCTCTGCGGTGGTGTCGACTCCGATCACGTCGAGGCATGCGTCGGCCATGCCGCGCAGTGGCTTGCCGCCGACGACTGGGGAGAGGCCGATGACCTTTGCCGGCGTGGTTCGCAGTGCGCCGCGGATCCCCGGCACGGCGAGGATCGCACCGAGCTGACGACCGGGTTCGAGGGTGCGAGCACGACCACGTCGCGGACTCGATGGCCTCGAGGACGCCGGGTGCGGGTTTTGCATCGTCGGCGCGATGTGAGCGAAGCTGTGTGTGGGTACCTGTGCGCGGTGACGCACCCACCATTCCTCGAAGTGGATGGCGCGCTGCTCGCCGTCGGCCGGATTGGTGATCACGACGTGGGTCTCGCTGCGGTCGTCGGAGGCCGGGAGCAACGTCACGCCGGGCTTCCACCGCGTGCACAGTGCCTCGGTGACGGCGGAGAGCGGATATCCCGTGCGTAGCATTCGCGTGCGGACGAGGTGGGTGGCGATGTCGCGGTCGCCGAGACCGAACCAGTCGGGGTCTGCGCCGTATGCCGCGAGTTCTTCCTTGGCGTTCCAGGTTTCGGCCTTTCGGCCCCATCCGCGCTCGGTGTCGATTCCGTCGCCGAGGGTGTACATGCATGTGTCGAGATCGGGACAGATCCTCAGACCGTGCATCCACACGTCGTCGCCCACATTGACGATGGCGGTGATCCGATGCGGCGCGTCGGGATCGATGTCGGAGCCGGTGCGATGCCGAGGAGTTCTCGCAGTCCTGTGAGGAAACGAGCACCACCGACACCTCCGACCAATACAGTCACATTCACGGGGCCAGCCTATGCGGTGCGCGTGGTACCCCGTCGAGCGCCGTCTTAAACCAAGAAATTGCAAAGTCGTCGATCGTAAGCGAGAAATTCCGTTCCGCTTGACCGCGACACGCCCGGCGTGTCTAATCACATATGTGTCATTCCGGGTTACCGGATCGGGATCGATTGTGACGACGTCGCATTCGAGCAAGATTCGGGGGGTGGCAGAAAGATCCCGATCCGCGAAAGTTGCGGCGCTGCAGGTGAGGAGGCGGAGGATGGCCGACGAGCGCGAAGTTTTCGAGATCTCTCGGATCGATACTGCAGTCGAGAGTGTCTGCGACGATTCCGACAGTGGCACACCAATTCTGCAATTGATTACAGGATTTGGTGATTCGGCGGACGTCGAAGAGCAGTGGCAGGAACGTGCACTGTGCGCACAGACCGACCCGGAGGCGTTCTTCCCTGAAAAGGGTGGTTCGACGCGGGAAGCGAAGCGCATCTGCCTGGGGTGTGAAGTTCGTGACGAGTGTCTCGAATATGCCCTTGCTCACGACGAACGTTTCGGAATTTGGGGTGGGCTGTCCGAAAGGGAACGGCGGCGCCTCAAACGCGGCATCGTCTGACGGCGGGTCCGGCCCGGTACGGGGAGTACGGGCTTGATCCAATCGTGTCCGGACGCGATGCAGAACGAAGGCCGGGTGCTCGGGTGACCGAGTGCCCGGCCTTCGCCGCGTTCAGTTCATGGCGATCTTCAGTCCTCGTCGCCGAGATCGCCGAGTTCCGGGTCGACGACCTCCGGTTCGAGACCGAGGTAGGTCGCGACTGATGGACGAGGACGTCGTGAACAAGATCGGTCAGATCG
>BBEG01000659.1 GCA_001312645.1 Rhodococcus sp. JCM 9791
CGGGGCGGCGGCGCGTTGCGGGTGTGCGCACGGGTAGTGGTGGTGGCGCGGAAATTGTCGAGCAGTTCGAATCCGTAGTCGGTGCCGATGGATTCGGGGTGGAACTGCACCCCGAACAGGGGGCGGTGGCGATGCGCGACGGCCATGAGCAACCCGTCGCCGGTACGGGCGAGGACCTCGAACTCGTCGGGGACCTGCTCGACGATCAACGAGTGGTAGCGCACGGCGGTGAACGGGGACGGGATCCCGGCGAACAGACCGGTCCCGTCGTGCAGGATGTCGCTGGTGCGGCCGTGCACCGGCTCGGGGCGCGGACCACGGCGCTGCCGAACAGATGACACAGCCCCTGATGGCCGAGGCACACTCCGAGGATGGGGACAGGCAGTTCGGTGAGGGCACGGGCACTGATCCCGAAGTCGCGTTCGCGGTCCGGGCGGCCGGGACCGGGGGAGATGACGACGTTGTCGAAGTCGAGGGTGCGGACCCGGTCCCAGGAGGTGTCGTTGGTGACCACGATCGGGGGTGTGCCGTTGACACGGGTAAGGAGGCTGTAGAGGTTGTAGGTGAACGAGTCGTAGTTGTCCACGAGCAGTGTGCGGACCGGCGGGGTGGACGGGTCGAGGTGTGACGACGACCCGGGGCCGGAGGGGGCAGCCGCTGACATGACGCGGTCAGCTCCGGCGCTCGACGGACGCGGTGGCGTCCAGGTGGTCCGACGAGGTGTTCTCGCGGTCGCCGACGATGAGGTCCTCGACCCGGCACGCCTCCCCGATCAGCAGGTCGTAGAGTTCGCGCACGAACTCGGTGGACAGTCCGTGGTGGTCGGCGTAGTCGCGGGCGCGGCGCTGCACGAGTTGCATACGGCCGGGTTGCAGCACCGCAATGTCGTGTCGTTGTTTGAGTTCGGCGACGCGCGTGCACAGTGCCAGCCGGTCGCGGACGCCGTCGAGCAGCGCCCGGTCGACGCGATCGAGTTCGACGCGCAACGCCTCGAGCGCGGCCTCGGGGTCGGTGACGGTGTTGATTTCACTGCCGGTGACGGTGTCGTTGTCGTTCACGTGTATTCACCCCCGGGGTGCTGCCCGACCGGATGATCGCCGGTTGATCGGTGTGTGATGTGACGGTGGAGCTGCCGACGGTTCTCGTCCGGCGGGTTCGCCCATAATTACACGCCGATCGTCACGGGTGCCCGCCATTCGATTTTTTTGTGGCGTGTCCGCGATCCGACCGGGTCCGGCATCGGCGGGAAAAGGAAATGCCGTTGCGGGAAACAATTCCCGCAACGGCATCGCCGGTTGCGCAGGCCCGGGGTGGTTGCACCCGGTGGGTCGTTCAGCCGCGCCGCTTGCTCTTGATCAGGTCGAGGCGTTCCTTGAGCAGATCCTCGAGGTCCTCCACCGAGCGGCGTTCGAGCAGCATGTCCCAGTGGGTGCGCGGCGGCTTGGTCTTCTTCGGCTCGGGTGCGGCCCCCTCGATGAGGGTGCCTCGAGACCGTTCTTGCACATCCAGGTCCCGGGGATCTCGGCTTCGTCGGCGAACGGCACGTCGAACTCTTCGCCGTTGTCGCAGCGGTAGCGTGCCATCCGACGCGGCGCGAGGTCGTGGTCACGGTCGGTTTCGTAGCTCACCGCTCCGAGTCGGCTGCCTCGCAGTACACGATCTGCCATGGTGGTGTCCTCTCTCGTAATGCTCCGCCCGGTGGGTCCCGGCACCGATGCGGCGTGTGCCGGCGATGCCCACGTCCACACCATGTCAACGTCGGCGGGGCCGAATCCGTTCCCGAACCGGGGGCACGGCCGATCTGCCAGTTTACCGGCACGGGTTCCGCGCTCGGTAACGTGTCACCCTATGGCCGGACGGGAGCGCAGACCAGCGAGTTGTCTGTGGTGTGGGCGACCGGTGCCGGAGGTCGGGACGGGACGTCGGCGCCGTTACTGCCGCCAGTCGTGCCGACAGCGCGCCTACGAGCAGCGTGCCACCGCG
>BBEG01000660.1 GCA_001312645.1 Rhodococcus sp. JCM 9791
CTCGACCGGGCCGAGTGCTGCCGTGCGCGCCGTGGTGCTCAGGGTCGCGCCGCCGGACATCGGCATCCAGCCCTGAGCGCGTTGGGCAACGCGTCGTCTGGTCAGTGCGGAGTTGCCTCCGATCCAGATCGGGATCGGATCCTGGACGGGGCGAGGGCGGGCGATGATGTCCTGCGCACTGAAATGCCGCCCCTGATATGAGAAGGGTTCGCCGCTCCAGTGCAGAGGGAGCACGTCGAGAGCCTCGTCGAAGAGAGCATTGCGCTCGTCGAAGTCGACGCCGAGTGCGTGGAATTCACGCTTCTGGTAGCCGGTTCCGATGCCGAGGGTGAACCGTCCGCCGGACAGCTTGTCGAGTGTGGCAGCACCCTTCGCGAGCAGGAACGGATTGCGGTAGGGCACCACTGCGAGATAGGTGAGCAGCCTGAGTCGTTCGGTCGCGGCGGCCACGTATCCGAGGGCTACGAACGAATCGAGCGTCTGGTGCCCGCCGCGGTCGAGCCACTTCGCACCCGGCGCCGGATGTTCACTGAAAGAGAGGGCATCGAACCCGGCCCGCTCGGCCGCGACGGCAACATCGCGCAGTGGACCCGGATCGAGAACATCGCCGTCGGAGCCGCTGATCTCGGGGTAATGGAAGATGAAGCGCATCGCCTACCTCGTCGCACCTGAGAATCCGACCCGGATTCTGAATCGGGAAAATCATCCTGCCGATTCAAGATAGTCGGATTCTCATACGATGCAACAGGGTCTTGGGTGCTCCTCTTTCCGGTTCGGGGTCGCTACTTCGCGTCGGCGCCGTCGAGCATCCACGTATCGTCGATGCGCTTCAAGGTGATGAGGAACCTCGTTGCGTCGGTTCGTCCCTCGGGGACGACGACGTTCGTAACGTCCTGGTCGAGGAACACCAGCACCGTGGCGGTGTCGCCGTCGAGCGTCTCGAGTCCGGCATGCGAGACCGTCGCGACCGACGAACCCTGCCCGTTCTCGACGAGTCCACGCAGGTCGCCGGCGACCCCCGAGTACTTCGCCGCGAACTCCTCGGTGGAAGCCGCAGCTACCGCCTCGAGTGAATCGTCGAACGACTGGTAGTCGTAGGTGCCCAGGGTCGTCGCGTACTCACGAGCGGCATCGACCGCTCGGTACGCAACGACTCGGTCTGCGCTGCCTGCCACCACCGGAATCCGAAGAAGCCCGCGACGACGGCCAGCAGCACGATCACCGCGACGGACACGACCCGTCCCTTTCCAGAGCGGTTTGTGGGCCCGTGATCCGATTCGCCGGTCTCGGTAGTCGCCGATGCGACGGCCGGGTTCTCGTCGGTCATCTGGTGTTCGGCGCAGATACTCCCTCGTTCACGAGGGAGAGGAAGCGCCGTCCTCCTTCCTGTAGAAGGGTTGCTCAATGCAACCGTGTCGGGTCGAGAAACCTTGTCGGTGGGTCCGGATACGGTGCCGGGTATGGGGACCGAGGTGGTGCGCTACAACTACCGGCTGCGGCCGGGCGCTATCGCGGAACGCGCCTGATGCAAGAATGGCACCGCTGCCGATTCCTGTGGAACGAAGCCGTCCACCAACAGAAGACCGGCCGGAAGCCGAACTTCGCGAAACTCGGAAAGCTGTTGACCGAAGCCCGGACACACTCGGCGTGGCTGCGGGACGCTCCCAGGTCGCGCAGCAGCAGATGCTCCGCACGTTCACGCAGGCACTCGATGCCTCGTTCACCGTCAAAGGCCGCGGTCGCCCCCGATACAAGGCGCGGAAGAAAACCTTGCCGTCGCTGGAATACACCCAACGGGGTTTCCGGATCCGCGACGGGCAGCTGGTGTTGCCCAAGGGTGTGAGTATGCCGGTGGTGTGGTCGCGGGAGTTGCCGTCGGAGCCGTCGAGTGTGCGCATCACGCGTGATTCGCTCGGCCATTGGTGGGCGTCGTTTGTGGTGACCCGCGAGAGACAGCTGATCCCTGCCGTTGAGGAGGAC
>BBEG01000661.1 GCA_001312645.1 Rhodococcus sp. JCM 9791
GGCGGGCCGCGAGGGTGGTGGCCAGGAGCGAGTTCCCGCCGACCGCGAAGAAGTCGTCGTCGCCCGAGACGGCAGGCACGCCCAGCACGTCGGCGACGATCCCCGCGACGAGTTCTTCGGTGACGCTCCGGAACCCTGATGAGCGGTGGATTCACCTGTGGGATCGGGCAGCGCGGCACGGTCGATCTTGCCGGTGCTGGTGAGCGGCACCGCGTCGAGCACGGTGACGGTGGCGGGCACCATGTGTCGCGGCAGGCGCGAGGCGAGCCAGTCGCGGATCGCGCGTCCGTCGAGCTGCGTGTCGGGGCTGTGCACGTAGGCGGCGAGCGCGCTGTCCCGGGCTGTGTACTCACGAACCAGGGTGACGGCGGTGCGCACGTCCGGGTGGTCGTGCAGGACGGTGTCGATTTCGCCGAGTTCGATGCGGAAACCGCGGATCTTGACCTGATGGTCGGCGCGACCACGAATTCGAGGGCGTGGTCGCGGGTCCAGCGCACGAGGTCGCCCGTGCGGTACATGCGTCCACCACCGAACGGATCCGCGACGAAACGCTCCGCGGTGAGGGCAGGGGCGTCGAGATAGCCGCGGGCCACGCCCTGCCCCATGAGATACAGCTCGCCGGTCACGCCGTCGGGCACGGGCCGGAGGCAGTGATCGAGCACCGCCGCGGTGACTCCGACGAGCCCGGTGCCGATGGTGAGCTTGGCGCCGGGTTGCAGCGGTGTGCTGGAGGTGGCGATCACCGTGGTTTCGGTGGGCCCGTACACATTCAGCATGGCGCGGCCGGGCGACCACCGCGCCGCGGTCTCGTCCGGCCACATCTCGCCACCCACGCGAGGACTTCGAGGTGGTCGAGTCCGGCCGGGTCGAGCTGGGTGGCACCGACGGCGTGGTGAACCAGTGCGTGATGCGTTCACCACGAAGCAGTTCGAGTAGCTCGTCGCCGCCGAACAGATCGGGCGGTGCCACCACAAGAGTTCCGCCCGCCGTCAGCGCCATCACCTGTTCGAGGACGGCGCCGTCGAAGGCGGGGTTCGCGAAGTGCAGGATGCGGGCGTCGTCGTGGAGTGCGAAACGTTCGACGAACGACTGTGCGAGCGGCCCGAGTCCGCGGTGCGCGACCGCCACGCCCTTCGGCTTACCCGTCGACCCGGATGTGTAAACGAGGTAAGCGAGATTGTCGAGATGCACCGGACGCGCGCGGTCGGCGTCGGTGATCTCACGGGTGTCGCCGTCGAGCGTGAACGGCACGATTTCCACTCCCGACGGCACAGGCACGTCGGGGCCGGCGATGGCGTACCGGACGCCGGAGTCGGTGAGCAGAGCGATGATTCGCGCGGCAGGCTGAGCAGGGTCGACGGGCACGAACGCAGCACCGGTGAGGGTTACCGCTGCGGCCGCGATCACCGAGCAGACGAGCGCGGCACCATCACCGCAACGCGGTCTTCGGCTCCCACACCCCTGTCGAGCAGCGACCACGCCAGCGGCCGGGCGGCAGTCGCGATGCGGAGCGGTTCGCCGCCGGGTTCGACGACGCGCGCCGCGGATCGTTCGATGATCTCGCGAAGGTCGCTTCGGGTCCGGATTCGGCGACCGTCACCGGAACAGCACCGAGGTCGACGTCGCTCACCGGCCGGGTAGGGTGCTGCGCGACGTGCTCGAACACCGTGTTGAGACGTTCCGACCACGTGGTGATGGTCGTGTGGTCGAACAGTGTCGTGTCGTAGAAGAGCCGGCCCGTCAGCGATCCATCTTGCATGGCGCGCATCGAGATCTCGAGGTCGAACCGTGCGCGAGCCGAGCCGATTTCCTGTGCCCGCACGGTGAGGCCCGGAAGTTCGAGGTCGGGGACGTCGACGTTATCGTACGCGAGCATCACGCTGAACGGGCTGAATCCGAGTGCGTCGACGACCTGCTCGAACGGCACCGTGGCGTGGGCGAACGCGTCGAGGTCGGTGTCGCGGGCGGCGGTGAGCA
>BBEG01000662.1 GCA_001312645.1 Rhodococcus sp. JCM 9791
CCGCCGGGCCGGTCGAACCACTCGCGCAGCGTGCACACCAGCAACCAGTCCAGTAGTCGGTCCAGCACCACCTGCTGGCCGGGAACGTCGGCGGAGCTTCGGTTGCAAGGTGGTCGAGCACAGCATCTCCTGTGCCTCCGGCGCACACGCGCAGCACGACAGGGAGTTCGTCCAGTAGCCGGCGGCTGATCTCGCCGTGCACCGGGTACGCGCCGACGATCAGTGTTGTCCCGCTGTTGTCGCCGGAGTCCTTCCAGCCTCGCCGATGTCGAGTGCCGCCCTGCTCGGGCGCCGCACAATGCTCACCACACGCGATCGGTTCCGCCGGGGTATCGAGGTCGTCCACGAAGGTGAAGGTCCCAGGGCCCCGCACGACTATCGTCTCGTGATCGCCGAGCGGCTCGGGCGGGCAACGGTCTGTGACGATCCAGCCCGACCCGCCGAGAACGGTGCACAACGTCAGCGGTGCACCGTCTACGAAGTGCAATGCCCACGGCGGCGACAGTGTGGAGCTTCCGAACAGCGAGCCATGTGCCCGCACCTCCCGGAAGAGATCACCGAATATGTCCACGACGTCGAGATTAGACGATCACACAGGTAATCCGGCCTATCACCCATGGATTCGTCCAGTCGGGTGGCGTTCACTCGACTTCATGGTCAACGACATCACGATGAGCACCGCTGCCGGTTCGCTGACCGGCAAGGACCTCGAGTTCCTCCGTCGCCCGCTCCACGGGTTCCTGACGGTGTCCGGAGGACAGCACCCGCAGCCCCGACCGGTGTGGTTCGAGGCCACCGATGAGGGCGACATCGAGATCTTCACCGCCCCTGACTCCCTGAAAGTACGGCGGCTGCAACGCGATCCCTGGGCCTCGATCGTCGTCGCCGCCCCGGTCGGTGAACGCGAACGCTGGATTTCGGTTGCCGGCCGCGCCACGGTCGTACCCGAGGGAGCGCACGAGTTGTGTTCCCGCCTCGCCGCTCGTTACTGGGACATCGGTGATCCGGCCCGTGCCGCCGATCTCGCCGAAATCCTGGCCGCCGAACAGGTTCGGATCGTCATGCGTCCCGAGGCCGTGCGCCGGTACGCGCTGTGATCTCTACTTCCCGGTCACGAGCCGGTTGTGGTCCATTGCGATCGCGACCCAGTACGACAAGCTCTCGTCGTCGAGGATCGCCTCTGCAGCGACGTCGATCCAGCCGGGGCCCATCGTGCGTCCGGCGCCCATTTCGGCCTGCGTCGCTCCGGGCTTGCTGAGGAGTTCGTCGTGTCGGTCTGCGGCAGCGCGAACCAGCAGGCCACCGTCCTTCAGCGCGCTGACGACCATTTTCTCGTCGACCATGAACGCGCGACCACCGAACATCGATACCTCGCGCGTCACCGACCCGCCTGCGAGCAGTTCTCGGAGGCGTTCGATCAACGCATTCTGTGCAGGTCGCATCACATAGCGCGAAGCTGCCGCCGGACCTCGCCCTCCCGATTCGCTCAGAGTCGCTGCAGAACCACGACGGTGTCCTCGAGCACGGCTTGTGTGCCATCAGGCCGATGGCCTCACGTTCGCGGGTCTCGGCGATCCGCACCTCCCATCGGTTCGGTTCCAGGTCGAGTGCCTCGATCTCTTCCTGCGGACTGAGGAACCGATGGTCGCCGTGTCCTTCGCGTGCGTCGGCATCGGCCCACGGTGGGAACGCGGCGTGCGAGACGATCACGAGGTGCCCGTTCCGCGCGACGAGTCCGGCGGCGCGGCGAAGCACGTCGGTGCGCGGAAACTCGACGGGCGAATGCAGGAAGGACGCGGCGACAAGGTCGTAACTGCCGTCTTCGTGCCAACTCGACAGGTCTGCCGCGACGAATCGGATTCGGTCGTCGGGAACTCCGCCGGCGCGCGCAGCGTCGGTGGCGCGGCGGACGGCAGTGGGGAGATGTCGATTCCGGTCGCGATCCAGCCTCGGCGTGCCAGCCAGATGG